>NZ_CP045350.1:2400000-2769335 GCF_009363415.1 Vibrio aquimaris | reverse complement strand
ATCCGATTGAGGTAACAAATTTTGACGCGGATACTCAGAAAGCCTTGATGACCGATTCTGGTCTGTCCTTTTCTGAACCATTGGTGGCATCTGATCTTAGTATTGCATTTGAGAACATTGTACTTGATCAGCTTATTCTGGATTCAGGTACGGACGATTTACCTGATATGGGGCTAGAGTCAGGTGGGTTTCTTTATTTCACCTCAGGTAGTGTGAGTAAGAAAAAGCCTGTTTTTGTCAGTACTGAAAACATCAGTCAGCGTATTTCAAATACAACCAGAGATTTGGGCTTTGACCATCACCTGAATGCTCTCTGGTGTTGCAGTGTTTCATTCGATATCTCTCTTTTTGTAACCTTATCCACTTTATATTGTGGTGGCACTCTCATTACCCCACCGAAGGTATACCTTAATGAACTCTCAGGCTATCTGAATACCATTAAACAATACAGCGTCAACTTTATTAATCAGGTGCCTTCGTTTATTCAGGCGCTGTGTGAGTTTTCCGATTTTGAGGAAAAGTTGAATCTGAAGTATCTGTTTTTGGGCGGTGATGTTTTAACGAAAGACGTGCTGGCGCAGGCTTTGTCCTGTTTTGATACTGATGTTGTCGCGAATATTTATGGTCCTACTGAAACAACCATGCTTGCGACTCACTATGTCATCGATCAGGAAAATTATCGTAACTTGAAAAGCTTACCGATTGGTCAACCTTTCAGCGGCACTGTCATAGAGGTTCTCGATGAACATATGCAGCCCTTGCCAGACGGCGAGGTTGGTGAAATTTATATTTCTGGGATAGGCATGTGCCGGTATCTGAATCATGATAACAGCAGTTTTATTCCCTGTGACTCAGGAGCTGTGGCCTATCAGTCTGGCGATTTTGGATATATTGACTCAAATGGTGACATTGTTTTTGAAGGGAGACGGGATGAGCAGGTCAAGATATCTGGTATCAGACTCAGTCTTTCGGAAATCGAAAATCAGATATTAAAGACCAATGATATTGTGGATTGTGTCCGTATCGCCAGTCTTTCAGTTGATGTAAAGGCAATTTTAAATACTGACTTACTTGTATTTTATATTCTTGCTGACTCGGCAAAAGCCGGACAGGTTCCTGTGTTTACAAATGTCATGCCTTCCTCTGTCAGCTACAAGGCCATTCAGATGGAGCAGTTTATTTACAATGAAAATGGAAAAATGGCGCTCAAAGATATGACCAAGACTTACGTCCATTTACTGACTGAGCGAAAAGCGGCTACTTATATGTCTCATGATGATCCCCGAGATAAATTGGTTAAAACCATTCTTGGTATTGATAATTTCGATCATACGAAATCGTTCAGGGAGTTAGGGGGGGCTAGTTTAGTGGCTCTGAAACTGAGATTCGAGATGAAGAAGCAATTCGGTATCGAGATCAATATCAGAGACCTCCTGACATCGAAGCAGTCACTCAAAAATCTGATGGATGGAGCTGTATCAGATGCATAACGTTTACAGTTCATACACACCATGGCAGCAGGCTCACCCTCAACAGGCTGTGCTGTACAAAATGTTTCTAGAGAATGCCGCGAAGTGTGATTTATATAAAATCAGTCAGCTTTATCGGGTGCGAAACTGCTCTTTGGAGCAACTGAGCAAATCTATTCAGAAAGTCATTTCAGATTTGCCTGTGCTGAGTGCTCGATTCAGATGCTCAAGTGATGTTGTGGAAGTATGCTTTGCCCATGGGTATACGCCTTTTATTCAGCAGAACCCAGACAGTGGCAAGTTGTTACCACATCAGTTTACCTGCTCAGATCTGGAGCAGAGTGAGCTGGTTAAAGTTTCAGTCAGTCCAGGGGAAGGTTGCTGTTGGTTTATCCTATCCATTCACCACATTGTCTGTGATGCTCACACACTGGCATGGATTGAGGCGCGGCTGGAAAAAGAACTGATAGGTAAACTTGAAACGTCCACAGCATCGGCTGATCTGGCATCATACCAAGCCTACACCGACGAAGTTATTGCTTGGCATGACAGCGAAGAGAGAATGGCTCAGCTCAGTTTTTGGCGGGATCGGCTGATGGACTATCAGTCTGCGGTATCTTTGGTCAATCTCGAAAAACAGATCGATCGGGCTGATGATGCTGCTTTTTCCTATGAGTTTCAGCTTGAGGAACCAGTGCTGAATCAGTTTAACCATATTGTTGAGTCTGCTGAAGTCACCCCTTTTGTTCTGATGCTAGCGCTTAGCGAGATTTTTATTGCCAGATATTTTGATCAAGAAACATTTATTCTAAATACAAGTTTGGACCAGCGCGGTTATTGGAATTCATCTGCAGATGTCGGATTATATTCAAGTTATTTTCCCGTGTGTTGTCATGTGAAGCCTGAGCGGTATTTTGGTGATCTGCTTGTTCAGACTCGGGATGATTTCTATGAGGGGCTGATCAACGGAAAGGTCTCACTGTATGATCTGATTGTTGAGTCCGGTGTTGATGTGACAAGGGCCTCTGTACTACTGGAATTTACGGAAAGTACTGGGGTACATGGGACTTTGGAGTATCTGTGCTCTTTCAATGAGAAAATTGATTTTCCGTTGGTCATTTCGGTCTGTCGAACGGCTTCCTCATTGAATATCAAAGTTATGGGGCGGGCTGACCACTACCAGCATGAATCAACATTTCATGGAATGTGTCTGGCCTTACAACAACTGATTGAAAAAACACTGTCACACCCGAATGTAAATGTCGCGATCAATCGAGTAAATGATGACATTTATCAAAAGACGGAAGAACAGCTGTCATTTCGCAGCCAGCCCAGTCACCTGATCCGTGAATTTGAAAAAGTCGTAGAAAAGCACAGCCAATGTCCGGCAATCCGGTTTGAACATGAAGTCTATACGTTTGATTGGTTAAATAAAAAAGCCAATACAATTGCGAGAACTCTCATCAATACCTTTGAGATTCAGCCACAGGCAACTATCTGTATTCTGATGGAACGCAGTGTGTTTTTGCTACCGATCATTATAGGGATCCTCAAAACCCGTGCCCAGTATGTACCGTTGTCCCCGTATGATGGGGAAGCGCGGCTGTGCAGTCAGCTTGAACTCACGCAGCCGGATCTGGTGATAACTAGCCCAGTATTTGAAGGGATGCTGTATGGACTTTGTGCAGAAAGAACTGTCACGGACCGAGCATTATTTGAGTCTGATGAAAGTTCTGCGAATCTGGTGCTAGCATACTCTCCGGAGGACATTGCATATACAATTTTCACCTCTGGCTCAACGGGGTTGCCGAAAGGTGTGGTGGTTCCTCATCAGGGCATAACGCATACCGTGCTCTACCGTCAGCATTACTACGGATTAGATGCCAGTGACGTTATTCTTCAGTATCCATCCGTTTTTTACGACTCTGCCGTTAACGACTATTTTTCGACCTTACTGTCCGGTGCGTCGCTAGTGCTGTTCAGTGATAGTGACAGAAATGATGTGGTGGCATTGGCTCGGTTGATCAAAAGTCACAAAGTCACTCATTTCATGATGGTGCCCGCGATTTATTTAGCTTTGTTAGAAAGCCACTCCGGTAGCTTGAAGGGGGTCAGGCAGGTCGTTTTATGTGGCGATACTCTTAGCATGTCTTTAATTCAGTTTCACCAGAAGAGTCTACCGGATACTGAGGTTTATAACGAATACGGTCCTGCTGAAACGTCAGTTTGGAGTACCGTTTATCAGTTTGGTCCTGAAGATGATGAGGTACTGATTGGCAAAGGTATTGCTCACCACCTAGTGGATATTATTCATCCAAAGTGGGGGCTTTGTTTTGACAATGAAGTCGGCGAAATTTGTGTAAGTGGGCCAGGTCTCGCACAAGGGTATCTGAGAAATCCGGTTGTCACGGATGAAAAATTTGTCGCCCATCCAATTCATGGCAAAAGAATGTACCGAACCGGCGATCTGGCGTCCCGGAATGCGGCAGGTGAACTGCGCTTTGTCGGACGGGGGGACAACTTGGTGAAAATAGCTGGGGCAGGCGTTGAATTAGAAGAAGTCGAGCGGATCATCGCTGAAACACTTTCCGTGAACCGTTTTCATTTGGTGTATGTTGAGGAAGGCGACAATATTGGAAGCTTGCTGTGTCTTTATGAGCAGGGAACAAACACCGGATTATTGAATCGTGATCGCCTACTGACATTTTTGCCTGCCCGAATGGTTCCCGCACATTATCATGATGTTGCTGAGATTCCATTATCGGTGAACGGAAAAGTCGACAGGAAAGGTTTGAAACGCATCGCACAGGTTTATCTGAGTACGTTGAATCAAGCGACAGTAATCACGCCAGCAGATAAGATTCAGAAAATTTGGCGTAAAACACTTGGCAATTTGGAAATCTGTGATACCACCTGTCTCTACGAGTTAGGTGCGTCCAGTATGGATTTCATTCAGCTTTCAAAAGATCTGAATGATACGCTGACAAATCCAATTCCATTGAAAGAGTTGATGAAGAGTTCAACCTTTAAGGAATGGTTGTCACTTTACGAGACGGCAACAGAAGTTAATCAATTGCACTTAACTGACAGTGATATATGGAGCGCTTCCTCTTCGGCTTGCCGCTTTCTGGTGACGAGCTTACTCCAGCAGGATAAATCAATCTTTAACATTCTGGATTATTGGAAGCTCGATAGAGAATTTCCTGTGGCTGACTTGCGCCAGGCTTGTCAGGCGGTTATTCGTCAGCATGATGTACTGTCTTCTACATTCTTGCTTGAAAAAGGAAGGATCACCAGAAAGTCTGTTGCTGTTGACATAGACCAAGTTTATCAGGAACTGGAAATTCAGGATAGTACGTTGGAAGAGATGCTCAACCGAATATTCAGAAGAAGCTTATCTCTGACAACCCAGCTGTTTCAGTTTTATTTATTGCAACATGGTACAGAGCGATACTTCGTCATGCTTATTCATCATGCTATCGCGGATGTTTTCAGCATTGATAGAATCATGGCGGATATCGAAAGGCATTCTTTTGCCTCAGGTACACCTGAAAGCAGGTACTCAGAGACACGTAGTGAACAACATGTAGTTGGTGCAAGATCTCTCCGTGAAGCTGAGCAGTACTGGACCCAGAGTCCTACGGGAGGAGAAGCTTATCTGTTGAAGTTGCCTACAGACTTTCCCAGAGAACAAAAAAATGGTGAGGGGAGTGTCTGTCATCATGTCCTGTCCGACTTTAGAGGCGATGTCGCTTCTGCTGCTCAGCACTATCGGACCACTGAATTTTCCGTGTTGTCATCAGCTTTGGCTATGATGTTAAGCGACATCACTCAGTCCTCTCAAGTGTCTTTTGGCTTTCCATATAACATCCGCCGCTTGCTTAGCAGCGAGGAAGTTGGTTGTTTTTTAAATCCGATCCCAGTCGCGATGGATATCGCGGCTTATACATCGACCGATCAAGTCATTCAAGCTGTTTCTGAAACTCTAGCCGACAGCATGGCGTATGGCGCTTATCCGTTCGAACGTATAGTCTCGAGTAAAGGAATTAAGTGGCCAAAGGGGCGCTTTCCGCTGTTTGATGTCGGCCTGACGTTAGAGTCGCTGGATACGCCCGAAATGCCTAGTTCAAGGTATATGATGAAACAGTCGTTTACCCCGACTCGGGTGTTTTCCCAAAATGACTTCTGGTTCTATATCAATCTTGAACAAGACGATATCGTGCTGGATGTTTTGTTTGATACCTCACTGTATCGTGAAGAAAGTATCGCTCATTTCGTTAAGGTGTTTTCTCGGAAGCTTCATGAAATCGTCAGCTTTAATCAGGTCTAGGTGTAGTTATGTCCTCAGTTCATCAAAGTCGTCTACTTCAATCTCTGAAAAGTATGGCGGTCAGGCATTGTCAGAAAACAGCGCTCATTTACCAGGATCAAGAGGTGACGTATGCTGAATTGTATGCTCTGGCAGAAGTATATCAACAACGGATTCATCGCTGCTCTCCCAGTTGTGATTATGTCTATCTGTATCTGGATAAAGGCATTGAACTGATTGCTGCAATCCTCGCTGTGATTCAATCAGGCCGGACATTTATCCCAGTGGACGCTAATACACCACCGCGTAGGCTGAATCAGATTCTGGATGATGTTGCGTGTGCTTGTGTACTGACTGAAAAACACTTGGCATCTAATATTGATAGTAAGATCCCTTATGACTGTCTTGATGAGGCAACAGGAGGAAAACATACATCTCTACCGGGTAAATTTGTAACAGACCGTTCAAGTTGTTATGCCATTTATACGTCAGGCAGTACTGGCCGTCCCAAAGGGGCGATTATCTCTCATCAGGCATTACTGAATGTGATTGAGCAGTCGATTTCTGAAATGGCGATATCGAGCGATAGTAAGATTCTGCAGTTCTCCTCGATTGGATTTGATGTATCGTTATGGGAGATTTTCACGTCACTGCTGAGTGGCAGTACCCTTGTGATTGCGACCAATGCTCAGCGTTATGATTTGGATGCCCTCCAAATTCTGATTCATGATGAGGCGGTGGATACGGCCTTTTTCATGTCGACTTTCTTAACTCATCTACAGCCTAGGCAATTTCCAACGATTAAAACGGTGGTGACTGGCGGAGAAATGTTTGGTGAAAAGATTGTGGCGCAGTGGGCAGACGGTAAGGCGCTGTACTACGTGTATGGCCCCACTGAATGTGCCATTTTCCAGTCTATTGTGCCATGCGAGAAAAATGTTCCTGCTGTACCTACGGTTGGTCATCCTATTGCCAACATGCATTTTCATCTATACGAGGTTGTCGGGAGCGAGGGAGATGTATTCGAGCTAGGGATCTCGGGGATTGGAGTCGGATACGGCTATTTGAACCGAAAAACATTGACGAAAGAGAAATTTGTTCAGGATCATCAGGCTGGCGTGATTTATCTGACGGGTGATTTGGTCAAAAGACGTCCGGATGGTGAACTCGATTTCTATGGGAGAAAAGACAGGCAGATCAAAATAAACGGTTATCGGGTCGAAATCGGTGAAATTGAAAATACCATTCTCCGCCAACAGGGTGTGGAATCGTGCTGTGTTGTTGTTGTTGAGTTAGCACAGTCTAAACAGCTGTTCGCCTATGTTTCATCGTTACCGAGCTCAGACGTGAATGAAGCTTGGCTACTGGATTCATTAAGAGCATCATTGCCCGGATATATGATCCCCGATCATATTAGGTTGATCGACTGTCTGCCTAAAAATCAGAACGGCAAGATTGACAGAAAGCTACTCAAAGAACAGGCTAGTGAATCGCTGAATAATCACTCTGCCCCTAGTTCAGAAGAACTGACTGAACACGAAGCCAAATTGGCGGAATACTGGAAGAAACTGCTGAAGATTGACGCCGTTGGTCAGGAGGATGATTTCTTTCTGCTGGGAGGTACCAGTGCATTAGCCATTCGGTTGGTTGCGGAACTTGCCGATTATGCTCTGAAGTTTTCAGACATTTTAGAACTGCGCACCTTGGTCAAAGTGGCGGCGAAAATGACACCCGTTACCTCAGTTACTGAGGAAGCAGCGGTGGTGAATGTGCAAAACGGAAAGACCAAAGCGACCCATACACAGACAAGCATCTGGTTTGCCAGCTTGAGTAGCGAACGTAGCGATATTTATGATCTCAGATACGCTTACCAGATTAGCGGCAATATCGATTGCGCGCTCCTGATGAAAACCCTGACAACTCTATTACATAAGCATGAGTCTTTGAGAACTTCCTTACGGCTTGAGAGGGAACAGATCCTCCTCGAAGTCGGTAATGCGGATAAAATTATTCGACAGCACGATCTGTCTCTTGAAACTCCTGAAATTGTGCAGCAGCGAGTCGGAGAAGCTCTAAGTCAACCGCTTGATATTGAAAGCGGCACCTTTTCTGCGGTTGATGTGTTTGACGCTGGCAGCGAGATTTTCCTTATTCTGAAAGTGCATCACACTGTCTATGACGGTTGGTCACACGACGTTTTTCTGAAGGATCTGGAGTCTATTTACTTTGGTTATTGTTATGGATATACATCAACAGATATTGAAGAAGCGTTGCCTATTAAGGATATCTATCAACCGAAGGTAGTCACGAATAATGAAAGACAGGCTTCTTGGCTCTATTGGCGTCAAATGTTAAGCCATGATGCGGTGGCAACTGTGCCCGTCTGTGCTGAGAGAAATTTAGTCCCAAGCGGCGATGGTGGTCAAAGTGTCCGTAAACTTGACGACAGGTTAGCTTCATTACTGCGTAAGTTTGCTTTGGACAATAAACAGACCCTTTTTGTAGTACTTGCATCTTTGGTGCAATTAGTAATCCGGAGTTACAGCGACAATGAGCAGGTTCGTTTAGGGACGGTTAGGGCAAATCGCGAACAGAAGACGCGGCTTGATCAGATTGGTTTGTACGCTGAGACATTTTTAATTAATAACACTATCAATGAAAAAAGTTGCCTGAGTCATATAGTCGATGGGTGTGAACGGAGCTTGATTGAATCCACAAGATACGACAGCATTTCGTATCTTGAGCTGGTTTCTCAGTTTCCGTCTGCCGCCATCCACTACTGGGTGACTGTCGTTGAAGCCGAATTTGAACCCTTTCATGAAGATACCTCAATCCAATGGGAGAAGCTGCCTCTTGAAGAAGAAACAAATCTGTTTGATTTGAGTTTTATTTTTGAGCTCGAGAACAACGATATTTATTTGAAATTAGTGTTTGCTGGAGATTTGTACTCCGAAGTCAAAATCGACGAATTATTAGATCGATTTGAATCGATAGCTACATGTTTCCTTAAAGACCCAGAAACCAGTTTTTCGACATTATCTGACAGCTTGATGCTTTCCAACAGAAAGACATTTTTACAAGAGCGATTTAACTAGAGAATTTAGGATTTACGAATGTCTGTTTTTAAAAGTGTGCTAGAGCTATATCGTCGCTCACCAAGTTTTCTCAGTGAACAGCCCGCAATTTATACCGATAGTGAGGTGATGTCATATCGTGAATTAGAGTGCCGGGCAAATGCTGTTCGCGATCTCCTATCTCAGGAAGGGGTTGTTCAGGGAGAGGTTGTAAGTGTTTGTCTGCCCAAATCAGTAGATGCTGTGGCAGCCATGCTTGGAGTGATGAAAGCTGGAGCAGTTTATCATCCACTGAGTTTTGAAGCGCCACCAGAGCGCAATCATCGAATTTTGTCGGATGTTAAGCCAAAGCTTATTGTCCATACCGACAGTACATGCTGTTATGCCAGACACTATCCGGTGATTGCTCTTTCTGAGGATCTTTCGCATGTACGTATGGGGCGGGATGTGTTTATTAATCCTGAAGAGGTGGCTTATGTAGTCTCGACATCTGGATCAACAGGGCAACCTAGTTCAGTCGAAATTCGTCATGAATCGATTGAAAATTACATTACCTGGAAGCTAGCTTATTACCAGTTTCATTCTAGAAGTGTGAAGCTACAATTTGCTCCTTTTTCATTTGACAGTGCAATATCTGACATTTTATCGATGCTGTGCTGTGGTGGTGCTTTGTATCTAGTTTCAGCAGACAAACGAGCAAATTGCGATTATATCATTGATGTAATTGGCCGTTACCCTATTACATCTTTTGCTATTGTTCCGAGTTTGTATAAACGATTGTTATGTTTTTCCGGTAAACTAGTACATTCATTGGAGACAATTACCCTAGCAGGGGAGGAAGTCACCGCAGATGTGCTGGCGGAGCATAGGCGTCAATTCCCATCTGTTAGGGTAGTAAATGAATATGGCCCATGTGAGTGTACGATAGGTGTCCTTGCTTCTGATGTCACGCATCATGTAGGTTCGGAACCGCCGCCTATCGGTTGTGCTATTGACAATACAGATGTGTTTCTCTTCGACACATTTTTGGATAAGGCCGGACGACGTACTGGGGAAATTTGTATTGCAGGGATTTGTGTTGGAAACGGTTATTTAGGCAGAAAGCCTGAAACATGTCTGAAGTTCCGGCATAACCCAGACACAGGTGCTGCATATTACTGTACGGGAGATCTTGGATATGTGAATTCTGCTGGTGAGCTTGTCTTTGCCGGTCGGAAAGAGCGTACAGTAAAGGTTGCTGGAAACAGGGTCAATTTGATTGAAGTGGAAATAGCTATAAATCAGTTACAAGACATTTCTCAATCTGCGGTTGTTTTTCATGGAGAGCGGTTAAAAGCACTGTGCGTGGCAGATCGAACAGTAGAATCGATTCGTCAAGCGTTGTCTGAGAAAGTTCCGAATTATATGATCCCTTCGGTCATTAAATTATCGAAATCTTTGCCAATCAGCCAAAATGGTAAGAAAGATTACCATCAGATAGCGGATATATTTTCACAACAGGACAGACAAATTGATATAGCTGATGCTCGGGTTGAACATATAGTGATGCAATACTGGAAAAAGACATTGAATGTTCAATCTTGTGAGTTGACAGATAATTTCTTTGATATTGGTGGAAATTCTCTCCTATTTATCGATTTAATCATGGAAATATCAAAAGGGTTTAATGTCAGTATTGATTTGTCACAATTATTGGAAAAATTAACACTTCAGGAACAAATATCCTATTTGGATGAATTAATAAACGATAAGTCTAAGGAAATACATGAGTAACGAAAATACAATCAGCAAGAATAAAAACTTCTTTTTGCTGATACAAGGAATGTTTATTAGTGTCTTTGGTGCACAATGTTATTTTGTGGCTGAATCTCTGATTGTAAAGCATCATACGGAGTCCGGTGTAATGGTTGGAATTACATTGGCACTGTCTGCTATTCCTTACCTTATCTTTGGGACGATAGGTGGTGCCTTTGCTGATAGCCATAACAGAAAAAGTATTATTGTATGGTGTGATGTTGTTTCAGCATTGGCTGTATTAAGCCTTGCTTTTGCGATCTTCCTTGATATCGATTTCCTAGTGGTTCCGTCAGTTATTCTGACCGGAATTACACTAAACATTGTTATGTGCTTCTTTAACCCAGCTAGCCGAGCAATGATGCCGATGTTGGTGGATAAAAACCAGTTGTTGAAAGCTAACTCGTTGTTCAGGACGTTGAAGAACACGAGTGAGATCCTAGGTCAGTCTTGTGCTGGGGTTCTTTATGCCTTACTGGGCCCAGCAATGCTATTCTTTATCAACGGAATTACGTATTTGTCCTCTGCTGCTTCTGAATCAAGGATTAAAGTTGCATCACCCGATAACACTAAGGATGAAGTGGAAAGTAAGCAGAGCCTTGGAGCGCAAATAAAAGAAGGCTTTTCTATCGCTGCCAAGGTGCCTGGTCTATTAGCTGTGATAATCGCACTGGGCTTAATGGATTTATTTTTGGCACCCTTAATGACCTTTTTACCTTTTTTTGTTGAAAACTCTCTGGGTCTAAGCACTTATTGGTTCGGAATTATGTTTGCTGCGCTGTCTGTCGGCGCAGTGTTGGGCAGCTTTTTGAGTGGATTGATTAAAATTGCGGATCACATTGCTCCAATATTGATTCCTGCATTTCTGGTTGGTACTGGTTTATCGCGGTTATTTATGGGGCTGTCAGGGAGTCCCTGGTTAGTTTTTGTCTGTATTTTAATGGAAACCGCCACAGCCGTAATTTTCTCTATTCGTGCAGAAGTGATTATTCAAAGTAACGTTGAATCAAAATACCATGGCCGAATCTTTGGATTGCTAGGTATGGTTATGGGGGTCTTTACTCCTATAGGTATGGCGCTTGGTGGTGTATTGGTTGATTTAGCGCAGGATCGTTTGGCTGATTATATTGCTGGTTCAGGTATAGCGCTGACGCTGATCGCCGTTTCATTTATGTTTAGCCGTAATTATAGGGAGTTCTTTAAGGTTAAAAAGGATGAGGCCTCTTTAGCTGAATCTGTTGCGCTATAAGTGACTTTAACGCTACAAGCAACATTTTTTTCTTGAAGGATGGTGCTTACTATCAATTTTATTACCGATATTTGTTCGAGAGGAAGTCAATTGAATCATCATAACTTAGGGCTGAAACAGTCGATATTTCAGCACATTGGCGAACACAGTATTGAAGAGTTATTTCGTGTCTCCAAAGACTATGGAAAAAAGTATACAGTGCTCGGTGCTATAGGTGGAGAGCTGACTGAAAGGGAGGTTACGCGTCTAAAGCTGGATTCGGATGAACGCCCTGTGATAGGTGACTGGGTGATTTGTCAGGAACTGAATGGAGAGCATGTGATTACCGAGCTTTTGCCTCGTGAAACTCAGCTTGCTCGGACACGCTCCAGCGGAGCTCAGCAGGCAATTGCAGCAAATATCTCTCATATTTTTATTACGACCTCGATGAACGCAGAGTTCAATTTGAACCGTTTGGAGCGTTATCTGGTTCTTGCTAAATCGTCTGGCATACAGCCAACAATCATCCTAACAAAACGTGACTTGGTGGATGACCCGTCCGAATATATTGATCAAATTACCCAGCTTGATTCCAGTTTATTAGTATTACCAGTTAGCACCCAAACGGGTGAGGGTCTTGAAGAGTTGCTGTCTTTAATTCAGAAAACTGATACTTGTGTGCTGATTGGCTCTTCAGGAGTCGGAAAAAGCTCACTGATCAATTATTTATTAGGTGAGGAGGTTCTTGAGACGCTTGCCGTTAGTGATGAAGGGGCAAGAGGCAGCCATACAACGTCGAATCGATTTCTTTTTATGTTGCCGACTGGCGGACTGATCATCGATTCACCTGGGTTGCGTCAGGTTGGTATTGGCGCATCAACGAAAAATGTTGAGGAAACCTTTTCTGATGTTGAATCGTTGGTAAATAATTGCCGTTACCACAATTGTAAGCATGATAAAGAAGGGGGCTGCGCCATTCAAGAAGCATTAGCTAACGGCAATTTGTCTCCTAGACGTTATAAGTCTTATCTTAAGCTAATTACTGAGGCACGTTATGCCGATGACCCTGAAGCATTTCAGCGCGAACGACACAGGCAATGGCGTCAGGTGACTAAGAACCGAAAAGAAAAAGAGAAAGTTCTGGGGCGGTATAAAGAGTTTTAATCATTCTCTGAGCAGTCTTTTCTTATGTTTATCGGCTGGCCTTTTAAAACCTATGGTACAGAGGAAAGCTTATATTGATAAAATTTTCTTTGCCTATCGAGTTGAATCATGGAGTTTACTATAAAAATTTACAGCAATGACATTGCCGTTTATCGCCTATCTGATCTCTCAGGCTTTTTTTTTCCGGAAAATTGTGGATTTTTTAATTTATCCGTAACTGATGATGAAATCTCGTTAATGTGTGATGTCGAGCGTTTGTCCTCCGGACACATAGAGTGGTTAGACTGTAAAGCAATCTCTTTCAGCAAAAACTGGTCCTGCCTGCGGGTAGATGGGGATTTGCCTTTCGATATTGTCGGCGTGATCGCTACTTTAACCAGTCACATAGCTTCAATAGGGATAAGTCAGTTCGCTATTTGTACACATGATCGGGATTATGTTCTGGTACCGAATACTCAGCGAGATAAAGTAATAACTTACTTAAAGACAGTGGGTTATCAATGTGCTGATAGTGATCTTGTGTAATTGAGGGGTTGAACCACGAGCAATCAAAAGAAAGCATCAGGCTAATGACTGTATTCCCAGAGACGAGTTTTATTGGACTTGTAGATATTGAATACGCGTCTTGCTATGCCACTTTGTTCGGAATCAGCGCTCAACAATATTCATTAGATTAAGGGCGTTTACCTTAATTAGTGTATGCCGAATTATAAGGAAATTCGCAAGAACAAGATGTTGGGTACTCGATAATCCAAAAAATCTGTTAAATCATTGAATTAAAATTGGAAAGTAACTATGAAATATAACAACCCTATTAAGCCAAGTTGTATAGATAACTTGCTGGATAATCTATGGCTAAATGAGGACTCTTTAATCTTAGATGTTGGTTGTGGTAACGGAGAGTTAATTAAAAAGGTTTTAGAAAAATTTAACTGTCAGGCTGTAGTCATTGAAATTGACGAATTGGAAATAGCTAAAGCAAAGGAAAATTTGGAATCATATTTAGACAATATTACTTTCCATACCTCTGCATTCAAAGATGTAGAGCTACCGAAAGGAGTATTTGATGCATGCTTTAGTTTAGGATCTACTCAAGCTTTTGGCGATGGTAGTGAAGCTATAGATAATGCACTGTCTGAAATGAAATCTCTTATAGTTGCCAATGGCGTAATTCTACTTGGAGAAGGATATTGGCGAAAAGAACCAGATAAAGAGTACTTACTAGCAACAGGTATTGATCCGTTTGAATTACGGTCAAACCTTCAAAATATAGAAGCGGGAAAACAGTTGGATCTCGAATGCATCTATGTCGTTCATTCTTCCTATCAGGATTGGGATACTTTTGAAAGCTCGTTTTGGATGGCATCTGAACGAGAGTTACTGCTAGATCCTGATAATGTAGAGTTATTGGACAAAGTAAATACAAGACGGAACTGGAAAGATGCGTACCTGAAGTGGGGGCGCGAAACAATGGGCTTTGCTCTGTACCTGTTCATTAACTCTACAACCCAAAGCACCTAATTATTGGTTCAGCAGCAATTTCTCATATTCCTTGGATGCACTGCAATATTGTTTTTTAGTCTGGCATTCAAGACTATCTGCAAGAGTCTTAGTAAGTTAAATTTTGATTTTATTGTATATTTCTCTTTCTTCTTTAGATTATTGTGTTGATTTAGTCGTGAATTATTGTATTCATCTTTTTCCGAGGTGCTCAGGTGAGTTTGTTTAAAAGTGTTTTCAAAGAAAGTTTTTTCCTCGCCAACAGAATCAAAAGGTTCAATTCTCTAAAATGCTGTTGGTTTGTTTTACCCTTTTAATTGTATGGTCTGCTATTTTTGTGGAACCAGGATGGTTTGAATTATTCTCAGGACATATCGTGATTGTGGTCATGATGATTGTCGGTTCTTTTGTGGCAGGCTCAACTCCACTTGGCGGTGGTTCAGTTGCTTTCCCAGTGATGACGAAACTACTGTCTACGTCATTCACTATTTTTTTTCGGTTGAATATCATACTGTCTACGCAAGCTAGTGTAATAATCATGGCTATAACATCTATTTTGGGAGTGTTAATCTTATTCTCTCAAGGTGCGCAGCCTTCTGAAGTTATATTCGAATATTGGTATGTTGCCGCCCCTGTAGTGATTTTTGGTGCTCCGATAGGTGCTTGGGTTTGCTTTAAAGCCAGCAAGAAAGTTGTTCATCACATGATAATTGCCCTTGCATCATTAGAATTAGCTTCAACTCTATTACTTCTGCCATTGGGTAAAAAGTCGATATGGATTTTTTGTTTGCAGCTGTTAGTAATGTTTGCGCTGTTCAGTTTAAATATGAAGCAGATTAGAAGGCTCGGATAAGCATATAATGAAAAGCCGACAGGCTGGTTTAATGGTCCCTTCTGGTTCCTGATTCCTGTAGAAACTCTAGTTGCGTTTATCATGAGCTATATTTGCTTGCACTTAGCCACAAAGACTCGAGTTTCGAGGTGTTAAGTATCTATCAAGCCCTAAATCCTGTATAATTTTTAGCAACTTTTTGTTAATCAGTTTTAGTGCTTTATGCAATTATCACTTGCCGGTCTTTGGCAGCTATCACCACTGACAGATCTCTCTATTCCTCAAGATGATATCTCTTTTCCAGCGCCTCTGAGTGACAAACTTCCAGATTCACTTTCTGAAAGTCAAATTGCGCAGCATGAGTGGCATTTGATGCATGATATCGAGGTAGATGAGGCCATGCTTGCCTACCCAACTGTTGATCTGGTACTCGGTGGTGTAGACCGTCATGCAGAGGTTCGGCTCAATGGTATTGCTTTATTTGATTGTGATGGTTCACAGCCTGAGTATAAAAAGGATGTTAGACCTCACCTCCAACTTGGTCGCAACCGATTTGAGATCCTATTGATTGAAGAAGACGATGATTTATTACTCGAAGAGGATAAATTAGACCTTTGCCCTCTTGGTGAGCATATGAGCCCAAAGTTTGATTCAAGAGTAGGGGTTTGGAAAGAGCCATACTTGCAGTTTATACGCTATGTGCGTCTAAAACATGTGGTCACAGAGCAAATTTGGCACCATGGTGGGGGATGTGAATTTATGGTCGACTTACACTACAAAACCTACTCGCCAGGCTTAATTTCTGCTTTGGTTAAATTCAATGGGATGACTTATCAACTGCCAATTGATGTGCGAAATAACCATGTTAGTGCTCTTTTTCAAGTCGATGCTCCAATATACTTTGACGTCTGTCATCCTGATCCAAATGATCTTTATTCCCTTGAAGTGGAATTGGATGGCCAGACGCAAAAGTTTTCCATCGGATTAAGTAAAGATCTTTGCGTGACACACTTTCCTATCTAATTTGAATTATGCTTGTGTGGCTTGCTTGATGCTTACAGGAGTTTGTCTACGCTGCCAAACTCTTTCGTGGAAATAGTAAGCAAAAGTATTAATACTCGGTTCGATAGCGGCCATCATTCCACCGACCAACCAACTGCCGGATAGTAAATAGGCAACACCGAATGCAACACTAAAGTGAACAAATGCAAAGCTAGTGGTCTTTATTCCGGTGGCATCATTATGTTTTTTCAAATATGTAACGCTTTGCCATAGACGCTCGTGGAAGTAAAAGGCAACCGTATTGACCATAGGCTCTATCATCGCAATTAAACTGCCGATTAGAATATCACCAGTAAGAATGTAAGCGACGCTGAACGCAATGGTGAAGTGAATTGAGGCAAAAGTTAATGTCTTTTTCATGAGATGATCCAGTCATAGGCTTTGATAGGATCATTATTGATAATTATTCTCAATATTTAAATTGGATTGAAACTATATTTTCAATAGCTATTAACTATCAATTAGGCGCACGAGGTGCGCCTTAGTTTCCGCTCTGCGGTGAATTTAACCTTGAGGTTTAATGACTAAAACATTAATGGGAGAGTTTTCTACCACTTTACTGGCGACTGATCCCAGCATTACTTTGTCTAATTTTGAACGTTTGTGACTAGGCATGACGATAAGATCGGCATTGACCCTCTTTGCACAATCTAAAATAGACGTATACGGCTTACCTTCAACGACGTATGTTTGGTATGAAATACTTTGAGGTATATGTTTTTGAGCAAATGACTCAAGTTGTTTTTCAACATCTTGTTTCATTTTCGCAGCCGCATCTTTGGGAAAATAAGTGGCTACCATTGACATATGTATCCCAGGCAGGACATTAAGTAGATGAAGCTTTGCCTGAGAGTGTTCGGCATGCCAAATTGCTGCTTCGAGCGCTTTATCAGAAAAGCCACCGTCGTTTAAGTCGACTGGAATAAGAACATGTTTATACATTGGGTGCTCTCTTATATATACCGAGCCAACAAACAATTTGCTTGGCTCGGTATTAAGTTTAGTTTTATTTATTGCTGTTATGGTAGGCGTGACTAACCTATTTGTTGATTAAGTTGATCATTTCTCACTCGCCGTTTTTGGTTGAGTCCCAAGCCAATAAGGAGTAACAGAGCAGGGATAAATACCCACTCTTTCATTGGTCGATCAGCTGCAGTGATGACTGAACGTACTTCCCAATCAAAGTCAATGCCCGCTGCTTCTGCTGGGCTGCCAAACTCGACCATATCGATGAGTACTTTATCATCGACCTGTTTTAAAACCAGCCCCATAGAGCTAATGCGTTCGATGGCAGACTTTGCTTTTTCATCAAAAGGTAAGCGTACTGTCTTACTAATGAAATCGCCCTCAATATTTTCGCCTGCCACCATGAGTTCGATATCTTGTCCTATCGGCAGACTTCCAGCAATTTGTTGGATGTCTGAACCTGGATGGAGTTGTTTGGATGGGTATATTTGATCCCACCAATAACCCGGACGGAAGAAAGTAAAGGTAAGTAGCAGTAATAGCAGGGTCTCCCACCATTTATTCTTGGTGAACCACCACCCTTGTGTCGCAGCAGAGAAGATCAGCATAGCAACGATAGACGATAAAACGGTGAGTGATAAGTGCCACCATGTATCAATGCCAATTAAGAGCAGCTGCGTGTTGAAAATGAACATAAATGGTAATATCGCAGTCCGGATATCATAAGTGAACCCTTGGATACCTGTCCTAATTGGATCTGACTTGGCGATGGCAGCAGCGGCGAATGCAGCCAGTCCAACGGGTGGGGTATCGTCAGCCAATATACCGAAATAAAACACAAATAGGTGTACTGCAATCAGTGGGATGATTAACCCGCTTTGTGCTCCTAATGTGACAATAACAGGAGCCATAAGCGTTGATACTACGATGTAGTTGGCTGTTGTGGGGAGCCCCATTCCAAGGATTAAGCTAATTACTGCAGTAAACAGCAGCATCATAATGATATTGCCACCTGAAATAAATTCGACAAAGTCTGTCATCACCAAGCCAATTCCGGTTAGCGTTACCGCACCAACGACGGTCCCCGCAGCGGCAGTAGCAACACTGATGCCAATCATATTACGAGCGCCAGACACCAGACTTTCAAGTAGATCAACAAACCCCGCGGTTGCCTCTTCGACAATATTACCTTGTTTGGATAAGAAGGAAATAAGAGGGCGCTGAGTAATGATGATGAATATCATAAATACGGTTGCCCAAAATGCTGATAGCCCAGGAGAGAAGCGCTCTACGGTAAGACACCACACCAAAACGACAATAGGCAATAGATAATGCAATCCAGACTTGATGGTTGGCGAAGGATCAGGAACTTCGGTAAGTTCGGCATTGACATCGAGCGTTCCCTCATGAGCGTTTCTTGCTGAAACACTAATCAGCGCAATATAAGAGATCACCAAAGCTGACACCACAATAGGGGTTGCAGCAGCGCCAAAGACATCCTTAGTCCAGCCCACACCGTAGTATACGGCTGCACTTGTAATACATAGACCTAAGATGGTACCAGTGAAAGAGAGTAAGCTTTGCACAATAGTTGGTGTGTGTCGACGTGGTAATCCCTGCATACCTGCTTTACATGCTTCTAGGTGAACAATATAAATCAAAGCGATATAGGAAATTAACGCTGGCAGGATAGCCGCTTTGATCACCTCAACGTAGGAAATACCGACATACTCCACCATAAGAAAGGCAGCAGCACCCATTATTGGAGGAGTTAATTGTCCGTTGGTTGAAGCCGCGACTTCAACTGCGCCTGCTTTTGTGCCAGGAAACCCAACTCTTTTCATTAGAGGGATGGTGAATGTGCCCGTTGTAACCACGTTGGCAATAGAAGAGCCAGAGACGATACCTGATAAACCGGATGCAACGACGGCGGCTTTAGCAGGACCTCCCCGCATGTGACCAAGTAAAGAAAAGGCAACCTTGATGAAGTAAGCGCCTGCCCCCGCGCGCTCTAACATGGCGCCGAATAGCACAAATAGAAACACGAAGGAAGAAGAAACTCCCAGAGCTACACCGAACACACCTTCTGTCGTTAACCAAAGGTGTGACATGGCTTTGTTAAGGCTTGCTCCTTTGTGTGCGATGACATCCGGCATATAAGGTCCACCAAAGGTGTACAACAAAAACACGGCTGCTACAACCATGAGTGGTGGGCCTAGAGCTCGGCGAGTTGCCTCAAGCAGCAGAACCATGCCGATCACAGCCACAACAACATCCGCTGTGGTTGGAGCGCCTGAACGGCCAGCCAGCTCCGTATAAAAAATGTAAATATATCCAGCAGAAAAACTGCTAGCTAAAGCTAGAATCCAATCGGTAAGTGGAATTTTATTACGTGGCGAACTCTTTAGTGCTGGGTATGCTGTAAAGGCCAAAAATATGGCAAACATCAAGTGTATGGAGCGTGCTTCAGTATCATTGAGTACGCCAAAATTGAAAATGAAGGGGAGGGGAGATGCATACCAAAGTTGGAATAATGACCAACACAAAGGTGTAAACCACAGGATGCGCGCCGAAATTCCATCAGGAGAACGGGCTCCAGTGTCGGCTTGAGCCACCATTTCTTGCACATCTTGAGTCGGAGAAGTGGTCTTCGACATGTACTAAATCCTTATTATATATGGCCTGTCTTTTTATGATTATTAGAGTTTTAATCGGTATTGTTTAGAAAACGTGTTAAACAACACCACACATGCTCAGTGCCATGCAGTTAGATAATAATAAAGAGGAGCTTCAATACTATGAAACTCCCCTTTAATGAGGCCAGTGCTAAGAACAAATAAAAACGCAGTCAAAGCTTGACTAGCCTCTTAGCTGAATGAAGTGATTACTTCAATAAGCCAACTTCTTTGTAGTACTTTTCAGCACCTGGATGAAGAGGAATTGATAGACCAGCTTTGACCATTTGCTCTTTTTTCAGGTTTGCAAATGCAGGGTGTAAGCGCTTGAATGTGTCAAAGTTTTCAAATACCGACTTTGCAACATTGTATGCAACATCATCCGATACATCAGAAGTTGTCACCATAGTTGCAGCAACACCGAAGCTATTTACATCTTTATCTGTTCCACGATACATGCCTGCAGGAACTGTACTGAATGCGTAGTAAGGATTATCGGCAACGATTTTATCAATCTTTGGCCCTGTTACAGAGATGAGTTTTGCATCACAAGATGTCGTTGCTTCTTTGATTGATCCGTTTGGATGTCCGACTACGTAGACAAACGCATCGATCTTGTTATCACAAAGCGCTTGTGAGCGCTCAGAGCCTTTTAGTTCAGATGCAAGCTTAAAGCTGTCATTAGTCCAGCCCATAGCACCCATTACCACACCCATGGTGGCTCGGTCACCAGAACCTGGGTTGCCGATATTGACGCGTTTGCCTTTAAGGTCTGAAATGTTCTCAATTTTGGAGTCTGAACGTGCAATGATGTTAAAAGGTTCTGTGTGTAAAGAGAACACTGCGCGCAGTTTCTTGTAGGGACCCTGTTCAGAGAACTTACTTGTTCCGTTGTATCCATGATACTGCCAGTCAGACTGCACAATACCAAAGTCAAGTTCACCAGCTCTGATGGTGTTTACATTATAGATTGAACCACCAGTAGACTCGACGGAACATCGAATGTTGTGCTCTTTACGCCCTTTGTTAACTAGCTTACAAATTGCACCGCCTGTGGGATAGTAAACCCCTGTAACAGAACCTGTCCCGATAGTAATAAACTCTTGAGCGCTAACTGTGCCTGTACCGATTACTGCTGCTGCAATTGCACCAACTTTAATCAACTTGCTTAATGCCATGAATTTCCCTTCCTTTATACATTATTTGTCCTACGGCAGTGTGACTTGCCGTGGAAGTTTTCGAGTCACGAAAACGGCATCTTTTTCAATCCGTATGTTGAAAAAGTGGCTGAATAATACCAAATAATTTGTCCACAATTACACAATTGTTAAAATTTATGATGTGTTTATATTTTTATCACCTTGTGTTTTTGGTTTTGTTTTTTATTTTTTATCCATGTAAATCATATATTTATTTTGCCTTATATGGCGTTGGAAGATTTTTTAAAGATGTGATTCGAGTCACGCCAGTGATGTGGCTTTGTGACTCATAACACTGAGGTATACTTAGCGTCACCCGGCATATTCAAATAGCTCACAAACAGACTGAAATAGTTGTTCAGTTGTAATATTGAGTGTTGGAGTAATAAAAATCGTGTCATCTCCGGCGACGACACCTAAGATACCTTCAGACTTACCGAGAGAATCGAGCAGGCGAGCGATTAATTGAGCAGCCCCTGGCCCAGTGTGTATCACCACTAATGCCGCGTTGTGATCTATATCTAAAACCAGTTCACGCAATGAACTAGAAACCGTTGGGACTCCGAGCTCCGCTGGCAAACAGTAAACCATTTCCATTTTTGCATTTCGCGTACGTACTGCTCCAAACTTGGTTAACATACGAGACACTTTAGACTGATTTATATTTTCAAAACCCTCATTTTTGAGTGCTTCTACAATATCTCCTTGTGAACCAAAACGTTCTTCCTTTAGTAGGGCTTTAAAGGCTCGAACGAGATTATCTTGTTTTTCTGAGTGGCGCATGTTTTTTCCAGCCATAGTTATTATTAACATTGAGTGCATATTCTCGCATAGGTATTCACACCCTGCCAATCATGAGGCTCAATTCTGCCTGATCTATCACTGTAAACTTAGATGGTTTACAGTCTATAGTCGTTGATAAAACGGCGCAGAGTTTTTCAATGACTAATGACTTGCGAACGCTTGTGCTAGCAGGCTATAAGTGTGTTGCGCAAGGTCGCAAAGCTGGCGTTAATTGATTGTAATCAGTATGTGATTGCTATAGCTTTGGACAGCGTTGATTTAAAGCATCTCAAGAAATAAAAAGAGATACCATCTCAAGGAGAACTACGATGAAAGTAGCCGTAATTGGTGCCGCTGGTGGCATCGGTCAAGCCCTAGCCCTATTACTGAAAAATCACCTACCTGCTGGTTCAGATCTTGCTCTGTATGATATTGCTCCTGTAACGCCTGGCGTAGCAGCGGACTTAAGCCATATCCCAACACCTGTATCTATTAAAGGGTATGCAGGTGAAGATCCAACTCCAGCGCTTGAAAGTGCGGATATTGTGTTGATCTCTGCTGGTGTGGCTCGTAAACCAGGAATGGATCGTGCTGACCTGTTTAATGTCAATGCAGGTATTGTTAAATCACTTGCTGAAAAAATTGCCAAAGTTTGTCCTAAAGCTATGGTTGGTATTATTACTAACCCGGTTAACACTACTGTGCCAATTGCTGCGGAAGTTTTGAAAAAAGCTGGCGTTTATGACAAGCGTCGTTTGTTTGGTGTGACAACACTTGATGTTATTCGCTCTGAAACATTTGTTGCTGAGCTTAAAGGTAAATCTCCGGCAGATATTCAAGTGCCTGTGATTGGTGGACATTCAGGTGTTACCATTTTGCCTCTTCTTTCACAGGTGAAAGGTGTTGAATTCAGTTCTGATGAAGTCGCAGCGTTAACAAAACGTATTCAGAATGCGGGTACAGAAGTAGTTGAAGCTAAAGCCGGTGGCGGCTCAGCGACTCTTTCAATGGGACAAGCAGCATGTCGATTTGGTCTTTCTCTTGTTAAAGCGCTTCAGGGTGAAGAAGTGATTGATTATGCTTACGTTGAAGGCAATGGTGAGCATGCGCCATTCTTTGCTCAACCTGTAAAACTAGGTAAAAACGGTGTAGAAGAAGTATTGAGCTATGGTGAGCTAAGTGCATTCGAAAAAGACGCACTTGATGGAATGCTTGATACCCTAAACGGCGATATTAAAATCGGCGTTGACTTTGCCCAATAAGAAAAACCTGTTTTAGATTAAAAGCCGACAATTTGTCGGCTTTTTTGATCCTTTTTGTTGATAGGAATGTATAAATTCCAGTAGCTGAGGAGTGAAAGAATGGATATAAAGGAAATCGAGAAAGGTATGCTGGTAGGGTTTGAGCAAGGGGTTGGTAAAATTCTAGCGATTGATGTACAAAATAGCACTGTATTGTTAGAAGAGAGGGTGTCTCGCCATCAATTCTCAGCAGAGGTTAGCGAGCTGATGGATGATCCACAACTTCACATAGGCTGTGATAAGTACTACTAAAAAAGCGAGCTAGTCAGCTCGCTTTTTACCAATCTAACTATTTGCGCACGGCAATAGCTTCAATTTCGATACCGACATCTTTTGGCAAGCGAGCCACTTCAACGCATGAACGAGCTGGGTAGTTAGCGACGTCATGGTCGTCGAAAAATTTCCCGTAGACTTCGTTTACCGTCGCAAAATCATTAAGGTCTTTAACAAATACCGTCATTTTCACAATATCTGAAACAGACAAACCGGACGCTTGTACCACTGCTTTGACATTGTTGAGTGATTGCAGAGCTTGCTCAGCGATATTTGATGGGACGTCGCCAGTCTCAGGGTTTACAGGGATTTGGCCGGAAGTAAGAACCATGTTACCTAAATCAACCCCTTGGACATATGGGCCTATTGCAGCAGGAGCTGAATCTGTATGTAGTACTTTAGTCATTATTGCATTCCACCTGTGAAGAGTGTTTTGTTATTAGAAAAACTCAGTCTGCCGCGAAACTTGAGTGGGGTAAAGAAAAATCCCCGCTAAAACAAGCAGGGATGTGAGATGATGACAAAGTCACCCAATTATCGTTCAGTGACTATCTCTCGAGCAAAGACTTTCTCGCAATACTTACATTTAAGACGAATATCTTGTTTCTTTTCAAAAACCTTAAAGCTGCTTTCCACAGGCTCATTATGAGTAATGCAGTTACTGTTTGGACATTCGAAGACATTGTTTATTTGCTCGGGTAAATCGAGCGCCAATTTCTTAACCACCTCATAGTTTTCAATTTGGTTCACTGTTGCGTGCGGCGCATACAGTGCCAGTTTACTGGCTTGCTCTTCGCTGATAAAAACGTTTTCTATCTTAAGTAGGTCTTTGTGACCAAGCGCTGAGGAAGGTAAGTTAAGCCCTATGGTGACGCGTTGCTCTGACTTATGCATAGAAAAAAGTTTGAGGACCTTAATTCCTATTTGAGCTGGAATATGGTCAATTACCGTACCATTTTTAATTGCTTCAACCTGCAATTGAGTTTCTTTTGCCATGATAGTTCTCCCGATTACAGTTGTTGGTTAAGGACAAGAGCGAGCAGTGCTTCACGAGCATAAACGCCATTTTCCGCTTGTTCGAAATAGTAAGCGTGAGGCGTCTTATCGACATCCACTGTAATTTCATCAACCCGTGGCAGTGGATGTAGGACTTTAAGGTTACTCCGTGCGCCTTCAAGTAATGCAGCTGTCAGAATATACGCAGATTTGATATGCGCGTATTCTGATTCATCAAAGCGCTCTTTTTGCACTCGAGTCATATATAAAATATCCAACTCAGGGATCACGCTTTCCATATCAGTATGCATACTGTACTGAATCCCCGCCTCGTCGAGTTCTTCGCAGATATAATCTGGCATTGCTAAAGCTTCAGGTGCAATGAAGTAGAATCGAATATGGTTGAATTTTGCTAAAGCTTGAGTGAGAGAGTGAACAGTGCGACCGTATTTAAGATCGCCCACAAAGGCAACATTAAGGTTGTCTAGTTTGCCTTGAGTTTCTGCTATCGTGAATAAATCCAGTAAGGTTTGAGTTGGGTGCTGGTTTGCGCCGTCGCCTGCGTTAATGACGGGCACGCGATTGGAAAACTCTGAAGCCAAGCGAGCCGCCCCCTCTTGTGGATGGCGCATGACAAATGCATCCACATAAGACGAAATGACTTGTACCGAGTCCGATAGTGTTTCGCCCTTTTTGGCTAAGGAGGTATTCCCGCCGTTGTCGAAGCCTATTACACTGCCGCCTATACGTTGAATTGCTGTTTCAAAAGAGAGGCGAGTTCGTGTTGATGGCTCAAAAAAACAGCTTGCGACCACCTTATCTTTAATCAGTGTTGGATTTGGCTCTGCTTTGAGTTGACCTGCGGTTTTGACAATCAGTTCCAGCTCGTTTCGAGACAGTTCTGGAATTGAGATAATGTGCTTGTTGTAAAGCGTATTGGTCATAATCATCGTCCCATCTGTATGTTAGGCAATAAAAAAGCCCCCTATAAAGGAGGCTTTAAAAATCGATGGAAATAGTAAAAAACCAAGCCAGTAAGCATTGGGGCTTACCCTGTGCAAATCGCTTTGTTGAGCACCTTTACGTGGCATTTGGTCACTACCTCCAGACAAATTGCACAGCATTATACGCTGAAGATTGACCAACGCAAGCGTTTACGTCGAACCTTGATGGTGCAAACTTTGTTGAAACTAAGCGCCTAGTGTGGCGACCATCACAGCCTTGATGGTGTGCATGCGATTTTCAGCCTCATCAAAGACGATTGAATACTCAGACTCAAACACGTCTTCAGTGACCTCAAGTCCACTCATGCCATACTTGTCTGCCACTTCTTTACCTATCTTGGTTTCATCGTTATGAAAAGCCGGTAGACAATGCATAAATTTCACATCTGGGTTACCTGTTTTCTCGATTGTTGTCATGTTGACTTGGTAAGGTTTCATTTGCGCTACCCGAGCATCCCAAGCGTCAGGGGATTCTCCCATAGATACCCAAACATCGGTATAGAGAAAATCACAGTCTTTGACGCCTTCATCAACACTTTCTGTCAGCGTGATAGTTGCACCCGTTTGCTTGGCGATATGCTGGCAGGTTTCCACCAGTTCTTTTTCTGGCCAATAATCTTTAGGCGCAACAAGTCTAATATTCATCCCCATTTTCGCCGCGCCGACAAGTAAAGAGTTGCCCATGTTATTGCGCGCATCGCCTAGATACGCAAAGGTAATTTCATGCAGTTGTTTGCCGTTACCATGTTCTATCATGGTCAACAAGTCGGCGAGAATTTGGGTTGGGTGAAATTCATTAGTCAAACCATTCCACACAGGGACACCGGCGTATTGTCCTAATTCTTCAACAATGCTTTGTTCAAATCCACGATATTCAATGCCGTCGTACATTCGTCCTAGCACTCTTGCGGTATCTTTCATCGACTCTTTATGACCAATTTGAGAACCTGAGGGGCCAATGTAAGACACTTGTGCGCCTTGATCAAAAGCCGCGACTTCAAATGCACAGCGGGTTCGAGTCGATGCTTTTTCAAAGATCAAAGCGATATTTTTTCCGCACAGTTTTTTCTGTTCAGTACCTGAATACTTAGCTTTTTTTAGGTCCGCAGCCAAATCGATTAAGAATTGGATCTCTTTAGGCGAGAAGTCGAGTAGTTTAAGAAAATTCCTGTTGCGTAAATTGAAAGCCATGATAACCCCAGAGTCTTGTGTTGTTAGGGTTATTTATAACTAAATATGTTTTATTTGTGAATATTTATTTGCGGGATATGGTAAATATCCCGCGATATGAGGTTATAAATTCTCTTCTGCAAACTCGGCCAAGCGACTTCGAACCACACCATTAAGGTGAACATTAGCGCTGCCTTCAAAGTTCTTGAAGCGCTCAACCATGTAGGTCAGTCCTGAAGTGACAGGGGTTAAGTAGTGAGAATCGATCTGCGCTAAGTTACCCGAGCAGACAATTTTTGTTCCTTCACCGCAACGGGTGATGATGGTTTTAATTTGAGAGGCCGTTAAGTTCTGACACTCATCAAGCAGTACGAAAGCGTTTTGGATCGATCGCCCGCGCATAAAGTTGATCGATTTAAACTGAATGTTAGCTTTATCGCAGATGTACTTCAAAGAGCCTTCAGTGCAGTGATCATTTTTGTGCAAGGCTTCAAGAGTGTCGGTTACGGCGGCAAGCCAAGGCAACATTTTCTCTTCTTCTGAGCCTGGTAAAAAGCCAATCGATTCGCCAATATCGGGTGTATTTCGAGTGACAATGATTTTATCAAACATACCATTTTCTATGGTTTGCTCGAGAGCGGAAGCCATTGCGAGCAAGGTTTTACCACTACCAGCAGCTCCAGTCATAATAACAAGATCAATTTCAGGATCCAAAAGGGCATCTAACGCCATACCTTGATAAATATTCTTGGGTGTGATGTCCCAAGCACGGCGATTCATCATTCGCTCTCGGCTAAGATCTTTTAAGGTGATCTTATCTGGCTTGATATCTTCGACTCGCCCCGCAAAGTCACTGCCTTCGTCGATGACATACTGATTGATATAAGTAGGCTCAAAAGGTTCACGATCAAGAATGTGATAAGTATTACCTGCATAGGTTTTACTTTCGACTTGGTCAACGTTATGCCAGAACTCTCCCTCGATTTTTTGGAACCCTTTAGTGAGATATTGAACATCATCAATCAGTTGATCGGTGCGGTAGTCTTCAACAAAACGTACCCCAGCGCCTTTGGCACGCAAGCGCATGTTGATATCTTTCGTGATGAGAATCACTTCGCGCGGCGCACGTTTGTTCTGTAAGTACAAAACCGCATTGAGAATGCGGTTGTCGCCTGCCTTGTCGGCAAACGCTTTTACCGTTTCTTGCAACTCGAAATCGGCAAGAATTGAGATATGTCCTGTATGTTCTTTATCTCGATTGATTGGAATGCCCTCTGAAATTTCATCAGGGGTTGCGTCTTTGAACATGGCTTCCATAGCTCGAATCGCGACACGAGCATCGCGAGCAACGTCGCGTTTGCTGTCTTTGATTCGGTCGAGTTCTTCGAGGACTGTCATAGGTATGACAACATCATGCTCTTGAAAGGAATAAATAGCTAAAGGTTCGTGAAGAAGGATGTTGGTGTCTAGGACAAAAAGTTTCCGATCCGTGTCACCCATAAGCGTCTCCTTGCCGAGATACGGCTGATTTGCCAATCACAATCGCTTGTGTATTGGCTTACTTGCCTTGGCTTGTAGCATGACGCTAAGTCGCTTGTGGATCGCTGTCGGTTAGCTGTTATGCTACAAACCCGTGTTGATCGTCATGTCAGTAATGCATCTCTTGTGCCAGTCGGAAAATTGACGCCAAAATTTGCACTCCCAACTATGAGTATAAGTGAGATCTGCGGCTCTCCCTTCCAGAACTGCCACTCTTTTCTTACAGTTTGATGTCATGCAAAAGATGGAGAAAAAATTGTTGTTTTTTGAGGTGTTTGTACGTGACCAACATCACAGCTTGCAGTAATATTAGCGACCTTTTTTGCGTACTTTCTGATTATATGATTCTCCTGCCATCAGGCTGTCATGTTGCGCAAGAATAACTAAGATAATTAGACCCATTTTTGAATTCAACAGGTGAGGTAGTCGATTCATGACATTTGCTTTGGGCCAGCGCTGGATAAGCGATACGGAAAGCGATTTAGGTTTAGGAACTGTAGTTGCATTGGACAATCGTACTGTGACACTAATGTTTGCAGCGTCCGAAGAAAACCGAGTTTACTCTCGTAACGATGCGCCTGTTACTCGTGTCACTTTCAACACGGGTGATCTTGTAGATAGTCAGGAAGGATGGTCACTTAAAGTTGAGCAGGTTGTGGAAGAGCAGGGCCTTTTTACCTACATAGGAACCCGTGAAGATACCGATGAACATGATGTCACTTTACGTGAGATTATGCTTAGCAACCAGATTCGATTTAATAAACCGCAAGATAAATTGTTCGCCGGCCAAATCGATCGTATGGACAATTTCGTACTGCGCTATCGAGCGCTAGTGAATCAGTACCAGCAACATAAGAGTCCGATGCGTGGTCTGTGTGGTATGCGAGCAGGTTTGATTCCGCATCAACTTTACATTGCTCATGAAGTTGGCCGCCGACACGCTCCGCGCGTACTCCTCGCTGATGAAGTCGGTCTAGGTAAAACCATCGAAGCGGGCATGATCATCCACCAGCAGGTGCTGGCCGGTCGTGCTGAGCGTATTTTGATTGTGGTTCCAGAAACCTTGCAGCATCAATGGTTAGTGGAAATGATGCGCCGCTTTAATCTGCACTTTTCTATTTTTGATGAAGAACGCTGTATAGAAGCCTTTGCCGATGCCGATAACCCGTTTGATACCCAGCAATATGTGTTGTGTTCTTTGGATTTTCTGCGTAAAAGCCGCAAACGTTTTGAGCAAGCTTTGGAAGGGGAGTGGGATTTATTGGTGGTGGATGAAGCGCACCATCTTGAGTGGAGTCCGGAAAAACCAAGTCGGGAATATCAAATCATTGAAGGTTTGGCTGAAAATACCCCAGGTGTGCTTCTGTTGACCGCAACACCAGAGCAACTTGGCCGAGAAAGCCATTTTGCTCGTCTACGTTTGCTCGATTCTGATCGCTTTTATGACTACCAAGCCTTTGTTGAAGAAGAAGAGCAATATGCCCCAGTCGCAGATTCAGTCAGCGCCTTGTTTTCCGGTGAGTCTTTATCGAACGATGCCAAAAACCAAATCACTGAGCTACTGACAGAGCAAGATGTTGAACCCTTATTTCGCATTATAGAAAATGATTCTCAGGAAGCGGAAAAAGCCAAAGCTCGTCAGGAATTGATTGATAATCTGATGGATCGTCACGGAACGGGGCGTATTTTATTTCGTAATACTCGCGCGGCGATTAAAGGCTTTCCGGTTCGTAACCTTCATATGTTACCTATGCCGATCCCTTCTCAGTACGCAACGTCGATGCGTGTTTCAGGTTTAATCGGTGGCAAGATTAGTCAAGAAGCCCGCGCGTTAAAAAACCTCTACCCTGAAGAAATTTTTCAAGAATTTGAGGGTGAGGAAGCCAGCTGGTGGCAGTTTGATTCACGCGTGAATTGGCTGATCGAAAAAATTAAGCAAAAGCGCAGTGAAAAGATCTTGGTGATTGCGTCGCGCTCTACAACCGCATTGCAATTAGAGCAAGCTCTGCGCGAGCGTGAAGGCATTCGTGCCACTGTGTTTCATGAGGGCATGTCTATTCTTGAGCGAGATAAAGCGGCGGCTTATTTTGCGCAGGAAGAAGGTGGCGCTCAGGTGCTGATTTGTAGTGAAATTGGCTCTGAAGGGCGCAACTTCCAGTTTGCAAATCAACTGGTAATGTTCGACTTGCCATTCAACCCTGATCTTCTAGAGCAGCGGATTGGTCGTCTTGACCGTATTGGTCAAAACCGGGACATTGATATTCATGTTCCCTATCTAGAGCAAACCTCACAGGCTATTTTAGCCCGCTGGTTTAACGAAGGTTTGAATGCATTTGCTGATACCTGCCCAACCGGTCGAGCGGTATATGATGAGTTCTCTGGCCGTTTAATTGAAATGTTGGCCACAGGCGATACCACAGAGCTCGACGACGTGATTGCCCAATCGGCAGCCATGAATCAAACTCTGAAAGCGCAGCTTGAGCAAGGTCGAGATCGCTTGCTTGAAATGCACTCAAATGGTGGTGAGAAGGCGCAGGAAATCGTTGAAAGTATTGCGGCAACCGATGGCGATACTAATCTGGTCACCTTTGCTTTAAGTCTGTTCGATACTATCGGTCTGAATCAGGACGATAAAGGCGAGAACGCCATAGTGGTCACACCATCGGAACATATGATGGTGCCAAGTTATCCAGGACTGCCTTACGAAGGGGCGACCATCACTTTTGACCGCAATACGGCTTTATCTCGCGAAGATATGAACTTCATCAGTTGGGAACACCCAATGATTCAAGGAGGCATCGATCTTCTGATGAGTGAAGGTGTAGGCACAGCTGCGGTATCTTTGCTCAAGAACAAGGCATTGCCGGTTGGCACCATGCTGCTTGAGCTGGTTTACAAAGTGGATGCACAAGCGCCAAAGCGCAGTGGTATTAGCCGATTTTTGCCTGCCACCCCAATTCGCCTTATGTTAGACGGTAAAGGCAGCGATTTGTCGGAGCAGGTTGAGTTTGAAAGCTTTAACCGACAGCTCAGCCCTGTAGGGCGCCATATGGCGACCAAATTGGTCTCATCAGTTCAGCCACAAGTGCACCAAATGATCACGGCGGGCGAAGAACTTGTCATGGATAAAGTCGCTGCTGTGCGCGAGCAGGCGCAGCGTGATATGAAAGCCAGTCTAAATACAGAGCTAGAGCGCTTACAAGCACTCAAAGCGGTCAACCCAAATATCCGTGATGAGGAATTAAGTGCAATTGAGCAGCAGATAAGCCAATTAGATAGCTACATTGCTAAAGCTCAATATCAGCTGGACTCATTGCGCTTAATTGTCGTCTCTCATAACTAAGCGTTCTTTGTGTAATAAAGACAAGTAGAAAAAGAAAAGGCCTGATGTCGATGCTTAATCGCAGTCAGGCCTTTTTTATTTGATCCTGTTATACCAACCAGTTCCACCAGAAGAAGACCGCCAAAAAGCCAAACAAATAGATAAGCCCTAAGATAGAGAGCCATTTCATTGGTTTAGTGAGCGCAAGTGGTTTGGGCAATTTAGTGTGGGAGACAAGAATAAAGTTCAGTAAGGCAAAGAAGGGGGTGGTAATAAAGGCTAAGGTTAAGCTGACATAAAGCGCCGATAAAACCGAAGAAAACCAGAATAAAATTAGAGCCAGCGCCGCAAATGCAATCAGCATCATCCATATTACTGACGCCTTATGGCTAATTTCTTCGCGCTCTTGCAATAAACGCTGAGCTTCAGCAATTGTCCGTGAATAACCATCTATTACAGTAATTGTGCTACCAAAGATACAAAAAAAGGCCACTGCTGTAATAAGATAGTAGGCCCATTGCCCAACTTTGGATGTATAACCATCTATTAATTGATTAGAAAACTCAACGCCGGATTGAGAAAATTCCAGTCCGCTACCATAAAACACCAAAACGCCAAGCGCGACAAAGGCCAGCGCCAACAGCACAGTAGCTATATAGTGCGCATTAAAATCAAACAATACTGATTTAGCGCTAACCTTATACTTAGATTGTTGCTCTTTTAGCCATAGTGAAGTTACGCTGGATATTTCTATTGGCGCAGGCATCCATACCATGGCAGCGATAATAAAACCGACCGCTGCGCTAGACCAAGGCGTTGTTTCTTGTGTAGGAACATGACTCTCTAGAGTTTGAGATGCGGCTAAAGCGAGCGCGGCGATCAGCGTCACTATTAGAATCAGCATAATCACCTTTGAAATACTATGAAGCACACGATAGCGACGAGAAAACAGCGCAAATAAGCACACGGCCACTATGAGTATGGATAAGCTTTTTAATGATAATGCAAAAGGTAAAAAGTGACCGAGTAGATTGGCACTAAATAACAGTAAAGCAGAGGCAGTCACTATGCCAGAGATAGTGCATACGCTTAAAAATAACCAAAGAAATGCTTGTCCAAGCTTGGCGTAGCCTTCGACTAAACTTTCACCAGTTGCTGCGGTATATTGGATGCTGGCGCGAAAAAAGGGGTATTTTAGAATATTGACCAGCAAGATAACTATCGCGATTTGCCAGCCATAGGTGGCGCCAGCTTGGGTAGACGCGACCAGATGAGAGCCACCTACCGCGGCGGTTGCCATCATAATACCTGGACCTGTTGAGCGCGCCAGTTGCAGCAAAGACAATTTGCTTTGACTGTCTGGTGTGGAGATAGTATCCATATAAAACCTAGGGTAAACCTTGTGTTACTTCAATAAATTGCTGTACGAATATCATATTCCACTGGTGTGTTAAAACTCATTTACATGAAAAAAAACAAATAAGAGTTTAATATGTAAGTATTATCACATATCTATCTGAAATATGCTGTTGTTATTATTACTAATATGTCGCTTTGTTGAGTACGTATACTATGTGCTTCAAACAAAAAAACATCGTAAACTGGGTTTAAGATGGTTAAGTGCGGCATGATTGGATTTAGATGGGCGCAGTAGTAGTGCGTACTCATTACTTGCCTTATGTTCTTGCTAATCTACAGTAACCATTTCCACCAGAAGAAGGCAGCTAAAAAGCTAAATAAATAGACAAGCCCTATTATCGATAGCCATTTCATTGGCTTGCTTAAAGCCAAAGGCTTGGGTAGGTCTGTTTTCGACACAAGGATGTAATTTAGTAAGGCAAAAAATGGCGTGGTAATAAATGCTAAAGCCATCGCGAAATCAAGCATGGATAGCAATGTTGAAGCCCAAAAGAAGATAATAGCAAGCGCTGCCAGTGAAATGGCTATCGTCCATATTATGGTTACTTTTGGATTGATTTCTGTTTTGTCTTGCAATAGGCGCTGCGACTCAGAAATCGCGCGGCTGTAGCCATCAATCACAGTAATTGTGCTGCCAAAGATACAAAGAAAAGCAATCGTTGCGATAAGATAGCGTGACCACTCACCAATGGTTGAGGTATATAAATTGACTAATTGATGGGTAAAGCCAAGGCCTGATTGTGAAAACTCAGTATTGGTGCCATGCAGAACTAAAGCCCCAAGGGCGAGAAAAACAATCGCCAATAGCGCGGTACCTATATAGCCGACATTAAAATCAAATAGAGCCGATTGAGCGGTAACTTTACTTTGGCGTTGCTGACTCTTTAACCACATTGAATTCATACTTGTGAGTTCAATTGGGGCAGGCATCCAGCCCATAGTGACAACCAAAAAACCGATCGCAGCAATTGCCCAAGGTGAAGGTTCTACGAAGGTGGAGGAAACTTCGACGGGGTTATTTGCTGCAATGAGCACCGCTGTAATAGTCGTCACCGATAGCAGAAGCATAATGGCTTTTGAAATAGTGTTGAGCGCTCTGTAATGACCCAAAAGCAAAATTAAAATACATGCGGCCAAAACTGCAACACATAACACGGTTATTGGTAGCCCAAGAGGAACAAAATAAGCCAATAAGCTGGCACTAAAGAGAAGCAGTGCGGCGGTACTAATAATGCTTGCGATTACACACAAACCACTAAAGAGCCACACATAGGCATGACCAAGCTTGGCGTAGCCTTCTACAATACTTTCACCTGTACCGACCGTATATTGAACACTGGCACGAAAAAAAGGGTATTTTAGCAGGTTTACCAGTAGAATTAATGCAATAAGTTGCCAGCCATAGATGGCGCCAGCTTTCGTTGAGGCCACTAAGTGAGAAGCTCCGACAGCGATTGTAGCCATCATAATGCCAGGGCCCATCGAGCGGGTAAGTCGCGACATTGAGAATTTGCTGTGACTCTCAGATGTGGAGATAGTATCCATAAAATTCCTAGGGTAAAAACCTTGTATTGCCTATATTGGGGCGTACGAATATCACATCTTGTAGGTAGGTTAAAACTTGTTTACATTGAAAAAATAAAATAAGACTTTAATATGTTTAATTCATCACATAGATGCTTTGTTATGGTGTTTTATTTGTTATTTAAATGAGGGTGTTTATGGCGATGCAGCACTATTGTCCGCCGACCAAGCCTTGGATAGATTGTGTATTTGAAGACCAAGATATCGTCATAGTACATAAGCCTTCAGGGTTATTGTCAGTGCCTGGGCGTGACAAAGCGCATTATGATAGTATGTGGAGCCGCTTAATAGACAGCCACCCTGATTGTCAGCCAGTCCATCGTTTAGATATGTGTACATCCGGCATTATGTTGTTTGCCAAGAATAAAGCAGCGGAATCGGCACTCAAAAAGCAATTCCAATTTCGTCTTACCCATAAAGTCTATTACGCGCGAGTCTGGGGCGAGCTAGAGCAGCAACAAGGCTTGATAGACTTACCTCTTATCTGTGACTGGCCAAATAGACCAAGACAAAAAGTGTGTTTTGAGCAGGGTAAAGTCTCACAAACTGAATTTGAAGTGGTTAAGCGTGAAAAAGGCACCACGATTGTGCGTTTGTTGCCTATTACTGGGCGCTCACATCAATTGCGTGTTCATATGCAAGCATTAGGTTATCCTATTGTCGGCGATGAATTTTACGCTCAAGGCGAAGCCTTTGAAAACTTTGAACGTTTGGGATTACATGCAGCTGAGTTAAGTTTTTATCATCCTAAGGATAATAAATTGCGCTGCATTTTCACAGCTTGTGATTTTTACCCGCAGGCCAGCCCTGTTATTCAAAGCATCTTTGAGCCTGTCGATACCTTGCCTGATTATAAAACCTTACCACGCCCTTAGCGTGTTTTATATTTGAGAACTTTTGAAGAGGGATCTTATGATAGAGTCTGTTGGCCCTGCACCCAGGATTGTATTTTTGGACCGTGCGACACTTCCAACCAATATGACGTTTCCAGCACTTTCATTTAATCACCAGTGGACGGATTACCCAAAGACGACCAAAGACCAAGTGGTTGAGCGTCTTCAAGGCGCCACGATTGCGATCACCAATAAGGTTGTGCTTGATAGAGAGAGTTTAAGCCAACTGCCTGACTTGAAATTGATTGTGGTCGCCGCGACTGGTTTTAATAATATTGATGTGAGCTTTTGTAAGGATCGAGGCATAGCGGTAACCAATGTTCAAGGATATTCGACCCCTTCAGTACCAGAACATGTAATTGCCATGATGTTTGCACTCAAACGTAACCTAAAAGGCTACCACAATGATATTGCCGCGGGAGAGTGGCAGCGTACGGATAATTTTTGTTTTTTCACGCACCCAATCAGTGATGTTGCTGGCAGCACGCTTGGGGTGATTGGCGCCGGAGAAATTGGCCAGGCAACGGCGAATATTGCTAATGCGCTGGGCATGAATATTGTGTTTGCTGAGCGTCAAGGCCAAAAGGATTGTCGAGCTGGTTATTTACCCTTTGAGCAGGTGATTGAGATATCCGATGTTTTGACTCTACATTGCCCTTTAAATGAGCAGACTCGCAACATTATTGGCCGTGAAGAACTGATGGCAATGAAGCGCAGCGCCATATTGATCAATACGGGTAGGGGAGGCTTGGTTGATGAAGCAGCCTTAGTCGATGCGCTCAAACAAGGTGATATCGCTGGCGCAGGCGTAGATGTGCTTACCAAAGAGCCGCCTGATACTTCAAACCCTTTGATTGCCAATATGACTTTGCCAAACTTGCTTCTCACGCCCCATGTGGCTTGGGGCAGCGAATCTTCTTTCCCTAAGATTGCCAAGATATTGATTGGCAACATTTCAGCTTTTGCACAGGGCAGACAGCAAAACCGAATTGTGTAGCTTCTATTGTTGCTGACGTATTTTAATCAGGCCTTGATTAAATACCGTTAGCAACTCTTTGCTGGTGTTATTTTGTTTAGAAAACATGACATAACCAAAATTGCTCAGAAATGGGGTCGGGTGATAGGTGATGTGACTTGGTATCCTTCTATAGCAAAAGCTTGTTTGATGGTTTGGGCGACGCTTCCATAACCTTCGATGTCTTTTCCGATAAATGGAGGCCAGTTACCGACCGCGATCTTAACGGTTTTCTCGGCTGAGAAGGCAAAAGATGAAAGTAGGACCTGTGCTAAAGCGATCGTGGCTATCGACTTGAGCAAACTATCTACCTCCTAACTTTTATGCTTTGTTTTAGTTTAGAGCATGAACAATACGGCAGCAGGTTTTGTGATTTAGTTGCAGCTCTTGAGAAATAGGGAGCTTGGGTTAATGGCGTATATCAAGAGTTACTTGTGATGTATATCAAAGGCTAATCTTTGTGTTTAATTAATCATTAGACTCAATAACAAAAATGTAAGAAATTGTGCGGATACTCTTTTCATTAACCATTTTTGGACATTGAAACCATGGATCAGCACATCACTAACCCTGTCGAATTTAAAGGCGAGGGTAGGGAGTTTTTCGGTATTTGGATTGTCAATATTTTACTCTCAATCATTACATTAGGCGTGTATTCTGCTTGGGCTAAAGTGCGCACCAAGCGTTATTTTTATGGTAACACTTATCTTGCTGGTGACAGTTTTGAGTACCACGCGCAACCCATGCAAATTTTAAAAGGTCGTCTTGTTGCTTTGGTGGCATTATTTGTCTGGGGTATCGCCAACTCCTTTTCACCAAACGCCAGCATAGTGCTGCTGATACTGTTTTATCTCGCCCTTCCTTGGCTGTTATGGAGTAACGCCCGTTTTGACGCCGCTATGACCAGCTATCGCAATGTTCACTTTTCTTTCAATTCGTCACTGAAAGAGGCGTATAAAGTGATATTAGGCCGAGGTTTTGGTGCATTTTTGGCAGCTAGCCTTTATTTCGCCGCTGTAATTTTTGTCGCCCAAACGTCGGTTATCTTTGCTGTATTGCTCGGCTTTGGCTCATTGGTTTTGCTGGCTGTCATCTACGCTTGGGTTGTCTCTGGTTTACATAAGTATTTCTCAAATGGCTTCCAGTTTGGTGAATGGAAGTTTAGCGCCGAGATAGAAACCCACTTTTTTATCAAAACCTATTTAAAAGCCCTAGCATTTGCTGTTGGTGTGAGCATAGTGTTAACGATTGGGGTGTTTTCCACCCTGTTTTCAGGTGCAGATTTTGAGGCGATTCAGGCGGGTGATTTTTCCTCTTTAATGGGCGATTCATCCTATGGCGTGTTTTTTATTAGCTACTTCGGGTTTATCGTCCTAACGATTGCGTTAACCGCTTATACAACCACACGGGTTCGTAACTATATTTTCTCCAAGCTAGTGGCTAAAACGCAGCAAAGCGATGGTGAGCATTATCAGTTCAATTCTAGTATGACGGCGCGAGGCTATACTTGGCTGGTTATTTCTAACTTCTTACTGCAGGTCTTCACTCTAGGTATCGCAAGACCTTGGGTTATGGTGAGAACCACGCGCTATATTGCAGATCATACCTCAGTATTTGGTGACATGAGCTTGTTGAAGGCCAGCTCTCAATCAGCCAATGTAAAATCGGCTATTTCAGATGAGATGGCTCAAGCATTTGATGTTGGGATGGGCATTGGCTAATGCTATTTGATGGGACGGCATTTGCGCCGCGCAGCTCACAACGCTACATCGCTCAGCTCGATGTCTCTCAAGCCAACCAGTTAAGTTTGCGAGTTGACGGAGATATCATTAGCTGCGATCTACAATACGCAGATATTAGCGCGCCACTTGGTAAGCTTCCGGTAAAATTCACCTTTCCCAATGGCTGGGTGTTTACCGTTGAAAGAACTGTGAGCGTTAACCAATGGTTAGCATCCAACAAACGCAGCAGTTTGGTCGATAAGATGGAAGCCAACGGGTTGGCTTGGTTGTTATCCGCTTTGGTTTGTGTTGGGGTGGTATTAAGCCTTTACTTCTATGTCTTGCCATGGACAAGCGATAAAGTTGCCAAGGCCGTCCCTTCGCATATTGCTGTGTCGCTGGGGGATAAAATTTTACAAAGCCTAGATAAGAGTTGGCAAGAGAGCAAACTAAGCGCTGAGAAGCAACAAAAGATTCAAAAGCGAGTTTCTCAGCATCTTACCCAGCTAGAAGCCCTGCCTTATCCGATTAAATTGGAGTTTCGAGCATCAGACATGGGCGCAAATGCGTTTGCTTTGCCTGGCGGGAAAATCATCTTACTGGATGATATGGTGGCACTTGCTGAGGATCAGCAGCAGCTCGACAGTATTATTTTGCATGAAATTGGTCATATCTATCATCGCCATATGTTAAAGAAACTTGTTCATTCAAGTCTTTTGTCGGTTGGTGTGGCTTTGTTAACTGGCGAAAGTTCAGGAGTGGTTGATAACTTGGCAGGTCTAGGAGTGTTTTTCCTCTCTAATGGTCACTCTAGAGAAGCTGAACTAGAAGCTGATGTTTTCTCAAAGCAAGCGATGCTGAGCTTGTATGGCACTAGCCAACCTTTGGCTGAGATGTTTGAACGGCTTCAAGAGCAATATAACCATGATGTGCCAGAGTGGCTGAGCACTCACCCTGACTTTGAGCAGCGGATCCAAGCTGTAAGTGAGTGATAAAAAAGGCAGCGAAGAAGCTGCCTTTTTACTTTCAAACTCGCGCTTATAAAGCCGCAATAGTGGTTTTTTGCTCTTCAAGTTTAATGAGTGTTTCTTGATAACCTGCCAGTTTTTCACGCTCTTTAGCCACGACCGCTTCTGGCGCTTTAGCGACAAAACCTTGGTTACCTAGCTTACCTTCAAGGCGCTTGATCTCGCCAAGCGTTTTGTTAATTTCACCATCTAAACGAATGAGCTCGGCATCTTTATCGATAAGCCCTGCCATAGGGATCATTAACTCAGACTTAGCCACAAGAGCGCTCGCGCATGCTGGCGTTGTCTCATTAGACTCAAGCACGCGTACTGACTCAAGTTTAGCCAGAGAAACAAGCACTTGTTTGTTTGCTTCTAGGCGCGCGGCATCTTTGTCGCTGGCAGCTTTTAGCATCACCTCAAGAGGCTTTCCTGGATTAATATCGTACTCAGCTCGCAAGTTACGTATGCTGGTTATAAAGGATTTCACCCATTCGATATCATCAAGTGCTTCTTGGTTGAAGTTTGCTTCATCATACTGTGGAAGAGCTTGCAGCATGATGGTGCTTTCTGCTGAATTAGAACCTTCAATATTGCCTACCAGTGGTTTGACGCTTTGCCAAATGGTTTCGGTAATATACGGGATAACCGGATGAGCAAGGCGAAGCGTTTTCTCCAACACGGTAATCAGTGTTTTTCGAGTGGCTCGTTGCTGTGCTTCACTGCCTTTCCATAGCACTGGCTTAGTAAGCTCTAGGTACCAGTCACAGAACTGATTCCAGATAAACTCGTAAATCGTATTAGCCGCCATATCTAGACGATAGTTGTCTAGGTGTGCGTTGAAATCCTTAGCCGCTAACTCAAATTGTGACTCGATCCATTTGTCGGCCAATGAGTATTCAAGCTCACCTGCACCAAAGCCACAATCTTGCTCTTCGGTATTCATCAACACGTAACGGCTGGCGTTCCAAAGCTTGTTACAGAAGTTACGGTAGCCTTCGAGACGTTTCATATCCCAGTTGATATCACGACCAGTTGACGCCATGGCGGCTAAGGTGAAACGCAGAGCGTCAGTACCATAGGGTTCGATGCCATTTTCAAACGTCTTACGTGTGTTTTTCTCAATCTTGGCGGCAAGCTGAGGCTGCATCATGTTGCCAGTACGCTTTTCAACCAGAGACTCAAGGTCGATACCATCAATCATGTCGATTGGATCAAGCACGTTACCTTTCGACTTAGACATTTTGTCACCGTTTTCGTCACGGATGAGTCCCGTTACGTAAACCGTCTTAAAGGGTACTTGTGGTTTTCCATTCTCATCTTTACAGAAATGCATCGTCATCATAATCATGCGAGCAACCCAGAAGAAGATGATGTCAAAACCGGTTACAAGCACATCTGAAGGATGGAAGGTTTTAAGATCTGGCGTGTTTTCAGGCCAGCCTTGTGTACCAAATGTCCAAAGAGCAGAGGAGAACCAGGTATCCAGTACGTCGTCGTCTTGGCGAAGCACGACCACAGGCGCAAGCCCATTTTTCTCACGAACTTCTTCTTCCGTTCGGCCAACGTAGACATTTCCGTCATTGTCGTACCACGCAGGGATGCGATGTCCCCACCACAGCTGGCGAGAGATACACCAGTCTTGAATGTCACGCATCCAAGAGAAATACATGTTTTCGTATTGTTTAGGAACGAACTGAATCTCACCGTCTTCAACCGCTTTAGTCGCCGTTTCTGCAAGTGGTGCTGCGCGAACATACCATTGATCGGTCAGCATTGGTTCAATCACAACCCCGCCACGATCGCCGTATGGCACAGTAAGATCATGATCTTTAATTTCGTCTAACAGACCAAGCTCTTCGAATTCTGCCACTATGGCTTTGCGTGCAGAGAAACGCTCCATACCTTGATATTTAGCAGGTAGTTCGCTTGAGTATGCATCGCTGGCTTCACCATTGGTGGTGAATACTTCAGCTGAGTCGCGAATATCACCATTGAAGGTTAGGATGTTGATCATCGGAAGTTGATGACGCTTACCTACTTCATAGTCATTGAAATCGTGCGCTGGTGTGATTTTTACACAGCCAGTCCCTTTTTCCATGTCTGCGTGTTCGTCAGCCAAGATAGGGATTCGGCGATTGACAACAGGAAGAAGAATTTCTTTTCCTATCAGATCTTTATAGCGAGGATCTTGTGGATTTACCGCAACGCCAGTGTCGCCAAGCATGGTTTCTGGACGAGTTGTTGCTACCACGATGTAATCTTTGCCTTGAGCGGTTTTAGCACCATCGGCAAGTGGATAACGGAAGTGCCACATGTGGCCTTTTTTATCTTTGTTCTCTACTTCAAGATCAGAGATCGCAGTGTGTAATTTAGGATCCCAGTTAACCAGACGTTTACCACGGTAAATCAGATCTTCTTCATACAGGCGTACGAATACTTCTTGAACTGCATTCGATAGGCCGTCATCCATAGTAAAGCGCTCACGCTCCCAGTCAACAGAAGCACCAAGACGGCGGAGCTGTTTAGTAATCGTGCCGCCAGATTGAGCTTTCCACTGCCAAATTTTATCGATGAAAGCATCACGGCCATAGTCGTGCTTAGTTTTGCCTTCTTCTGCCGCAATTTTACGCTCAACCACCATCTGCGTAGCGATACCAGCATGGTCTGTACCTACCTGCCAAAGGGTATTTTTGCCTTTCATACGCTCTGCGCGGATAAGCGTATCCATAATGGTATCTTGAAACGCGTGACCCATGTGTAGGCTACCAGTGACGTTTGGTGGCGGGATCATTATGCTGTATGCGTCTTTTGTTGTGTCACCGTGTGGCTTAAAGTAGCCTTTTTCTTCCCAAGCTTGGTATAGAGCTTGTTCAATTGAAGTTGGGTTATATGTCTTTTCCATAGCGCTCGTATTTCCTCGTTATCGCTGGACCATCTCACGGTTTGAAGGTGTTAGAATCTCAATAAATACAGTTTGGTATTGTTCAGATTGGGATAAAACACTTCTCGTATCGAGTCCAACCATTCGAAGATTGGTTCTGGTTAAATTTAATCGTTATCAATCTTTATAAGTGAGTGATCTCAAGCAAGATCGACTTAACTATAAGGATTGAATTACGGGTTATGATCTATTTCGATCGTTTGTAGCTGGAAGCCAGCTTGGCGATAGATTTTATACCTTTCTCGTGCGAGTTGCTTGGCTTTTTCATCGCAAGGAACGAAGTCTACCACCTCTGCAAACTTATTCGCAAAGGTTGTCTTATTTTTAGCCAAATTTATCACTAGCTGGCGATTCCAAGAAGGTTTTACCTCTTGGTATCCGATCTCGATATTGGTGCCGTATTTCGGACCCTCTCCGACTAAGTTATGTGCGATATAGTGCTTAGCATCGACTTGCCAAAAATTCTCTGCCAGTTGTTCGGCTTGGTGTTTGTCCTCGCAATTAAGATATACCTTTGCTCCTTGGGCGGCAAAGTGACTAGCAAGGAAAACAACATATTGCAAAAAGCCACTAGAGTCTGCTTGTGGAGAGTCGGGATCAATAATGTAAAAAGTTGCATTAGACATATCATACTACTGAATTAAAAAAGGGCCTTGCGGCCCTTTTACGTTTGGAAATTATTCTTCCGTCTCTTGGCCACTTCGGTTTAGTACAAATTGGACAAGCATTGAGACAGGGCGACCTGTCGCTCCTTTAGCTGCGCCTGACTTCCAAGCCGTTCCAGCAATATCGACATGCGCCCAGTGGTATTTTTTAGCAAATTTAGACAGGAAGCACCCTGCGGTAATGGTACCGCCAGGGCGGCCACCAATATTGGCCATATCCGCAAATGGGCTTTTTAGTTGCTCATGATATTCATCTGCCATGGGCAGACGCCAAGCGCGGTCGCTTGATTGTTCAGAAGCATTGATCAACTCATGGGACAGTGGGTTGTGATTAGAAAGTACACCACTGATATGGTGACCTAGCGCAATCACACATGCTCCGGTCAGAGTCGCAACATCGACAACACAGTCTGGGTCGAATCGCTCCACATAGGTAAGGGCGTCACATAATACCAAGCGACCTTCAGCATCTGTGTTGAGTACTTCAACGGTTTGGCCTGACATTGTTGTCAGGATATCGCCTGGGCGATAAGCGTTACTGCCGGGCATGTTTTCACAGCCAGCAAGTACACCGATAACATTGATAGGCAGGTTAAGCTTGGCTAGTGATTTCATGGCACCAAACACGGAAGCGGCACCACACATGTCATACTTCATTTCATCCATGCCTTCGCCGGGTTTGAGCGAAATACCGCCAGAGTCAAATGTTAGACCTTTACCGACCAGAACAATAGGTTTGGTTTCTGGATCAGTGCTTCCTTTGTACTCCATTATAGACATCATAGACTCATTTTTTGAGCCTCGGCCTACCGCTAGATAAGAAGTCATACCTAGCTTTTCCATTTCTTGCTCGCCAATGATCTTGGTTGTGATGGTCTCATAGTCATCAGCAAGACGGCGTGCTTGAGAAGCCAAGTAAGCTGGGTTGGCAATATTGGGTGGCATATTACCAAGATTTTTGGCCGCTTTGACACCTGAAGCAATGGCGAGTCCATGCGTGATGGCTTTTTCGCCTAAATTGAGCTCGCGTCGAGTGGGTACATTGAACACGAGTTTACGTAGTGGCCGACGAGTCTCTGGCTTGATACTTTTGAATTGATCAAAGGTATACAAGCTGTCTTTGGTTGCTTCAACGGCTTGCCGTACTTTCCAATAGGTATCGCGTCCCTTAACATGCAACTCAGTTAGGAAACAAACGGCTTCCATTGACCCTGTTTCATTGAGCGTGTTGATTGTTTTTTGAATGATTTCTTTATACTGGCGTTCACCCAGTTCACGCTCTTTACCACAGCCGACAAGCAAAACACGTTCTGACAGCACACCAGGCACTTGATGCAGCAGTAGCATCTGTCCAGGTTTTCCTTCCAGATCACCACGGCGAAGTAGTGAACTGATATAGCCGTCGCTGATCTTATCTAGCTGTTCAGCAACTGGAGAGAGACGGCGTGGCTCGAATACACCCACAACAATACAAGCACTACGTTGCTTCTCTGGGCTACCACTTTTTACACTGAACTCCATGCGTACTCCTACATCCTGAAGACAAATCGAACTAAATGTTAGATAATGGCGTCTTACTTGTTGATTCCATGTTTGGAATGACTTTGTAAATAAGCGCGTTAACAGTTAGCCAAAATTTCAAATAATAAAAGGTTCAACGGGAAATTATAGTGATTCAGTTAAAAAAACAAGTTTTGTATAGGTAATTTCAGCGTGATTATTGTTAGATATTTGATCCGCGAGACACTCAAAAGCCAATTGGCGATATTTTTCATTCTATTCTTGGTCTTTTTAAGTCAAAAACTGATCAAGGTATTAGCTGAGGCTTCAGATGGAGATATCCCAGCCTCGTTGGTAATGCACTATGTCGGTCTGAGCATGCCCTCGATGGGACTGTTAATGCTGCCACTGAGTTTGTTCCTCGGAATTTTGCTGACCTTTGGTCGTTTGTACGCGGAAAGTGAAATTACCGTTATGAACGCTACGGGGATTGGCAATAAATTCCTTATTCGGGCTGCGCTTTATTTGGCAGTGATTACTGGTTTACTAGCCGGTGCCAATGCGTTTGTTTTCTCGCCGATGAGTCAAGAACGACTCATCCAGCTCGAAGAAGAAGTCGCTGCCGAAAACAATGTTGATATGCTCCAAAAAGGTCAGTTCCAAGGAACACCGGATGGCTCTTCAGTCGTCTTTATCGATGACATTGAGGACAAAAAACTCAAGAATGTTTTTGTTGCTCAAATGCGTCCACGTGGCTCTATCTTACCAAGTGTGTCTTTTTCACAGTCAGGGGAAGTTAATGAGCTTAGTGACGGAAGACAAGTCATCCGCATGTACGACGGTGTTCGTTATGAAGGGGTACCGACTCGCCTTGACTATATGGTCACTGATTTTAAACAATATGAGGGTTTAATTGGCCAACGTGACGTTAAGCCTCAGAGTCGTGATTGGGAAGCGATTCCAACTTTGCAACTTATTTCTAACCCTGATCCTCGTGCTCAAGCTGAATTACAATGGCGGATTTCACTCGTGGTATGTATACCGCTCTTAACCATGTTGGTTGTGCCTTTATCTGCAGTGAACCCCCGTCAAGGTCGTTTTGCTAAAATGGGGCCTGCCATTTTGATTTACTTGGCTTATTTCTTGTCCATAAGTGCGACCAAATCAGCATTGGAAGATGGTTCTATTCCGGCTTTTATCGGCATGTGGCCAATTAATGCGGCCCTGTTATTGACCGCGATCGGAATCAACTCGCTCGATAGCATTTTTGTTCGGCGACTAAAAGACAACATCAGACAAAGAAAGAAGGCAGCCTAAGCCGTGTTTAAAATTCTTGATCTCTATATCGGCAAAACGATTATTGCCACTACATCATTGGTACTTGCAACCTTTGTTGGCCTTTCTTCGATCATTAAATACGTAGAGCAGTTACGTAAGGTTGGTCAGGGGAGCTACGATTTACTGCAAGCTCTGTTCTATGTGATTCTGAGCATTCCTCGTGATATTGAAATGTTTTTCCCTATGGCAGCTTTGCTAGGAGCTCTGATTGGGCTTGGTATGCTGGCATCCAGTTCTGAGTTAGTGGTTATGCAGGCGGCAGGTTATTCTAAACTCGATATTGGTTTGTCAGTACTTAAAACGGCTGTTCCCCTAATGGTATTGGTGACGTTACTGGGTCAGTGGGGCGCACCACAAGCACAAAAAATGGCGCGAGATCTACGTGCATTTAGTACATCTGGCGGCGCAATTATGTCGGTACGGACGGGGGTGTGGGCCCGAGATGCTAATGACTTTATCTTCATAGGCAAAATTGATGATGACAAGTTGTATGGGCTGAACATGTGGCGATTTAATTCGGATAAGCAGTTGGAAACGGTTGTCTATGCTGAGCAAGTCGATTATCTATCCGATAACAATTGGTTAATGAAGAATGTCCAGGTGACTGAAATGGGCGATGAAGTTGAAATATCCAAGACCAATCTTCCAGAATACCGCTGGACGACCTCACTTGCTCCAGACAAGCTTGCGGTAGTTACGGTAAAGCCTGAAGAGCTTTCTCTGGGTGGATTGTATGATTATGTTCACTATCTTAAGGACTCAGAGCAAGATTCTTCGCGGTATGAATTGGCCTTATGGAGAAAAGTGACTCAACCTTTTTCCATCGCAGTGATGATGTTGATGGCACTATCGTTTATTTTTGGACCATTACGCAGTGTGACGATGGGAGCTCGCATTCTCTCAGGTGTTGTGGCTGGATTTACCTTTTATATATCCAGTGAGTTTTTTGGTCCATTGAGTTTGGTATACAGTATCCCTCCAGTCTTTGGCGCCGTGATGCCAAGTATTGTTTTCTTGACCATCGCTTTACTTTTGCTTCGAAGAAAGTTGTAGCTAAAAAATGGGCTGCTACTGCAGCCCATTTTTATAACTAACATAAAAGTTTTTTCAGCCTATAAAGCTCTTCTAGAGCTTGGCGTGGAGTAAGGTCGTCTGGGTTAATATTGGCTAGCTTCTCTTCAACTTCACTTGGCTCTGGTATAAGACTGAGTTGGTTTGCACTATCACCTAAGCTGGGGTTAGGCTTGCTTTCAGCCTTGCTGAGCAGTTCCAATTGGGATAGCTTGACTCGTGCATTTTTAATCACGCTTTTTGGTACACCCGCAAGCGCAGCGACAGCAAGACCATAGGACTTACTTGCAGCCCCTTCTTGTACTGAATGCATGAAAGCAATACTGTCACCGTGTTCAACGGCATCTAAGTGTACGTTAGCTAAGTGTGGTATCTTATTTGGCAACTCAGTTAACTCAAAGTAGTGAGTTGCAAATAAGGTCATTGCTCCTAATTGTTTTGCTAACCACTCCGCGCTCGCCCACGCAAGAGACAAGCCGTCATAAGTACTTGTGCCTCGTCCAATTTCATCCATAAGTACTAAACTTTTGGTCGTCGCATTATGTAAAATATTGGCAGTTTCTGTCATTTCAACCATGAATGTAGAGCGCCCAGACGCTAGGTCGTCTGACGCGCCAATACGGGTAAATATTCGATCAATGGAGCCAATTTGAGCGGATTCAGCAGGAACGTATGAGCCAATATGAGCCATTAAGGCAATGAGGGCTGTCTGGCGCATATAAGTCGATTTACCGCCCATATTGGGACCAGTAATAATCAACATTTTTCGCTTCGAATTGAGTTCTATTGGATTGGCGATGAAAGGCTCATCCAATACCTGCTCAACCACTGGGTGGCGACCGGCTTGAATATGGATGCCAGTATCATCTGTTAAGATCGGACGGCAATAATCAAGGCTATCTGCTCGCTCAGCAAGATTTTGCAGAACATCGATTTGTGATACTGCTGAAGCCAGATTTTGCAGTTTTTCTAGATTAGGCAGCAATAGGTCAAACAGCCCTTCCCATAACTGTTTTTCAAGCGACAATGCTTTGGATTTCGAATTGAGTACTTTATCTTCATGTTCTTTGAGCTCGGGAATAATATAGCGCTCAGCGTTTTTTAATGTTTGGCGACGAACGTAATGAGGAGGCACTAGATGACTTTGTCCCCGGCTGACTTGGATAAAGAAGCCATGAACGTTGTTGTAACCGACTTTTAAACTATCGATGCCATGTCGCTCTCTTTCATCTTGTTCAAGCTTGTCGAGATATTCGGTTGCTCCTTCGGCCAATTTACGCCATTCATCAAGCTCTTGGTTATAACCCTCTGCAATTACACCACCATCTCTGATTACAACAGGAGGGTTCTCCTTTATGGCTCGTTCAAGTAGTTCACAAACGGTTTGCTGCGGCGCGGCATAATTGGCAAGCTTAGCCAGGTATGGATGAGCCAAGGCTCCCATGGTGTCAGCTAAATTAGGTAATTGCTGCATCGCGTGGCGTAGACGCGCCAGATCTCTAGGGCGAGCACTGCGAAGAGCAAGACGCGCTAAGATACGCTCGATATCACCAATTTGTTTGAGGATTGGCTCAAGTTCTGAGAACAAAGCCAGCTCTTTGAGCTCGCTAATTGCATCAAGGCGATGATTTAATGTTTTGATGTCTCGCATTGGTTGGTGCAACCAGCGCTTTAACATTCTGCTTCCCATTGCTGTTGCGCTGCGATCCAACACTTCTGCCAGCGTGTTTTCTGAACCACCAGAAAGGTTTTGGGTGATTTCTAAATTACGCCGAGTGGCGGCATCGAGGATCACCGAACTATCTTGCTGATCATAGGTAAGAGAACGGATATGGGGTAGTGCGGTGCGCTGGGTATCTTTGACGTATTGGATCAAACATCCAGCAGCGCATAGCCCGAGCGTCGCATTTTCGACCCCAAATCCAATTAAATCTCTGGTGCCAAATTGCTGGTTAAGTTGCTGCTTAGCGGTATCGAGCTCAAACTCCCAAATTGGTCGGCGGCGATTACCATTACGCGAGGCCATAAGTTCAACAGGTGCGAAATCTTCAGGAAACAGCAACTCTTTTGGTGAGGTGCGTTGAAGCTCTGCAGCCATCGCTTCTTCTGTTTGGGGTTCTGTTAGTTGGAAGCGCCCTGATGTGACATCTAGAGTCGCATAACCAAATTTACCGTCTTGGTGATAGATAGCTGCGATGAGGTTATCAACACGCTCAGAAAGTAGCGCCTCATCGGTCACGGTTCCGGGGGTGACAATTCGCACCACCTTTCGCTCTACAGGTCCTTTACTTGTAGCAGGATCGCCAATCTGTTCACAGATAGCGACAGACTCTCCCAGTTGAACTAACTTTGCAAGATAGCCTTCCACAGCATGAAATGGCACCCCCGCCATTGGAATAGGTTCGCCAGCTGATGCCCCCCGTTTTGTCAGTGAGATCTCAAGTAATTGAGAGGCACGCTTGGCATCATCATAAAAAAGTTCATAGAAATCCCCCATCCGATAAAATAACAAGATGTCCGGATTCTCAGCCTTAAGCTTGAGATATTGCTGCATCATGGGAGTGTGTTTTTGTTCAGCTTTCACGGGTAATTTCTTTCGTTTGTGTCTATTGCGGCTTAGGATACGTTAATCATGATTTGGCGAAAAGTCACAATGAGGTTTTTAGATATGGAATCACAGCAAATTTTATCGGCAAACTTGGGGGAGTGTCTAAAATACCATCAATTACTCCTCACAACGGCAGAGTCCTGTACTGGAGGTGGTGTATCAGCGGCGATTACGGATATACCGGGAAGCTCTGCTTGGTTTGATCGCGCTTTTGTTACCTATAGCAATGCCGCCAAAATTGAGATGCTAGGGGTTGCCGAAGACACCATTCAATCGCATGGTGCGGTTAGTGAGATGACGGCGGTGGAAATGGTGCAAGGAGCGCTTAAGTATTCTAATGCCAACATTGGTGTTTCCATTAGTGGTGTGGCTGGACCTGGTGGAGGCAGTGCAGAAAAGCCCGTCGGGACAGTATGTTTTGCATGGGCCGATGACCAAGGGTGGCTAAAAGTTGATACCCAATGTTTTTCTGGTGGTAGAGCAGAAGTACGACAGCAAGCAGTAACCTTTGCGTTGCAAGTATTGTATGAAAAACTGAAGAGTTAAAATTAAACTCACAAAAATTAACAAGATGCAGATGAGATACAAAAAAAATCTCTATAGCTATGGACACTGTATGAATCAACAGTATAATAATTTGTATCGATGGCTCAGAATAGCTCTGACGCAGTAATAAGCATTCAAATATCATCAATCAACGTGATGAGTGAAGTGGAGAAAATGATGGACGATAACAAACAGAAAGCGCTCGCGGCAGCGCTTGGTCAGATTGAAAAGCAATTCGGTAAAGGTTCTATCATGCGTCTTGGCGATAACCGTGCCATGGATGTAGAAACCATCTCTACTGGTTCACTTTCTCTTGATATTGCGTTAGGTGCTGGTGGCCTTCCTATGGGGCGCATTGTCGAAATCTATGGTCCTGAATCATCGGGTAAAACGACACTCACTCTTGAACTTATTGCCGCTGCTCAACGTGAAGGCAAAACCTGTGCTTTTATTGATGCAGAACATGCACTTGACCCTGTTTATGCGAAAAAATTGGGCGTCGATATAGATGCCTTATTAGTGTCTCAGCCAGATACTGGTGAGCAAGCACTTGAAATTTGTGATGCATTAGCTCGCTCTGGTGCGATTGACGTTATGGTGGTTGACTCTGTTGCTGCGTTAACGCCAAAAGCAGAAATTGAAGGTGAGATGGGTGATAGCCACATGGGTCTTCAGGCTCGTATGCTGTCGCAAGCTATGCGTAAACTAACGGGTAACCTTAAGCAGTCAAACTGTATGTGTATCTTCATTAACCAAATTCGTATGAAAATAGGTGTGATGTTTGGCAACCCTGAAACCACAACAGGTGGTAATGCACTTAAATTCTATGCTTCAGTTCGCCTTGATATTCGTCGTACAGGTTCAATCAAAGAAGGCGATGAAGTTGTCGGTAACGAAACTCGTATCAAAGTGGTTAAGAACAAGATCGCAGCGCCATTTAAACAAGCGGAAACTCAGATTATGTATGGTCAAGGGTTTAACCGTGAAGGTGAGCTGATTGATTTGGGTGTGAAACACAAACTGATTGAGAAAGCTGGTGCTTGGTATAGCTACAATGGTGATAAAATTGGCCAAGGTAAAGCGAATGCAGCCAAGTTCTTGCGTGAAAATGTGAATGTTTCGCAAACTATTGATGCTACGCTGCGCGATATGCTGCTTTCTCCCGCTGAAATTCAAGCTGATGACGCTGAGTTAGAGCAAATGCCAGAGAAAGAAGAGTTGTAAGTTATTATACCGTTATAATGATTATGAGCCCTGCCTACTGAGCGGGGCTTTTTTATACCCAACTTTAGGAAGCTTATGTTTAAAAGAGCCTTGCCATCTTTATCTGCCAAAGAGGTTGCGATGCAACTCTTGAGTCGACGAGATCATGGTGAGTATGAACTTAGTCAAAAACTTATTTACAAAGGTTTCGATGAAAATACAGTTTATGAAGCGATAAAATTTTGCCTTGATCATAACTATCTCGACGATCTTCGTTATGCTAAAAGTCAAATACGACAGCATGTTTATAAAGGACATGGAGAGAGACGTATTCGCCAAGAACTAAAGCAGAAAAGAGTAGTAGAGGCGACAATCGATCTGGCGATGGAGGAAGAATCACAAGATTGGTTTGAATTGGCTAAACAAGTTGGTGAAAAAAAATTTCATGGCCAAAAGGCTGAAGATCCAAAGCAATATGCCAAGCAAGTTCGTTTTTTTCAATATCGAGGTTTTACCTTTGAACAGATAGAATATGCGTTAGGCAAAAATGAATATGATTAAGCCTAACAATGGTTTTGCTAATTAATTATAAGCTCGCACTCTCTTTCCACTTCGTATACCTGACTAACGACAAACTCGTGCATTTGCGATTAACAGATAACTTAGATCCTAATATTTGCCAAGCTTTGGAAAAATAGTGCGTGAAAGATCAACAGGGCCTAGTCGTGGAGCTTGGCATGATCTACAATAGCGCAAAATTCTAACTCGATTATTTCTAGGAAGCGCTGCATGTACATGAGCACTGACGAGGTTCGTAATGCGTTCCTCAAATTCTTTGAAAGCAAGGGACACCAAATAGTAGATAGTTCATCTTTGGTCCCACACAACGATCCAACCCTGCTATTTACAAACGCAGGTATGAACCAATTTAAAGATTGCTTTTTAGGTGCAGAGAAACGAGCCTACACTCGAGCAACGACCGCTCAGCGTTGTGTACGTGCTGGTGGTAAACATAACGATCTAGAAAACGTTGGTTTTACTGCTCGTCATCATACCTTCTTCGAAATGCTGGGTAACTTCAGTTTTGGTGACTACTTTAAACAAGATGCGATTGCTTATGCTTGGGAATTCTTAACTGAGACTCTAAAGCTGCCTAAAGATCGTCTTTTGGTCACCGTCTATGAAACAGACGATGAAGCTTTTGAAATTTGGAACAAACAAGTCGGTGTTCCTGCTGATCGTATTGTGCGTATCGGTGATAAAAAGGGCGGTAAACAATACGAGTCAGACAATTTCTGGACAATGGGAGATACAGGCCCTTGTGGACCATGTACCGAGATCTTCTATGATCACGGCGAGCACATTTGGGGCGGACGCCCTGGTACTCCGGAAGAAGACGGTGATCGTTTTATCGAGATCTGGAATAACGTATTTATGCAGTTTAACCGTCATGCTGATGGTACGATGGAGCCTTTGCCTAAGCCTGCGGTCGATACAGGAATGGGCATCGAGCGCATTTCAGCTATCATGCAAGGCGTTCACTCAAACTATGAAATCGATGTATTCCAAAAGCTTATTAAAGCAGCCGCACAGACGATTGGCTATCAAGACCTGTCGAACCAATCGTTGCGAGTAATTGCTGATCACATTCGCTCGTGTGCATTTTTGATTGTCGATGGTGTTATGCCTTCCAATGAAGGCCGTGGGTATGTTTTGCGTCGTATTATACGTCGTGCGGTTCGCCACGGTAATAAACTCGGTGCTCAGGGCGTGTTTTTCCATAAGCTTGTTGGAGTTTTGGCTGATGTGATGGGCTCTGCTGGTGAAGAGCTCAAGAAACAGCAAGCGGTTGTAGAAAAAGTGCTGAGAATTGAGGAAGAAAACTTTGGTCGTACCCTAGAGCGTGGCATGGCTATCCTCAATGAGGCTCTGGATAACCTAGAGGGTAAGGTTCTTGATGGGGAAACCGTATTTAAGCTTTATGATACCTATGGCTTCCCGGCAGACTTAACCAACGATGTTGCGCGTGAGCGTGAATTTTCGATTGATGAGCAAGGCTTCGAAGAGGCTATGGAAGCTCAGCGTCAGCGCGCTCGTGAAGCAGGTCAGTTCGGTACTGATTACAACGCGACAATCAAAACCCAAACACATTCTGACTTTTGCGGTTACCTCGCCACTCAAGGAAGTAGCACTGTGACCGAAATGTTTGTTGATGGTGAAGTGGCTGAGTCATTATCAGCGGGTGATAAAGCAATAGTTATCCTAGATGAGACGCCTTTTTACGCAGAGTCTGGTGGTCAGTGTGGTGACACAGGTGTGCTTAAAACTCAATCGGGTGTTTTTAAAGTAGAAGATACACAGAAGCTAGGTAATGCCATTGCTCATTATGGTGTATTAGCAGAAGGTGTGTTAGCCAAAGATGACAAAGTAGAAACCTTGGTTGATGCAAAGCGACGTGCTGCAATCTCGCTAAACCATTCCGCCACCCACCTGCTGCATGCTGCACTTCGTCAAGTTTTGGGAGAGCATGTTACGCAAAAAGGCTCCTTGGTTAAGCCAGAAAACTTACGCTTTGACTTTTCTCACTTAGAAGCGGTAACACCTGCTGAACTTAAACAGGTGGAACGACTGGTTAATGCTCAAATCCGCCGTAACCACATCATTGAAACGCAAATCATGGATATAGAATCGGCCAAACAAAAAGGTGCAATGGCCTTGTTTGGCGAGAAGTACGATGATGAGGTTCGTGTACTTTCAATGGGGGATTTCTCTACTGAGCTCTGTGGTGGTATTCACGCATCAAACACTGGTGATATCGGCTTATTTAAGATCACTTCTGAAGGTGGGATAGCGGCAGGCATTCGCCGTATAGAAGCAGTAACAGGTGAAGCGGCGCTGGATACCATTGAAATGCAGCAAGCTAAATACGAAGAGAAGTTGGCGGAGTCGGCGAATAAGGCCAAAGCACTAGAGAAAGAGATCCAAAAGCTGAAGGACAAAATGGCGGCAGCAGAAAGTGCCAACATTATGGGCAAAGCTCAAGAAATCAACGGTATTAAAGTTCTCATTGCTGAAATGGAAGGTGCGGATAGTAAAAATTTACGTACCATGGTAGATGATATCAAAAATCAGTTGGGCAGTGGTGTTGTCATGTTAGCTAATGTTAATGATGGCAAAATAGGCTTAATCGCTGGAGTAACCAAGGACCTAGTCGGTAAAGTCAAGGCTGGAGATTTGGTTAAAATGGTTGCTGAACAGGTCGGTGGCAAAGGTGGTGGACGTCCAGATATGGCTCAAGCAGGAGGCAGTGATATTACTGCACTCCCACAAGCTATAAAGACAGTCCAGCCTTGGCTAGAAGAACGTCTATAAACTTTTACGCTCAACCCAATTTGGTTGAGCGTAATTTTTTGAGCTAGCCAAGTGAATAATCAGGCACTCCCCCAGATGCCTTAAAGTTCTTGGCTTTTGTTGTTACTACCACAAGCAGTTATATGGTAATAGTTCGTGGTGCGAATAAGACTATGGTCTTGGGAAGGTGAAGACTGGTGAAACATCCCCTTATCGTGCAAAAGTTTGGAGGAACTTCTGTTGGAACAATTGAAAATATCCATAGAGTAGCCGAGCACATCATCAAGGCAAAAAATCAAGGTAATCAAATTGTTGTCGTTGTGTCAGCAATGTCAGGAGAAACCAATCGGTTAATGGATTTAGCCAAGCAAATTGATAGTGTGCCCACAGCTCGAGAGCTTGACGTCCTGCTTTCTACTGGTGAACAGGTATCAATGGCTCTATTAGCGATGGCTTTAAATAAACAAGGTTATTCATCACGTTCTTTGACTGGTGTACAGGCAAATATTATTACTGATCATCAGCATAACAACGCCTCGATCTTGAGCATTGATACCTCTGCTATTGAGGCACTATTATCACAAGATGTGATAGTCATAGTGGCTGGATTTCAAGGGGTTAACCAATATGGGGATATCACCACCTTGGGTCGCGGCGGTTCAGATACCAGTGCTGTGACATTAGCCGGTGCACTACAATCCGATGAGTGCCAAATTTTTACCGATGTGGATGGTATATACACCTGTGACCCCAATGTCGTGCCAGAAGCGAAAAAAATTGACGTCATTGATTGTATATCAATGGAGGAAATGGCTTATCGAGGGGCAAAAATACTTCATTTGCCTTCTGTGCAGTATGCTAGGAAAAATTGTGTTCCACTGCGTGTTTTATCGACATTTAGCCTCTCAGAAGGAAGTTTGTTAAAAGGAAATGAACCTGAGCAACCTCTGTGTGGTATTGCTATTCAGCGTCAAATGATTTGCATTAATCTAGCCAATGACGATTACCTCAGTTTTGAAAGACAGTGTAAAATGTTGGGGGTCCACATCTGGAGCGTGTTTGAGCACAAAGATGGGGTGACTATAATCATAAAACATGAAGCTTATGCAAAACTGGAACTGATTTTTGGTGATAAAATCATTATAAGTGAAGAGGTTAGTTTGCTGACACTCGTTGGTCAACAACTTCATGGATTGCTCGAGTTATCTGATGCGTTACTGGCTGAACAAGGTATTAAAGTTATTCACTCTAGTGTTAACCAAGGCTCATTGACATGGGTGTTGTCCTCAGAAAGCATCGACAAAGCCGCAAACATATTGCATCATGCGTACTTTGTCTCAGCGCAAGCGATTAACCATCGTCCCAAACGGGTATGTTCTAGTTAATCAGATTTGAGAATAAAGTTTACGAAAATATAACTTTTGTTGGATAATAGCCTCGTAGCAAGAAAAATCAGAGATTACTCAAGGAGCACAGAATGCTAATTTTAACTCGCCGCGTAGGCGAAACTCTCATGATCGGCGATGAAGTCACAGTCACTGTACTGGGCGTAAAAGGTAATCAGGTTCGTATTGGTGTCAATGCACCTAAAGAAGTGTCTGTTCACCGTGAAGAAATTTATATGCGTATTCAAGCTGAAAAAGGCAATGGTAATACGACTTCAGGTAATTACTAGTGAGATAAAAAAGGCCGACTTATGTTGGTCTTTTTTATACAATTAATAAAATTCATTTTTAGATAAAAGAGTGAATTAGCATCGCTTTGATTAAATTGCCGACGTTTGGAAAGGTTTTTAGGATTTTTACCAAGAAAATGTTTGACATATTTTTGGTAAATCGTAATATGAGCCTCCGCAAGATGGTGAGGTGGCCGAGAGGCTGAAGGCGCTCCCCTGCTAAGGGAGTATGCGGTTTGTAGCCGCATCGAGGGTTCGAATCCCTCCCTCACCGCCATTCTTGCTTTGCTCTTATTAGAGCAAGTTTAAAACACTGATTATTGCGCGCTCGTAGCTCAGCTGGATAGAGTACCTGGCTACGAACCAGGCGGTCGAAGGTTCGAATCCTTCCGAGCGCGCCATTCCTTACTAAGGAATAAATCGGTGAGGTGGCCGAGAGGCTGAAGGCGCTCCCCTGCTAAGGGAGTATGCGGTTTGTAGCCGCATCGAGGGTTCGAATCCCTCCCTCACCGCCATTAATTGGCCTCGAGTCAATTTTTTTGTTTTAAACAAAACTTTACGTGATATACTTCACAAAGTTCCTGCGGGAATATTAGCGCGCTCGTAGCTCAGCTGGATAGAGTACCTGGCTACGAACCAGGCGGTCGAAGGTTCGAATCCTTCCGAGCGCGCCATCTATTAGAGTCTAATAAAGCATTTTATTAGACTTCCGTGCGTCCTTAGCTCAGCTGGATAGAGTACCTGGCTACGAACCAGGCGGTCGGAGGTTCGAATCCTTCAGGACGCGCCACTTATTTTTAGGAATTGATATCCCTGATACTGGATATTCAATATCAAAACATTGCGCGCTCGTAGCTCAGCTGGATAGAGTACCTGGCTACGAACCAGGCGGTCGAAGGTTCGAATCCTTCCGAGCGCGCCATCTATTAGAGTTTAATAAAGCATTTTATTAGACTTCCGTGCGTCCTTAGCTCAGCTGGATAGAGTACCTGGCTACGAACCAGGCGGTCGGAGGTTCGAATCCTCCAGGACGCGCCACTTATTCAAAGGGACTTAGGTTCTGATACTGAAAGTTCAAAATCTAAATATTGCGCTCTCGTAGCTCAGCTGGATAGAGTACCTGGCTACGAACCAGGCGGTCGAAGGTTCGAATCCTTCCGAGCGCGCCATACCTCAAAACTCGTCACTAAGTAAATGCTTACCCTGCAAGAGCATTAGCAGAAAACACACCCAAGTCCTACTATTCCCAGTGTAATGATAATGTTATTTTTCATTATATTTACTCCATATTACTTGATTTTTACGTCGAAAAATAAAAATCAAACTAAAATGCACCGAGTTTGACTTATTACTATTTGGGCTAGGAAATCTAAGCTAACCCAAACGTTCCTATTATTTCATGGTAAAAAAAGGGAAGTAAACAATGTGTTCACTCGAACTTGGCTTGAAAAGCATATCAATAGGTGACCTGTGCGTATTGGACAGATTTCTTGATTGATTCAGCGCTCATTTTATGAGTCCACGATGAGGTTATTGGCTAATTTTAGTTTTAGCAGTTAACTCGTTAGTAATAAATGGTATATATTCAAAAGGATGCTTTGCATCTTTTTTGTTGTCGTTATGGATATGAACAAATGGAAAACAAACAAATCGCGATTACTCAATTTGGTGGCCCAGAAGTCTTGACCATTCAGTCTAGTCCAGTGCCGAGTCCCCAGAAAGGGGAAGTGTTGGTAAAAGTCGCTTTTGCCGGCATTAACCCGCTCGATGCGAAAACGCGTGCAGGACTAGGGTGGGTAGCATCACAAAAGAAAGATAATCTCCCTTGGGTAGCCGGGTATGATATTTCAGGAGAAATACTAACCTGTGGTGAACAAGCTGAACGATTCTCAGTAGGCGATAAAGTGGCTGGGTTTGTGGGCTTCCCTTTACAAGGGGGAGGTTACAGCCAATATATTTGTGTTCCTGAAACAGAGCTTAGCTTAGTGCCAGAAGCGACAACCTTAGAAGCGGCTGCGGCAATACCTTTGGCCAGTCAAACTGCGGTTCAAGCGCTCGATAAAGCTGGCGTTCATGAAGGGCAAAGAGTGTTGATACTGGCCGGTGCGGGTGGTGTTGGTCATCTAGCTATTCAAATCGCTATTGCAGCGAAAGCCGAAGTGTTTACCACATGCAGCGCCGCAAATCTCGATTATATGGCAACGCTTGGCGCTCACGCGATCAACTATGAGTTTTCTCCTGTTTCTGAGCGAGTCGAGGAAGCTGATGTTTTAATTGATCTTGTCGGTGGGGATGCGGCTCTTGATGCTTTGCATTGTTTAAGTGATGGTGCGAAAGTTGTCACGGTTCCGACCATAACGGCGGACTTAATTTGTGAGAAAGCCAAGATGCTAGGTTTTGATGCCACAGGTATGTTGGTTAGTCCAGATCCTGAGCAGCTTGACGCCTTACTCTATATGGTCAGTGTCGGCTTATTGAAAACTGAAATCCAACATATCTACCCAATGAGCGAAGTGGACAAAGCTCATCAACAAATTGAAACGGGACACACGCGAGGCAAGATTTTACTTGATATGCAGTGCTAGAAGCGTTTAACGCTGCTTTTGAAAGTATCGCACTTTGGTTTTCCGATTCAGCACTTTGGGTGCTATTTATTACAGGTTTTTTGAGCGCAACTATCTTGCCTGGAGGGTCAGAGGCCGGACTCGTTGCAACGTTTTCTCTTCATCAATACTCTGTTTTTTTAGTGGTATCTACTGCCACTGTTGGGAATACTCTTGGTGGTTTAACGAACTATTGGCTGGGTTTCTTGCTGCCCAACCGAACTCAAAATGAAAAATATGGTCATAAAGCTCAGTATTGGTTGAGTAAATACGGCTACTGGTCGCTTTTATTTAGTTGGTTACCTGTAATTGGTGATCCTCTTTGTTTCGCTGCAGGTTGGTTACGAATGCACTTTTGGCCATGTTTATGGTTAATACTGATTGGCAAAGCATTACGATACAGCCTTATAGCAGCCTTGTATTACGGTTTTTTCTAAGGATATGTCATGAGAAAAATCTGGTTAGGTGTCTTTTCTCTCTTAACTATTTACGGCTGTGCAAGTGGCCCATTCTCCTCTAAATCTACTCTTCCTCCCGGTGTGACTTTTATTGAAGAGCAGCTCGAACAGCCGGATAAGACAACTATTCCTTACTCAAAGTATCAGCTTGATAATGGACTCACGGTTATTTTATCTCCGGATGATTCTGATCCTTTAGTTCATGTTGATGTTACCTATCATGTTGGTTCTGCGAGAGAAGAGGTTGGTAAGTCGGGTTTTGCACATTTTTTTGAGCATATGATGTTTCAGGGAAGCGAACACGTAGCAGATCAAGAGCATTTTAAATTGATCACCGAAGCGGGTGGCTCGCTCAATGGTACTACCAACCGAGATCGAACTAACTATTTTGAATCTGTCCCCGCTAATCAACTCGAAAAAGTGCTCTGGCTAGAGTCGGATCGAATGGGTTTTTTGCTTGATGCAGTTTCGCAGCGTAAGTTTGAAATTCAACGTGATACAGTGAAAAATGAACGTGCTCAGAATTATGACAACCGCCCTTATGGGTTGATGTGGGAGAAAATGGGAGAGGCACTCTACCCAGAAGGTCATCCCTATTCATGGCAGACAATTGGCTATGTTGAAGATCTCGATCGTGTTGATGTCAACGATCTCAAAGCGTTTTTCCTACGTTGGTACGGCCCTAACAATGCAGTCCTAACCATCGGAGGGGACATTGATGTGGCGCAGACATTGGCTTGGGTGAATAAGTATTTTGGTTCTATCCCTAAAGGACCTGAAGTAGAAAGTGCGCCTAAGCAACCTGCTATATTGACCGAAGATAAGTTCATAACATTAGAAGATCGCATTCAGCAACCTATGGTGCTTATTGGTTGGCCGACGACTTATCAAGGTGATAAAGCGGAAGCTTCGTTGAGTGCTTTAGCCAATGTGTTAGGACAGGGCACCAATAGCTTGCTATACCAAGACCTAGTAAAAACGCAAAAAGCGGTTGATGCGGGTGCCTTTCAGGATTGTTCTGAGCTTTCATGTGTTTTTTATGTTTATGCGATGGCACCATCAGGGCCTGATGGCAAATTGAAACCACTTTATCAGTCATTAATGCAATCTTTAGCTCGATTTGAAAAGCAAGGAGTGAGCCAGCAACGACTAGATCAAATAACTGGTATGGCTGAAGCCGATGCAGTTTTTGCGTTGCAAAGTGTTAAAGGTAAAGTGTCTCAATTGGCCTCTAATCAAACTTTCTTTGGCCAGCCAGACAGGATTCAATCTCAGCTTGAGCAAATCCGCGCAGTGTCACCCGAAGCTGTGATGGATGCTTACCACGGTTATGTGAATGGTCATCCTAAGGTTACTCTCAGCGTAGTGCCAAAACGTAAATTGAGTTACGCAGTCACACCAGCCACTTTTCAAACACCGCAACGGGTATTACCTGAATATGCAAAGGTTAGTGATAAAGAATTAAATTATCGTCGCCCGGTAGACAGCTTTGACCGTTCGGTAATGCCTGAAGTTGCAAATGCGGTTAAAGCACATATGCCAAAGCTTTATCATATTTACTTTGACAATGGTGCAGAACTGCTTGGCACTCAAAGTAGTGAAACACCAACCGTTGAAATTGATATTAGTTTTCCAGCCGGCGAGCGTTATGTAGAAGAGGGTAAAGAAGGCTTAGCAAATCTGACGGCGACTATGATGGAAGAGGGGACGATTAAGTCTACCAAAGAGGAATTACAAGCAAGGCTAGATAAACTGGGTAGCACAGTCTCTATCAGTGCGGCTAATTATACCACGAGCATTTCAATCTCCACCCTCGAAGCGAATCTTCATCAAACTCTAGAAATTGTGCAGGAAGTACTATCAAAGCCTGCTTTCAAGGACTCAGATTTTGAGCGTAATAAACAACAGATGTTGGAAGGTATTGTTTATCAACATCAGAAACCAAGTTGGTTGGCTTCACAAGCGACTCGACAAGTTCTTTTCTCTGGTTCTATCTACCAGCGACCTAATGACGGTACAAAAGACTCGATTTCAAGTCTAACTCTTGATGATGTCAAAGCCTTTTACCGTAAACACTATACTCCTCAAGGAGCTCAGATAGTGGTGGTTGGAGATATCAATAAACGTCAAATCAAAAAAGAGTTGGCCTTTATTGAGAGCTGGAATGGTGAAGAGGCACCACTTTTACACCCTCAGGTTGTAAATAATACAGGCAAACAAAAAGTATATTTAGTTGATAAGCCTGGGTCTCCACAGAGTATTGTAAGGTTTGTTCGTCAAGGCTTACCGTTTGATGCAACAGGAGAAGTTTATCTCACTCAATTGGCGAACTTTAATCTCGCGGGTAATTTTAATAGTCGCATTAATCAAAATTTAAGGGAAGATAAAGGCTATACCTATGGAGCTAGTGGCTACTTTGCGGCTAATAGGGAAGTGGGCGCTATTGTTTTCTCTGCTCAAGTGCGAGCAGACACTACCGCGGCGTCCATCAAAGAGATACAGAGTGAGCTGGGTAAGTATAGTAAGCAAGGTATAACGGATGAAGAAATGGAGTTTCTTCGCTTGGCAGTGGGTCAGCAGGATGCGCTGAAATACGAAACACCATCGCAGAAAGCTCAGTTAATTAGCAGTATTCTTGCGTATAGCCTAGATGAGGATTATCTGCAGCAGCGTAACGAGATTGTCGAGACAGTCAGCAAAAGCACTTTGAACAAGATGGCAGCTAAGTGGTTTACACCGGATGATTACCAAATAATAGTTGTTGGTGATGTTCAAGCTTTGAAGCCTCAGCTAGAAAGTTTACAAATCCCACTAGAAGAGCTTGAAATCGTTCGTTAGAGTACACATAACTATACCAAGACAGAGAGACGGACTTTCTCCGTCTCTCTTTATATCAACGGTCCATAATGTTTGGATCAGGACTAGAAGTGAACTTCATTGTGACTGATTTTGCTAAGCGACTTGAGAAAATTACTCTCAAACCAGAGTCATTTAAATCCCTCTCTCGGGGGGTTGAGAGAGAAACATTACGTTACCAAAAGGATGGTCGACTTGCGACAACCCCTCACCCTAAAGACCTTGGTTCCGCTTACGCGAATGATTGGATCACGACAGACTTCTCAGAATCGTTACTGGAATTTATTACACCAGTCTCTACCGATATCAATACGCTTATTCAACAGTTAGAAGATATCCACCATTTTACTCAATCTAAGCTTGGTGAGGAGAGAATGTGGCCACTTTCTATGCCATGTTATGTTAGTCACCAAGATGATATTCATCTTGCCCAATACGGTGAATCTAATTCAGGGAAAATGAAAACGCTCTACCGAGAAGGGCTAAAGCGTCGCTATGGCAGTTTGATGCAAATTATTTCTGGCGTTCATTTCAACTTCTCTTTTCCAGAATCCTTTTGGGATGCTTTATACGGCGAACAAAGCGAAGCAGAGCGCCGTGAATCTAAGTCAGAGGCGTATTTTGGCTTAATCAGAAATTACTATAGATTTGGATGGTTGATCCCTTTCTTTTTTGGTGCTTCTCCTGCACTTTGCTCGTCTTTTATCAAAGACCGAGAAACAAAGTTACCGTTCGAAAACATTGGTCAAACACTTTATCTCCCTTTTGCAACCTCTTTGCGTATGAGTGACCTTGGCTACACTAATAGTGCACAGAGCTCGCTTAGGATTGGTTTTAACAGTTTGAATGAATATTTGGATGGTTTAAATACCGCAATTAGAACACCATCCACCGAGTTTGCTGACATTGGTGTCAAGGTAGAGGGTGAATATCGCCAACTTAATACTAATGTCTTGCAAATAGAAAATGAATTGTATGCTCCCATTCGCCCTAAGAGAGTGGCTAAAAATGGTGAGAAACCATCAGAGGCGCTATCGCGCGGTGGCGTTGAATATATTGAAGTTCGTGCTCTTGATGTTAATCCATACAGTTCTGTTGGGATCGATCAAGATCAAATCCGCTTTCTCGATCTTTTTCTGACTTGGTCTGCACTTTCTGACTCTGAGCCTATGGATTTTTGTGAACAAGAATGTTGGCGTGAAAACTGGGATAAAGTTATCGCATCTGGGCGCAAAATTGGCTTGCAGTTACAAATAGGTTGCAAAGGTGAAGTTCTATCATTGCAAGATTGGGCTCATCGAGTCTTTGATGAACTTCTTCTGATAGCGCAGCGCATGGATAGTGTCCATGGCGGAGAAGCTTATCAGTCCGTATGTAATAAACTTCGCACTTGGATCGATAATCCAGAACTTACGTTTTCTGGTCAGCTACTTGCCGATACCAAACGACTTGGTGGGTTAGGCAAAGTGGGTTGTGAGTTTGGTCAAAGATACAGTGAGCAGCACGAGAGGCACAAATATACAACTTATAGCCAAGAGATTATGGAACAAGAAGTTCAACGATCCCTTGAAGCTCAGCGTCAAGTAGAACAATCTGATACGCTAAACTTTGATGATTTTTTGCAAGGCTATTTTGCATACTTAGATCAGTAAGTGGAGCCATGGGGTTAAAGCAGCTAGTGTAGTTTGCTCAAATTCGTAACATATCCCGCTACTAAAGTTACATTTCAGCTTCCATTTAGAAACATAATCTCAATCTTCTTATCAGTGCGGCTCGGTTATCGAGCTGCGCTTCTAATATTTATTTGGCGTTTAATCTGGTTGCAAACTATACGCTTTTCTCACACTGTTGATTAAATTATCTTTTATTCACATTGCCTATACGTGACTCTGTCATTAATTTTTATTGTTATTAAACAAAGTTGTTGAAGAGTTGCATATGAATCATTAGGGTTTGCAGGACGTCAAGGCACATAAAGCAATAACTTACGCCTGTAAGATTATTGCAAATAGGAGATAATTATAATGCCATTGCTTGATAGCTTTACTGTTGATCACACTAAAATGAATGCTCCAGCAGTTAGAGTCGCAAAGACCATGAGTACACCAAACGGCGATACGATCACCGTATTTGATTTACGCTTTACTGCCCCTAACAAAGCTATTCTCTCTGAGAAAGGTATTCACACATTAGAACACTTATACGCAGGCTTTATGCGTAATCATCTCAATGGAAATGAGGTAGAAATTATAGACATTTCTCCCATGGGGTGCAGAACAGGTTTTTATATGAGTTTAGTCGGAACACCTTCAGAAGGCCGAGTTGCAAAAGCTTGGCTTGCAGCCATGTATGATGTGCTCAAAGTTGAAAAACAAAATCATATTCCTGAATTAAATGAATATCAGTGTGGGACGGCTGCTATGCACTCTTTGTCTGAGGCAAAGCAAATAGCACAAGACATAATTAACAGTGGTGTAGAAGTTAATAAAAATGACGAATTGGCTCTCCCAGAGTCAATGTTGAAAGAGTTAGCGGTTTGCTAGATAGCTAGAGGAAGGGGTATCCCTTCCTCTATTATTTACTGTGCTTTGTCTAACAGGATAACTTGTGTTTTTGCCCATATATCATGAAAACCGCGTTTCTTTGGGTCAATAGGTACCGTTAAATTCGCCAACCCAAACCCTGATGTAACAATTCTTATCAATGCTTGAGTGACAGAAATCGCACCTCCGTCTTGATTGCGTATCTGCAGTTTCCAGGCCCTCATGCCTAATGTTTGACCGGCTTTGGTCCAAAAGAAGACAAAGAAGTACACCCAAACTGTTGCGAGATAAAATGTATAGGTAGGACCCCAAATAGGGTGGCGTGTAAGGTAGTCACTGACATCCATATATGGTGCTGGATCAAAAATACTAAGAGCCATCAGAGCATGGAGAATGGCTATAACGACCCCTGCCGCTATCATTTCAATTGCAATAACAATAAGCCCATCGTAAAACAAAGCTCCTAAACGACGCATGAGTCCTGCTGGCTGTGCTTCCGCTGTTGTTAACATAAAATTTGCGTACCTCAGTTGTAGCTGGTGATCAGAATATAGCGATAGATTAAGACTGAAAAGGCATTTTATACTCAACCTAGCTAATTGTGGTGAATTTATCAGCAAACGATAGCGAATTCAGTCTTTTGCTCTTGCACCTTATTAATGCGTACGTATAATGCTAACCATCGAAGGGCGATAGCCCCAAGATGCCGGTGTGGTGAAATTGGTATACACGACGGATTCAAAATCCGTTGCCTTCGGGCGTGGCGGTTCAAGTCCGCCCACCGGTACCATATTTAAACAACAAAGCCTCGACGAAAGTCGGGGCTTTGTTGTTTTCATGGAGTCAAAAATTTAGTTAGGTAACTTTTAGATTGTGTTGTAAAGATCAAATTCTCTATTAAGGCGTCATTTGTTATAGATACAGTACAAGTGAGTTTCCTAGTAGAAATTAGTATAGAGAATGAAGGTAGAGCGTTTTTTGAACGGTTAATTCTCTTTAATAGAAAAAACACATTTTCTACTTGTTTTATTAGTGAGTATCCCTATAATGCGCTCCCACTGACACGGGGTAAGGCATATGTCTGAAGCGTGTTAGTGAGGTCGAAATAGCCATTAAAAATAATTTTAAAAAAGTGTTTGACTCTTTAAATTATATCGCTAGAATTCACCTCCGCTTTGAGAGATAAACAGTCCAAAGCAACGCTCTTTAACAAACTAAACCTATCAATCTGTGTGGGCACTCGTTGATGATAATCCAAATAGTTTCTTTAGAAACAATTTAGGTTTCAATGATACGAAGTGACCATTCGAATTGGGAAGCAGCCTTGAGCTGTTTTGTTTTACTTTTTCAAAAGTGAACACCAATAAGAGCACAGTCAATTCAAACATTACGTTATGTAATGTTCAGTATTCATTGAGCCTCCCCTATTTATTTAGGGAATCAAAACTTTAAATTGAAGAGTTTGATCATGGCTCAGATTGAACGCTGGCGGCAGGCCTAACACATGCAAGTCGAGCGGAAACGAGTTATCTGACCCTTCGGGTGACGATAACGGCGTCGAGCGGCGGACGGGTGAGTAATGCCTGGGAAATTGCCCTGATGTGGGGGATAACCATTGGAAACGATGGCTAATACCGCATAATAGCTTCGGCTCAAAGAGGGGGACCTTCGGGCCTCTCGCGTCAGGATATGCCCAGGTGGGATTAGCTAGTTGGTGAGGTAAGGGCTCACCAAGGCGACGATCCCTAGCTGGTCTGAGAGGATGATCAGCCACACTGGAACTGAGACACGGTCCAGACTCCTACGGGAGGCAGCAGTGGGGAATATTGCACAATGGGCGCAAGCCTGATGCAGCCATGCCGCGTGTATGAAGAAGGCCTTCGGGTTGTAAAGTACTTTCAGCAGTGAGGAAGGTGGGTATGTTAATAGCATACTCATTTGACGTTAGCTGCAGAAGAAGCACCGGCTAACTCCGTGCCAGCAGCCGCGGTAATACGGAGGGTGCGAGCGTTAATCGGAATTACTGGGCGTAAAGCGCATGCAGGTGGATGATTAAGTCAGATGTGAAAGCCCGGGGCTCAACCTCGGAATAGCATTTGAAACTGGTCATCTAGAGTACTGTAGAGGGGGGTAGAATTTCAGGTGTAGCGGTGAAATGCGTAGAGATCTGAAGGAATACCGGTGGCGAAGGCGGCCCCCTGGACAGATACTGACACTCAGATGCGAAAGCGTGGGGAGCAAACAGGATTAGATACCCTGGTAGTCCACGCCGTAAACGATGTCTACTTGGAGGTTGTGGCCTTGAGCCGTGGCTTTCGGAGCTAACGCGTTAAGTAGACCGCCTGGGGAGTACGGTCGCAAGATTAAAACTCAAATGAATTGACGGGGGCCCGCACAAGCGGTGGAGCATGTGGTTTAATTCGATGCAACGCGAAGAACCTTACCTACTCTTGACATCCATAGAACTTTCCAGAGATGGATTGGTGCCTTCGGGAACTATGAGACAGGTGCTGCATGGCTGTCGTCAGCTCGTGTTGTGAAATGTTGGGTTAAGTCCCGCAACGAGCGCAACCCTTATCCTTGTTTGCCAGCACTTCGGGTGGGAACTCCAGGGAGACTGCCGGTGATAAACCGGAGGAAGGTGGGGACGACGTCAAGTCATCATGGCCCTTACGAGTAGGGCTACACACGTGCTACAATGGCGCATACAGAGGGCGGCCAACTTGCGAAAGTGAGCGAATCCCAAAAAGTGCGTCGTAGTCCGGATTGGAGTCTGCAACTCGACTCCATGAAGTCGGAATCGCTAGTAATCGTGGATCAGAATGCCACGGTGAATACGTTCCCGGGCCTTGTACACACCGCCCGTCACACCATGGGAGTGGGCTGCAAAAGAAGTGGGTAGTTTAACCTTCGGGGGGACGCTCACCACTTTGTGGTTCATGACTGGGGTGAAGTCGTAACAAGGTAGCGCTAGGGGAACCTGGCGCTGGATCACCTCCTTATACGATGATTATTAAGACAAGTGTCCACACAGATTGATGGTTTTGAAGCGAAAGCTTCGAGCTATTTGCTCTTTAACAATTTGGAAAGCTGACAAAGCAATCTTGATTCTTTGTGAATAAGATTGTTTGTAAAGTTCTCAATGTTTATCGAAAGATAAACACCAATAAACACATTCAAGTGTTCTTGGAAACAACACCTTAGTGTGTTGTTTATATTTGAGTCCGGCAAAATCGAGTCTGCATCATGTTTAAATAATTGCAGACACTTTGGTTGTTTAATCTAAGACCCTTTGGGGTTGTATGGTTAAGTGACTAAGCGTACACGGTGGATGCCTTGGCAGTCAGAGGCGATGAAGGACGTATTAACTTGCGATAAGCCCAGATTAGGTAGTAAAAACCATTTGAGTCTGGGATTTCCGAATGGGGAAACCCAACTGCATAAGCAGTTACTGTTAACTGAATTCATAGGTTAACAGAGCGAACCGGGGGAACTGAAACATCTAAGTACCCCGAGGAAAAGAAATCAACCGAGATTCCGAAAGTAGCGGCGAGCGAAATTGGATTAGCCCTTAAGCTTTACACGCGTTAGACGAACGGTCTGGAAAGTCCGACGATACAGGGTGATAGTCCCGTAGTTGACGACGCGTGTTCAGTGAAATCGAGTAGGGCGGGACACGTGATATCCTGTCTGAATATGGGGGGACCATCCTCCAAGGCTAAATACTACTGACTGACCGATAGTGAACCAGTACCGTGAGGGAAAGGCGAAAAGAACCCCTGTGAGGGGAGTGAAATAGAACCTGAAACCGTGTACGTACAAGCAGTAGGAGCAGGCTTGTCCTGTGACTGCGTACCTTTTGTATAATGGGTCAGCGACTTATATTCAGTAGCAAGGTTAACCATCTAGGGGAGCCGTAGAGAAATCGAGTCTTAACTGGGCGTCGAGTTGCTGGATATAGACCCGAAACCAGGTGATCTAGCCATGGGCAGGTTGAAGGTTGAGTAACATCAACTGGAGGACCGAACCGACTAATGTTGAAAAATTAGCGGATGACTTGTGGCTAGGGGTGAAAGGCCAATCAAACCTGGAGATAGCTGGTTCTCCCCGAAATCTATTTAGGTAGAGCCTCGGACGAATACTACTGGGGGTAGAGCACTGTTAAGGCTAGGGGGTCATCCCGACTTACCAACCCTTTGCAAACTCCGAATACCAGTAAGTACTATCCGGGAGACACACGGCGGGTGCTAACGTCCGTCGTGGAGAGGGAAACAACCCAGACCGCCAGCTAAGGTCCCAAATTACAGCTAAGTGGGAAACGATGTGGGAAGGCTTAGACAGCTAGGATGTTGGCTTAGAAGCAGCCATCATTTAAAGAAAGCGTAATAGCTCACTAGTCGAGTCGGCCTGCGCGGAAGATGTAACGGGGCTAAGCTGTAAACCGAAGCTGCGGCAATACGATTTATCGTATTGGGTAGGGGAGCGTTCTGTAAGCCGTTGAAGGTGTGTTGTAAAGCATGCTGGAGGTATCAGAAGTGCGAATGCTGACATGAGTAACGATAAAGGGGGTGAAAAACCCCCTCGCCGGAAGACCAAGGGTTCCTGTCCAACGTTAATCGGGGCAGGGTAAGTCGACCCCTAAGGCGAGGCCGAAAGGCGTAGTCGATGGGAAACGGGTTAATATTCCCGTACTTCTTACAATTGCGATGGGGGGACGGAGAAGGCTAGGTGGGCCTGGCGACGGTCGTCCAGGTTCAAGTGCGTAGGCTTGAGAGTTAGGTAAATCCGGCTCTCTACAAGGCTGAGACACGATGTCGAGCTACTACGGTAGTGAAGTCATTGATGCCATGCTTCCAGGAAAAGCCTCTAAGCTTCAGATTGTAAGGAATCGTACCCCAAACCGACACAGGTGGTCGGGTAGAGAATACCAAGGCGCTTGAGAGAACTCGGGTGAAGGAACTAGGCAAAATGGTACCGTAACTTCGGGAGAAGGTACGCTCTTGTCGGTGAAGTCCCTCGCGGATGGAGCTAATGAGAGTCGCAGATACCAGGTGGCTGCAACTGTTTATTAAAAACACAGCACTGTGCAAAATCGTAAGATGACGTATACGGTGTGACGCCTGCCCGGTGCCGGAAGGTTAATTGATGGGGTTAGACGTAAGTCGACGCTCTTGATCGAAGCCCCGGTAAACGGCGGCCGTAACTATAACGGTCCTAAGGTAGCGAAATTCCTTGTCGGGTAAGTTCCGACCTGCACGAATGGCGTAATGATGGCCACGCTGTCTCCACCCGAGACTCAGTGAAATTGAAATCGCTGTGAAGATGCAGTGTACCCGCGGCTAGACGGAAAGACCCCGTGAACCTTTACTACAGCTTGGCACTGAACATTGAGCCTACATGTGTAGGATAGGTGGGAGGCTTTGAAGTGTGCACGCCAGTGTGCATGGAGCCATCCTTGAAATACCACCCTTGTATGTTTGATGTTCTAACTTAGACCCATTATCTGGGTTGAGGACAGTGCCTGGTGGGTAGTTTGACTGGGGCGGTCTCCTCCCAAAGAGTAACGGAGGAGCACGAAGGTGGGCTAATCACGGTTGGACATCGTGAGGTTAGTGCAATGGCATAAGCCCGCTTGACTGCGAGAATGACAATTCGAGCAGGTGCGAAAGCAGGTCATAGTGATCCGGTGGTTCTGTATGGAAGGGCCATCGCTCAACGGATAAAAGGTACTCCGGGGATAACAGGCTGATACCGCCCAAGAGTTCATATCGACGGCGGTGTTTGGCACCTCGATGTCGGCTCATCACATCCTGGGGCTGAAGTCGGTCCCAAGGGTATGGCTGTTCGCCATTTAAAGTGGTACGCGAGCTGGGTTTAGAACGTCGTGAGACAGTTCGGTCCCTATCTGCCGTGGGCGTTGGAAGATTGAAGGGGGCTGCTCCTAGTACGAGAGGACCGGAGTGGACGAACCTCTGGTGTTCGGGTTGTGTCGCCAGACGCATTGCCCGGTAGCTAAGTTCGGAATCGATAACCGCTGAAAGCATCTAAGCGGGAAGCGAGCCCTAAGATGAGTCTTCCCTGACCCCTTGAGGGTCCTAAAGGGTTGTTCGAGACTAGAACGTTGATAGGCAGGGTGTGTAAGCGTTGTGAGGCGTTGAGCTAACCTGTACTAATTGCCCGTGAGGCTTAACCATACAACACCCAAAGGGTTTTGCGCAGAAATTGTTCCAGACAATTTCCTGCACTTCCTACATCCATGTAGGGCGTGGACTCAACTAGAACATTGAATGTGTTAAGAACGAAAACAGCTTTCCAAGTTATTCTCTAGAGATAGAGAGAAAGAATTTGCTTGGCGACCATAGCATTGTGGACCCACCTGACTCCATGCCGAACTCAGTAGTGAAACGCAATAGCGCCGATGGTAGTGTGGGGCTTCCCCATGCGAGAGTAGGACATCGCCAGGCTTTAAATACCTTGCTTGAGATATAAATCTTGAGCAATATTATGCTGATATAGCTCAGGTGGTAGAGCGCATCCTTGGTAAGGATGAGGTCCCCAGTTCGAGTCTGGGTATCAGCACCAGAGAAGAATTTTGCTTGGCAACCATAGCGCTTTGGACCCACCTGATTCCATGTCGAACTCAGAAGTGAAACGAAGTAGCGCCGATGGTAGTGTGGGGCTTCCCCATGTGAGAGTAGGACATTGCCAGGTTCTTATTTAGATTCTAGAGTCTAACCAGTGTGGAGCGGTAGTTCAGTTGGTTAGATACCGGCCTGTCACGCCGGGGGCTCGGGTTCAAGTCCCGTCCGCTCCGCCACTTCTTCTAAACCCTAGCAGGCATGTTAGGAGTTTCTGCTTTAAAAGCATAGATTCTATTGTTTATTAACTCGTTCTTACTAAGAAATACTTTTTTGAGAGTAGTATTGTTTGTCCTCCCAACGGATCATGGTTAAGCTACCTCCCCATACACACCCTGTATCTAAGCCTATAACTCTTTTTCCTTTATAACCTTCAAGCGCAGCCCAATGGCCAAAAAGAATAGTTTTCTTGATTTTCTTTTGTCGTTTGAGTTCGAACCAAGGCTGTAAATTACTTCCGATCAAATCTTTAGGGGGGCGTTTACACTCCATATCTAAACTGGCATCTGGAAAGCAGTATCTCATTCGAGTGAAAGCGTTAATGATAAAGCGGTATCTCTCAATACCTTCCAGTGTGGGACACCATAGATTAGGCGTGTTGTTATACATATTTTCGATAAGCCAAGGCCATTTATCACTTTTTAGTATAACCTCCACCTCTTTTGCGCACTTTTTCGCGGTTGATAAAGTCCATTGAGGAGTGATCCCTGCGTGACAGACAATAAACTCCTCATGCTCGGCAAGAAGAGATTGGTGGCGCAGCCAGTTTAGTAACTCATCGCGGTCATTGGAGTCAAAAATTTCTCCTGTGTTGTCTTTCTTCTTGGCTTGATGGATGCCGAGAGATACGGCAAGGAGGTGTAAATCATGATTACCTAAAACAACTCTAGCACTGCTCCCCAAACTTTTTATAAAGCGGAGTGTCTCTAAAGATTTAGGGCCCCTTGCAACTAAATCTCCTGCTACCCAAAGTACATCATTATTCGCGTTAAATTTGACTTTTTTGAGCAGTAATTGAAGCTCATCAAAACAACCTTGAATGTCACCGATAATGTAGTTGGACACAACCAATCCTATGTTGTAATTAATTAAGAATGTTTGGTAATGCTAACCGAAATGGCTCGATTTCTGTGATGAATTCTTTACCTTTCTCATCTAGTAAAATGTATTGACCTTGCATAACACCTACCGGTGTTTCAATGGCAGTACCACTACTGTATGTGTATTCATCATTACCGGAAATAAAAGGTTGTTGGCCAACTACGCCATCACCTTCGATAGTCATTTGCTTTCCATTAGCATCAGTAATGAGCCAGCGACGGCTAATAAGTTGGACAGTTTGGTTACTTAAATTCTTTATTGTAATGACATAAGCGAAGACATAGTGTTTCTCATCTGGCTGAGACTGCTCTGATATGTATTTTGTGTGGACTTGGACTTTAATACAAGGGGTGGCTTCCATTGGGACTCCTGCGTATTAGTCAAAAATTAGAGTTGCCTTACTACAACTCTAATTATACGAGTGTTATTTATGATTTGCGTCTAACCAATTCGCTAGATCAACAAATTGCTCTAGAGCTAAGTTTTCCGGACGCATACTTGGATTGATACCAAGCTCCTCTAATACATCTGCACTTACCAATGACTTATAGCAGTTTCTTACGGTCTTACGTCTTTGATTAAACCCTTCCCTACACACTCGATCTAACCAGTTAAGACTAGTTGCAGGATATGGGATTGTCTCATACGGAACGAGGCGAACTACGGCTGAATCAACTTTAGGTGGTGGAACAAAAGCGGTTGGGGGAACTTCTAGTACAGGAACAACCTTACAATAGTATTGAGCCATTACCGTCAAGCGACCATAGGCTTTTGTTCCTGGCCCTGCTGCTAACCTGTTCACGACTTCTTTCTGCAGCATAAAATGCATATCGTGAATATCTTTGTGATATTCAAATAGATGGAACATCAGGGGGGTGGAAATGTTATACGGCAGGTTACCAAAAATGCGTAGCCTGTTATTAGGTTTCACTAGTTGTGTGAAGTCGAAGCGCATTGCATCGCCTTCATGTATAGTCAGCTTATCGGCAAGATCTGGGTGTTGTCTTAATCGTTCAGCAAGATCTCGATCAAGCTCGATAACTGTAAACTTGTCGACTTCTCGACCAACAGGTTCGGTGATCGCCCCCAATCCTGGACCAATTTCAACTAAGTTTTGCCCTGGTTTTGGGTTGATTGCAGATACGATTCCATCAATGATATATGGGTCGTTCAAAAAGTTTTGACCAAAGCGCTTTCTTGCTTTGTGTCCTAAATGGACATCGTTTCTCATATTTTTCTCAAGTTAACTTATTTTATTCTCGACTAGCTCTATTGCTTGAGTCAGTGCCGTTGTAAAACTTCCTGTATCAGCTTTGCCTGTTCCGGCCAGTTCTATCGCTGTACCGTGATCAACGGATGTCCTTATAAAAGGTAAGCCTAAGGTGATATTCACGGACTTACCAAACCCCTTATATTTTAACACGGGCAGAACTTGATCGTGATACATTCCTAATATAGCATCCGCCTCATCTAGATATTTAGGACTAAATATGGTGTCTGCAGGAAGAGGGCCTGCTAGGTTAATACCTTCCTCTGCTCGGATGTCATCAAGTGTAGGGCTTATGGTATCTATTTCTTCACTACCCAAACAACCATCTTCACCTGCGTGTGGATTGAGGCCACAGACATATATCTTGGGTGACGAGATGGAAAATTTACTGATCAAATCTTGGTGAAGAATACGGATAACATTACGTAAGCGATCAGCGGTAATGGCTTGCGACACTGCAGATAGTGGGATGTGAGTGGTTACTAGCGCAACTTTGAGTCCTTTAGTGGCGAGCATCATAACAACCAGAGGCGTGTTTGACATTTCTGCTAAATATTCTGTATGCCCACTAAAAGGGACTCCTGAATGGTTGATAATCCCCTTGTGGACGGGACCCGTTATCAGAGCGTCAAATTCGCCACTTAAACAGCCAAGAGAAGCACGTTTTAAGGTTTCTAATACATAATGACTGTTGCTCGGATCTAGGTTTCCAGGGGTAACTTGTGAGACCAATGGGACATGTTCAACGATCAAAGTTCCTGCTTTTTGAGGCAGTGGCGATGCTGACGAGTCATAGTCAATAAGTTCCACCTCTATATTTAGCAGTTTGGCACGTTGCATCAACATGTTTTTGTCTGCACATATGATCACTTGGTGTGACCAGTCCTTTTGTGCGAGAGAAAGCGCGAGGTCCGGCCCTATACCTGCCGGTTCACCTGCGGTAACTATAACTCGTCTAGTTGTCATCTTGGTCATCCTTGACGATTTCTACGAAAGCGCTCGCTCGTATTTCCTGTAACCAAGCACTTGCTTCTTCATTGAATTTGCGGTTAAAGATAATTCGATAAGCTTTGTTCTTTAAAGCCGAATCGGTACGGTCTACTTCTCTTCTATCCATAACTTCAAGAATATGCCAGCCGTGAACAGTCTTAAATGGTTCACTGATTTCTCCGATACGAAGTGAATCTACCTGATGTTTAAATTCAGGAACATAGATGTCAGAGGTTTGATAGCCCAATTCACCTTTTTGGGCAGCAGAGCCGGGATCCTGACTATATTGCTGAGCCATTTCGCCAAATGTTGCCTCGCCAGCTTCAATTTTACGAGTGATTTCGAGCAGCTCTCTTTTTACGCCTTCATCACTCAGAATAACGGTAGGTTTTATAAGGATATGCCGCGCCTTTACTTCTGTGACTGCGACTGTTTCGAGACCTTTGATGTCTTCAATCTTTAAGATATGAAAACCTACGCCACTGCGAAATGGACCAATTATACTCCCTTTGCCTTGCAGTTTGATTTGATCAGCGAAGATGGTCGGCATTTCCTCTTTCCTCATCCAGCCCCAGTCACCTCCTTGCAGAGCTTTAGGGCCTTTAGAGTATGTGTATGCCATAGTTTGGAAATCTGCACCTGCATTTAGCTCATTTACAATTTTGTTCGCCTGCGCTTCGACTGTGACTTTGTCGTTATCCTCGTTAACTCTGAGTTGAATATGTCCGACTTTGTATTGTACTGTCGCGTTAGTTTCTTTAGCTAAAATGTCAGCAAGGTTATCTACTTCGGCTGGTAATATATTGATGCGACGACGAACTAATGCATTACGCGCTTCACTCGCAGCTATTTCCTTGCGTACTTGCTCTCTAAATTGAACGTAATTTAGGCCTTCTTTCGTTAAAGAAGAGTTCAGCTCTTCAAGCGTTTGTTTGTTATTCTTAGCAATATCTTCGATCGCTTTATTTAGACGATTGTCATCGACACGCACCCCAATCCTATCTGCTTCTTGTTGTTGTATGGTGTCGACAATTAACTTTTCTATTACTTGTGCGCGAAGTGTTACATCATCAGGGAGAGTTTGTTGATTATCCTTAGCATTTGCACGGATAGTTTTTAATGATGTTTCAATATCACTTTGCAGTACAACTCCAGTGTTAACAATGACAGCAACACCATCAAGCTCTGAAGGTGCTGCTTGCACAGCTTTTAGTTGGCTAGCAACAAAAAGCCCAAGGAGAATTTTATTCCAAAGTTTCATGTAATTACCTGTAAATAGTTCTGCCTGTTTTTTAAATATCAGGTTTTAAATTAGTTATTTAGGAAAAATGGGCGTCCATAACCAAGTGAGTTGTTGTCACTGTTTGCACCTAGTTCACCTGAGTTAGAGCCTACACTCGTTCCGAACCCTATAATGCCAAAGTTGAAGCTAAAGTTGTTTTCATAAGTTGGCGTAGAATTTGGGTAACTTGAAAAATTTGGGTCCCAGCTTTTGAGCTGATTACTATAACTAAAGCCAATATACCAACAATCTGAACGATAGTTTATTCCAGCTAACCATTCTAGAGCATTACTGGTAGTTAGGTCGTAGAAGTACTGGCCGCTCGCGCTCCACTTGGGTGTTAGTTGATAGCTAGCGAGTAAACCAGCTTGAGATATGCCATTTTCTGTTATCGAATCTAAATCATTAATACTGTCGAGTGTGTTCTCAATATATTCACGAGTTACGTACCGGTAATTGCCTTGCACATAACCTTTGTCAAAGCGATATTCGAGGGTGCTGTTAGCTAACTGTAGATCGCTAGTATCAACATCATACTGTATCCCACCATGATAGAATAAGTAGTCGTCATAGTTAAAATCCATCTCAACAGCCCAAGCTGAGAAGTTGGATTTATTGTTTTCATTACTTAAATCTGAGTTTTTGGTGTCTTTGTCAATATAGAAAATTTGTCCAAAGGAGATGTTAAGCCTTTCTTTATAATGGTTATCAAAAAATCGAGTAGAAGCGCCATAGCTGAACTGATTTGCAGCAGCTATCCGATCGACCCCGCTATACTTGCGGCTGCGAAACAGACCGTAATAGTCGGTTTGCAGTAAGGTAGTATCATATAAGTAGATATCACTTTGATCTTTTTCTGGTACATATAAGTATTGGACTTGTGGTTCTAGAGTCTGTGTGTAGTTATCAAAAATAACGGTATCACGCTCAAGAGTAATGCCAGCATGTGTTCTAAATTCAGGTATGACGCGTGATGTTGACTCTTTTAAATTATATCCCTCGCTCGATAACTCGGTGAGATCCAAACCGCTTAAATCTTGTTGGTAATAAGTTCCAAGTAATCTAGCCTCGGTTGTCCAGCTACCCCATGAGGACGCTACGGGAATTTTTATTCCAGGTTCAATATGAATTCGAGTAGCGGATGGTTTTTCAGGGTTATCGGTATCAAATTTGGATATATGACTTTTAAGGTCTAAATCAAGGTAACGCATTACTTCTGGGGAGTAGTAATTAAAGCTAAGCTGAGGTAACAATCGATATGGCGTGTTATCGCTTTCTGTTAAAAGTTGAAAGTCGCGGCTTAAAATGGACGTATCCCAACTGGCCGAACGGTAGGTAACAACGGCTTCTTGGATCAGCTGTCCGTCAGATTGATTGCCTAAACTTGAGCCTGTATCTGAAAAGTACCGGATATCACTCACTTTTGAATAGTCAACCCCTAGTTTCCAATTCTTGTTATAGATACCTGAATGTTGCCATTGAATACCCCAGCGATCGCCTTGTTCTGGGTACTTCTTATCGTCAGGTAAATATTCAGATTTAATCGTACTATAGCCTAAATCTGACAGGTAGCGGAATTCACTGTTTAACTGGGTGCCACGATTTTGCATCGACTTAAGAGTTGTTTTCAAGTCGTAGTCTGGCGCTAAGTTCCAATATATAGGCACTTCCATTTCGAAGCCATCGCTTGACCCATAGGAAACCATAGGGTAAAGAAAACCGGTCTTACGAGTGTCGCCAATTGGAACCGTTAGAAATGGTAGGTAAAAAACGGGTACGTTTTGAATTTCAAAGCGAGGGTTATAAAAAGTGGCTTCTTCTTCGTTTTGGTCAATATCGATGCTCGATGCTCGCATGCGCCATGAGCTGTCTCCCTCAGGACATGAAGTAATAGTGCCATCCTCTACTTCGTAGACTGCTTTTCCTGTTTTGGCCACATAGACAGCCTCACCGCGCCCTGGCTCACACAAAAACCGATAGTTAGTATTTTCTAGAGTGACTTCTTCAGAGCTAATATTATGTATGGCCTTATCTGAGATGGTTTTTATCTGCCCATCGCTAAATATAACGTTTCCTTCTGCTACAACGATATTATCTTTCTGATGTACGGTGACGTTATCTGCTTTCATACGTTTGTTGCCTTGAACTACGGTAACATTACCTGAGTATGTTGCCTTGTTACCGTTTATTGCCTCTAAGTGGTCAGCATCAACATTGACGGGTTGTTGTTTACTTTCAGGCTCTTCATTATTGACCACACATTGGTCGATAGGGTCTAATGTCTGGCACTGACCAATAAATGGCATTGATTGTGAAGATGCTGCCGCTGATTCTTCAGCATTTGCTTGAGGTATAAGAAAAGCGGCGCTAATTGAGCTGGCTAACAAGGTACGAGGAAAACGTGACATCGAGTTTGACTATCCTGTTGAACTTGATATATCCGGTGAATAGATGACCGAATGTAAAATTAAACGGTCCCTATGATAAAGGAATTTATAGCTTACAGCACTATCAGACTGCTTTATGAAGAAAAAATTCAGAGATTGAGAGTAAACAATGCATATTTTCGGCAAAATACTGGGTACTTTTTTTGGCTTTCTTATGGGAGGGCCATTTGGTGCTATTTTCGGCTTATTTCTAGGTCATCAGTTCGATAAGGCTCGTCGCTTAAAACTGGCAGGTTTTAGTTCAGATTTTGGTTCTGGCCCGAGTCAAAGCGAGAGGCAGGCGGAGTTCTTTAAATCTGCATTTGCGGTTATGGGGCATGTGGCAAAAGCTAAGGGCCAGGTCACGCGGGAAGAAATCCAGTTAGCGACAACCATGATGGAGCGAATGAGTTTACACGGTGAGCAGCGTAGGGCTGCGCAAGAGGCTTTCCGTGAAGGTAAAGAGCGTGACTTTCCTTTAGAAACAGTTTTAGAGCGAGTACGTATCTCTGCTGGTGAAAGATTTGACTTGATGCAGTTTTTTCTAGAATTGCAGATTTCAGCAGCATTTGCTGATGGAGATATACATCCTAGTGAAAGGAGTGTGCTGCATAAAATCGCTCAAGGTCTTGGCTTTTCATCTCAGCAGCTTGAACAACGTTTAAAAATGCAGGAAGCCGCATTTCGCTTTCAGCAAGGAGGAGGCTTTGGTGGGCACTCTGCTGGCGGACAGTCTCGAGGTTCTGGCGGCAGTTGGCAACAAAATTCATCTTCCAACCAGCTTAGTGATGCATACAAACTCTTGGGTATAGATAGTAGTGCGGATGCTAAAACTGTCAAACGTGCTCATAGAAAACTAATGAATGAGCATCACCCAGATAAGCTTATGGCAAAAGGATTACCTCCTGAGATGATGAATGTTGCTAAAGAAAAGGCTCAGGAGATTCAAAGTGCTTATGATTTAATTAAAAAAGAAAAAGGTTTTTAGGCGAAACACCTTGATATCGAAAGCAAAAAACCTGATGAGACTCATCAGGTTTTTTTGTGTTTGGTGGCCCCTCGCAGATTTGAACTGCGGACCAATCGATTATGAGTCGACTGCTCTAACCACTGAGCTAAGGGGCCTTTGTAGGTCAACGATTATAGGGGATGATGATAGGGCTGTCTAGACACAAAATAGGGTAAATCAGCCTATATTTTATCCACTTAAACCATTTGGTTATAAAAAAGGCGAGCCTTTGCTCGCCTTTTGACCGTGATGTTTAATTATTCATCTAAGAAGCTGCGCAGTGTTTCTGAGCGGCTAGGGTGACGAAGCTTACGTAATGCTTTTGCTTCGATCTGACGAATACGCTCTCGAGTGACATCAAACTGCTTACCAACCTCTTCAAGAGTGTGGTCAGTATTCATATCTATACCAAAACGCATACGAAGAACCTTAGCTTCGCGAGGTGTAAGACCTGCTAGAACATCTTTTGTCGCAACTTTTAAACTTGTAGAAGTTGCTGAGTCTAAAGGAAGCTCCAAGGTTGTATCTTCAATAAAGTCGCCAAGATGCGAATCTTCATCGTCGCCTATCGGCGTTTCCATTGAGATTGGCTCTTTAGCAATTTTTAGTACTTTGCGAATCTTATCTTCCGGCATTTGCATGCGCTCTGCCAATTCTTCTGGAAGTGGTTCACGGCCCATCTCCTGAAGCATTTGGCGAGAGATACGATTCAGTTTGTTGATCGTTTCGATCATGTGTACTGGAATACGTATTGTTCGAGCTTGATCAGCAATAGAGCGAGTGATTGCCTGTCGAATCCACCAAGTTGCGTAAGTCGAGAACTTATAGCCACGGCGATATTCAAATTTATCAACTGCTTTCATCAAGCCGATGTTACCTTCTTGAATCAAATCCAAGAACTGCAAACCACGATTGGTGTATTTTTTCGCGATAGAAATAACCAGACGTAAGTTAGCCTCGACCATTTCTTTCTTAGCTCGGCGGGCTTTTGCCTCACCGATAGACATACGGCGGCTAATATCTTTGATATTTTGTACCGTTAGAGAAGTCTCTTCCTCAATCATTTTAAGTTTCATGATTGAGCGACGTATGTCTTCTTCGCTGCGTTGAATTTTTTCTGCATAAGGCTTATCGGAAGATAAAATTTCGTCTAGCCATGCTTCGCTTGATTCATTACCAGTGAAGAGAGTAATGAAGGATTTTTTCGGCATTTTACCGTATTCAACGGACGCCTTCATGATCAAGCGCTCTTGAGTACGGACGCGCTCCATTGAGGTGCGTAACTCGTCAACTAAATAATCAAACTGTTTAGGAGTCAGACGGAATTCTTTGAACACATCCAGAACAAGCTCGTGAGCAATCTGAGCTTTTGGACTTTCATTGCCGTATTCATTACACGCCAATTGAAAGTTTTGGAAGGTGTTGCGCAGTGAAGTGAACTTCTCAAGGGCGAGTTCAGGGTCAATGCCTGTTTCTTCCTCATCTTCGTCACTATCTTCACTATCTTCATCGACGTCTTCCTTATCTTCGTCTTCTAAGTCTGACTCAGCCAGCTCTGAACCTATGTGGGTTGCAGTTGGCGCTGCTGTTTCATCAGCATCAGGGTCGACGAAGCCGGTAATGAGGTCAGTAAGGCGCAGTTCCTCAGCTTGAACTTTATCGAATTGCTCAAGAATATAAGGAATGGTTCCTGGGTACTCGGCTACAGCATTTTGAACTTGGTTAATACCATCTTCAATGCGTTTTGCAATATCGATTTCGCCTTCACGAGTCAGTAGTTCTACTGTTCCCATTTCGCGCATGTACATACGCACTGGGTCCGTGGTACGGCCAATTTCATTTTCTACGCTAGATAATGCGGCAGCAGCTGCTTCAGCGGCATCTTCATCGGTAATAGTGTCATCGTCATTCAGAGCAAGGTCATCGGCATCAGGCGCAGTTTCAACAACTCGGATGCCCATGTCGTTAATCATTTGAATGATATCTTCAACCTGCTCAGAATCTACGATTTCTGCTGGCAGGTGATCATTTACTTCTGCGTAGGTCAGATAGCCTTGTTCCTTGCCTTTAATGACAAGTTGTTTTAGCTGTGACTGCGGATTTTGATCCATAGACGGTATCCAACTTAGTATCTGGTGAAGGAATTAGTATGCGAGTGCAAACCACCCATAATAACACATTAATTCATTGCTGACTATTCGAACAGGGTTACGCTTTTAAATCTAGCATTAAAGCTAGTAGCTCCCTTCTTTCTTCGGTTGATAAACCGACACTTCTTTCTTTGGCCTGCAAATCTTCAATTTGCTTTTCGACACACTGGGCCAATATTTTATCCAGCGAATCTAAAAAAATATCTTGTTCATTATCTTCATCTAGCGGGATTTCCCATCCAGCTAAACGAGACAGCAGAGCTTCATGGCTCGTATTACGCCAGTATTCAATTAACTGGCCTGTGTTTATATTGGGGTGCTGATGGCAGTATTCAAGCACCTCAATGAATAATCTTAATCCAGGAACCGATAGTTCTCTAACTGGGGTCAAATCTGGCACCATTTGAGCATAGTTCGGATTTTGAATAAGTAACGCTATCACCTCACGCATTGGCGTTCTTTTGATGTCTTTATGAGGGGTAGGTTTTGTATCAGTTGTTGTAGTTATCAGTGAATTGAGAAACTTCTGAAGTTGGAAGTCACTCCAACCAGTACCCAGTGTTAGCTCTTTCCATAAATATGCTTGCAGCGAGGGATCCGTTGCTTTGTTAAGCAGTGGGGCTGCATTTGTCGCCACATAGGTCCCCCAGCGTTTAGGGTCCGAATCTGGAGCATCTTTTTTAATTTCGGCGAGTAAGAAGTCAATCAATGAATCTGCTTTATCTATTTCTCGCTCAATTGCTTCTTTGCCAAATTTTCGAACAAAGCTATCTGGATCTTCTCCATCAGGCAAAAACAAGACTTTAAGCACTTTGTTGGCATTTAGAAATTGCAGGGCATTTTCCATCGCTCTTCTTGCTGCTTCTCGGCCTGCTCGGTCACCATCGTAGCAGCAAACGATAGTATCTGTTTGTCTAAATAATTGGCGTATGTGATCGTCTGTCGTCGAGGTTCCAAGAGACGCTACCGCATAGTCGACACCATATTGAGCCAGTGCCACCACATCCATATAACCTTCAACAACCAATATTTGTGGTGGTTCACGGTAGGCCTGCATGACTTCATATAGACCGTATAACTCTTTGCCTTTATGGAAAATGGGTGTTTCTGGTGAGTTAAGGTATTTTGGGGTGCCATCGCCTAGGATGCGGCCACCAAAGCCAATGACTCTTCCGCGCCTATCATGAATAGGGAACATGACTCGGCCACGAAAACGATCATAACGGCTACCTTTCTCATTTTCGATTAGCATTCCGCCGGAGACGAGCATAGCTTGGGTTTGTTCTGTGTGCCCAAAATTCTTACGGACTAAATCCCACTCATCAGCCACATAACCAATACCGAATTTTTTGACTATCTCTCCTGTGAGGCCCCGATCTTTTAGGTAGTCAATAGCGACTTTGCTTCCAGAGTGCTTTAATTGGTCTCGGTAAAACTGAGCAATACCTGTCATCAAATCATAGAGGTTACGTTTTTGCTCATTATTGGCTTGAGGGGCACTTGAGGGGAACCTTCCAGCTTGGCGTTGTTCTCTTGGTACATCTAACCCTAGATAAGAGGCAAGTTCATCAATCGCTTCTGGGAATTCTAATCTTTCATACTCCATCATAAAGTCGATAGCGTTGCCATGGGCACCGCAGCCAAAGCAATGATAGAACTGCTTTTCTTGGCTTACACTAAATGACGGTGTTTTCTCATTGTGGAATGGACAGCATGCGCCGTAGTTTTTGCCTTTTTTCTTTAGCTTTACACGAGAGTCGATGATGTCGACAATATCCAGCCGAGCGAGTAGGTCATCGATAAAGCTTCTTGGTATCTGTCCCGCCATAAACCTCTAGAGTATGAAAAAGAATAATAGGCTAGATACAAACAAGCCGCGCTTTCCCAAGGTTAGCACGGCCTGTTGTAATGTGTATTGAGTAATTATCCGAGTTTAGCGCGTACTAAACCGCTGACTTTACCCATATCTGCCCGCCCTTGAATCTTTGGCTTAAGCACAGCCATTACTTTACCCATGTCTTGCATGCCCGCTGCACCTGATTCAGTAATGGCATTGGTGATCAATGCGGATACTTCAGTTTCACTTAGCGGTTGAGGCATAAATTCCTCAAGTACAGTAATTTCAGCTTGCTCGGTATCGGCAAGATCTTGTCGACCTGCAGATTCATATTGAGCGACAGAGTCGCGACGTTGTTTAACCATCTTAGTTAATACAGCAAGAATATCGTTGTCAGTCAGAGTTATCTGTTCGTCAACTTCGCGCTGTTTAATCGCAGATAGAGCTAAACGTATAGTGCCAAGGCGCAATTTGTCCTTGGCTTTCATCGCTATTTTTTGCTCATCTTTGAGAGTGTCAATCAGAGCCATAACTAAATTCCTTTATTGGACTTAGTTATTAGTACAGGCGAACGCGACGAGCGTTTTCGCGAGCTAGCTTCTTAGCGTGACGCTTTTGAGCCGCTGCTTTAGCGCGTTTGCGAACTGTAGTTGGCTTTTCGTAGTGCTCACGACGACGCACTTCAGAAAGGATACCTGCTTTTTCGCAAGAGCGTTTGAAACGACGTAGAGCAACGTCGAACGGTTCGTTTTCACGTACTTTAACTACTGGCATATGCCTTTCACCTCAGGGGTTATTCATTAGTGCTGATTTTAAAGTACCTAGCTTTACTGCCGGCTCTATTATCAGCTTGATCAAAAATGGTGCGGAATTTTAATCCGATCATATAGGCTTTGTAAAGTCCTTTGTCGTTTAATCAGTATACAAAATTTGTTTGCTAAGCCAAGCCAAGCCAAGGTAAGATTGCGCCAATTTTGAATCGTAGAACAAGCTATCTAGGTTAAACCATGCGCATTATTGGTATTGAAACCTCATGTGATGAAACAGGCATCGCGATATATGATGACGAGAAAGGACTGCTTTCTCACAAATTATACAGTCAAGTTAAACTACACGCCGATTATGGTGGTGTCGTTCCAGAGCTTGCTTCTCGTGATCACGTTAAAAAGACCATTCCGTTAATTAAATCGGCAATGATAGAAGCAGGTTTGACATCTAAGGATATCGATGGAGTTGCGTATACGGCAGGACCTGGTCTGGTTGGAGCCTTGCTGGTAGGGGCGACCATAGGCCGCAGCCTTGCTTATGCTTGGGGGGTGCCTGCGGTTCCTGTACACCATATGGAAGGACACTTATTAGCGCCTATGTTAGAAGATAACCCGCCGCCTTTTCCATTTGTTGCGGTGCTGGTGTCTGGAGGACATTCTATGATGGTTGAAGTCCGAGGAATTGGTGAATACACAATTCTCGGCGAGTCGATTGATGATGCTGCTGGTGAAGCCTTTGATAAAACGGCTAAATTGATGGGGCTTGATTATCCGGGAGGTCCTCTTTTGTCTAAATTGGCAGAAAAAGGCACGCCTGGACGCTTTAAGTTTCCTCGCCCAATGACAGATAGGCCGGGTTTAGATATGAGCTTCTCGGGATTGAAAACATTCACAGCCAATACTATTACTGCCAATGGCGATGATGAGCAAACGCGAGCGGATATCGCGTTAGCATTTGAAGAGGCAGTTTGCGCAACGTTAACCATAAAATGCAAGCGGGCGCTTGAACAAACTGGATTGACACGGATTGTCATTGCTGGTGGTGTGAGTGCTAACCGTCGATTGCGTTCTGATTTAGCTCAGCTGGCCGATAAAATTGGCGGTGAGGTTTATTACCCACGAACCGAGTTTTGTACCGACAATGGAGCAATGATTGCCTATGCAGGTATGCAGCGGCTAAAAAATGGTGAAGTATCCGATCTATCAGTACAAGCCGTCCCCCGTTGGCCAATCGATCAACTTAACCCGATAGGCTAAGTTGATCATTTCCAATAGGCCATTTGTCAAAATTGTCCTTTCCTCATGCTCCCTTATCATGGGAGATGGCTGGAATATCTCTATTAGGTGTAGCGAAGAGAATTAAGTATGAATAAATTTCTGATAGATGATTACCAAATGACCTATCTGGATGTTGGGCAAGGGCCAGTGATCATCTTTGGTCATAGCTTTCTAATGGATAGTCAGATGTGGTGGCCACAAGTCGAGATGTTGAGCCAGCAATATCGATGTATTGTGCCTGATTTCTGGGCTCATGGTGAGTCCCAAAACGCTCCCCCCTCAACAAAAACGCTGAAAGATTATGCTAAGCAAATTATCGCTTTGATGGATAAAATAAAGGTTGACCAATTTTCCATTGTTGGCTTATCACTTGGTGGAATGTGGGGGGCAGAAATGGTGAGTCTGGTTCCTGCGCGTGTTCAATCTTTGGTGTTGATGGATACTTTTGTTGGTTTAGAGCCAGAAGTGACTTATAAAAAATGTTCTGCAATATTGGAAAGCATTTTATCGGCGCAGCGAGTCTCTCAGGCCATCATAGAGGCACTTATTCCGATATTTTTTGCAAGGAATGCCGAACAAAACACTCCTGAACTGGTCGCTTATTTACGTCGGAGTTTGTCGAATGTCGGAGGTGATAGAGCTACTGAAATTGCGCGAATAGGGCAGATGGTATTTGGTCGTCGTGATCAGTTTAACGATATTGAACAATTTGATTTACCAGTGTTAATCGCCGTTGGTCAAGAAGATGTGGCTCGGCCAGTTTTGGAGTCTTTTCTTATGCATGACAGTATTGCAGGCTCTGAACTGGTTCAAATTCCTCATGCTGGACATATATCAAACCTAGAACAGCCTGAATTTGTCTCAAAAATGCTGTTAACTTTCTTCGCCAAAGTTTTATCAAGTAAGTAGGCTGAACTTGGGGGAATGCCTTGTTAGAGTTAGTTTTTTTGACTGATTTTGGGCTCGGTCCCTTCTAACAGACGGCGAATGTTTTTATGGTGTCGAAAGATAATTAAGCAAGATAGCATGGCAACGGGCAAGGTGTACTGTGGTTTAATCATCCATGTATAGAATGGTGCTAATAACACAGTGGTAATCGCTGCGAGCGAAGAATAGCGAAATAATATGATGACCATTAGCCAAGTAACGATGAGCAACGATGTTAGCGTCAGACCTATTGGAGCAATGGCTCCTAATGCAGTAGCGACTCCTTTTCCTCCTCGAAAGTGAAAGAAGATAGGGTACATATGCCCCAAGCAAGCGGCAATCGCAATTACACCAAGGAGAATTGGGCCAATATCAAAAAAGTAGCCAGTCCAAACAGGAATGGTTCCTTTTAGCATGTCACATAATAGTACTGCGAGTGCGGCTTTTTTGCCTCCTAGCCTTAGTACATTTGTCGCCCCTGGGTTATGAGAGCCTACATCACGTGGGTCGGGTAATCTGAGTAATCGACAAATAAGAATAGCGCTCGAGACCGAACCCAATAAATAAGCTGAGATGATCATGACAATAGCGATAGTGGTCATAGTGTCGTTACTCATTATAAAAAGGTGTTAGCTGAGCAAGTAATTGATATCATATAGCGCTTACAAGGCTTAAACTACTCAGATTTTGGTGTTTGGGACAAAAATAGTACGACTTTTTATCATATTTGGGTATCCGACCTCTAATTAGGAATCAAAATGCATGGATAAAGTGTTTATCGAGCAGTTAGAAGTGATCACGACGATAGGCGTGTACGATTGGGAACAGAGCATTAAGCAAAAGCTGATTCTGGACATTGAAATGGCCCACGACAATCGGTTAGCAGGTAAAAGTGATAATGTCGTTGATGCTCTTGATTACGCTAAAGTAAGCTCGGCGGTTCTTTCTCATATAGAATCTGGTCGTTTTTTACTGGTCGAAAGAGTGGCAGAAGAAGTCGCTGAATTAATTATGAGCCAGTTTGCTGTTCCTTGGGTGAAAATTCGATTAACAAAACCTGGAGCTGTTGTTCAGGCATCAGGTGTGGGGGTCATGATTGAGCGAGGCAACCCATGACAAAAGTATACATTGGTGTTGGCTCCAATATAGAGCCGCGCAAACATATCGAGCTTGCGATTGGTGCATTACATGAGATTGGTCAGAATATTCGTTTGTCGACTATCTATGAATGCCCAGCTGTAGGCTTTGATGGTGACGCTTTTTACAATTTGGTTGTTGAAATGGAAACCTCACAAAGTTTAGAAGAATTTGTGCACCAGCTGCGTGACATAGAGCTTCAATGGGGGCGTGAACGTGATTGTGAAAAGCTTCAGTCTCGCACAGTTGATTTGGATATTATTTTGTTCGGCCAACAGGTATCTAAACAGTCACCAGAGCTACCTCGCAGTGATATCTATAAATATGGCTTTGTTATAGAGCCACTTCGTGAATTATGCGCTGAACTTCGCGTGCCCAATGATGGCCGAACTATCGATCAAATTTGGTCAGAACTTTCTTACCCAGAACACCTAAGTGAAATAAAACTTTGGTTTAATCACCCTTCTAACTGAGAATCTAATGAGTTATTTTGAAGCCTTTATTCTAGCCTTTATACAGGGCTTTACTGAATTTTTACCCATTTCTAGTTCTGCACATTTAATTTTGCCTTCTGCAGTGCTTGGATGGGAAGATCAAGGGTTAGCCTTTGATGTAGCTGTTCATGTGGGTACCTTGGCAGCAGTAGTGATTTATTTTCGCCATGAAGTTGTTGCCTTATTTGGTGCCTTTGTAGCTTCTATCCTTAAAGGCGATCGCAGTAAAGAAGCCAAGCTGGCTTGGATGATTATTATTGCAACCATCCCTGCCTGTGTCTTTGGCCTATTAATGAAGGATATCATAGAGCTGTATTTGCGCAGTGCTTGGGTTATCGCTACCACAACCATTATTTTCGGCTTGTTGCTTTGGTACGTTGACAAAAATGCGGGCCTTGTTAAAGACGAGTATCAGGTAGACCGAAACAAAGCGATATTGATTGGTATTGCGCAAGCAATAGCTATGATACCTGGAACCTCTCGCTCTGGGATCACGATTACAGCTGCGTTGTATTTGGGATTTACCCGTCAAGCAGCGGCTAGGTTTTCATTCCTAATGTCAATCCCTATTATTTTGCTAGCTGGTGGTTATTTAGGTCTAAAACTTATCGGTAGTGGTGTGGCCATTGATACAAATATGCTCCTCACTGGCATCGTTACTTCCTTTGTGAGTGCTTATTTATGTATTCACCTGTTTCTTAAACTTATATCGCGTATGGGAATGACGCCATTTGTAATTTATCGATTGGTATTAGGTTTAGGGTTACTCTTGTTTTTGTTACAGCGCTGACCTTATTGAGCCCTCTATACCATTATATCGCTATACAAGTGGTATTATGGTATACATGAGCTTCAAATTACTGTCATTGTTATAACTAGTTATGCGAATTTTTGCCCTTGTTTTATTACTATTATTAGGCTGGCTGCAGTACACATTGTGGCTGGGGAAAAATGGCATTTCTGAGTTTAAATCTGTCCAAGCAGAGATTGAAGTACAGCATCAGGTTAACGGTAACCTACAAAATAGAAATAGCGAGATGTTTGCTGAAATTGATGATTTACGCCAAGGGTTAGATGCGATAGAAGAGCGAGCTCGTCATGAGCTGGGCATGGTTAAAGATGGTGAAACCTTTTATCGAATTGTTGAAGAGAATAACTGAGTATGACGCAAGTATCTTCCATTATTGCGATTGTTCCAGCCGCTGGTGTGGGGCGCCGTATGGGGGCAGAGCGCCCCAAGCAATACCTTCAAATAAATGAAGCAACGGTACTCGAGCATACAGTATATAAATTGTTAAGCCATCCAAATATCGCCAAAGTTGTTATCGTGGTAGGGAAAAACGATCCTTATTTTTCACGTTTATCTTTAGCCCAAGATGACAGAGTTGCCGCCGTTATTGGCGGTAATGAACGAGCGGACTCTGTTCTAGCTGGTGTCAATTTTGTACGCAATAATGAGGAATCAGGCTGGGTTATGGTTCATGATGCGGCTCGGCCTTGTATTAACAATCAGGACATAGACAACTTGATTAAGACGTCATTAAACCATCCAGTTGGGGGCATACTTGCCGCTCCTGTGAGAGATACGATGAAAAGAGCCAATCGTTCCGGTGATATTGAAAGTACGGTCGATAGAGAAAACCTATGGCACGCATTAACCCCGCAAATGTTTCGTACTGAGCAACTAGCGACAGCTTTGGAAGAGGCTTTATCTAAAGGTGTTCATATCACGGATGAAGCGTCTGCCATGGAATGCTCAGGAAAGTCACCCGCGCTTGTTCCGGGTTCGGCAGAAAATATAAAAATCACTCAACCTGAAGATTTGGCTCTGGCTGAGTTCTACCTTACCAAGAATAAAGGATAACTTATGATTCGAATTGGCCATGGTTTTGATGTGCACAAATTTGGTGGTGATGGCCCAGTTATTATTGGTGGTGTTACTGTTCCATATGAGTATGGTTTGTTAGCTCACTCGGATGGTGATGTTGCTTTGCACGCTCTAAGTGATGCGTTACTAGGCGCTATAGCGGCAGGCGATATTGGCCGACACTTCCCAGACACAGACGACAAATGGAAAGGCGCCGATAGTCGAGGGCTACTTCGTGATGTTTATAAGAAAGTTAAGCAAATGGGATACGTACTTGGTAATGCGGATGTAACCATTATTGCGCAGGCTCCTAAAATGGCGCCTCATATTGAAGCTATGTGTCGAGTTATCGCCGACGATCTTGAAACCGACATTGGCAATGTGAACGTGAAAGCGACAACAACTGAGCGTCTTGGATTTACTGGACGTAAAGAAGGTATTGCAACTGAAGCGGTTGTCGTACTTGTAAAGAAATAACAAATGATTCTGCCCTGAGGAAAGCTCACGGGTTTGTACAGTGGTAATGGTATGACCGATATTTTGTCTTCTTTGGCTTATTTATATGGCCGCCCCAATTCAACCGGAAAATTAAAAGTTGAGCCAGAACATTTTCAGGTAAGTGAAGATCTAGGCTTTGATTTCTCCGGTGAAGGCGAACACCTTATGGTTCGAATTCGAAAAACAGGGGAAAATACAAGCTTTGTCGCGAATGAATTAGCCAAAGCTTGTGGAGTTAAGCCAAAAGATGTCAGCTGGGCAGGATTAAAAGATCGCCATGCCGTTACGGAGCAATGGCTTAGTGTGCATTTGCCCAAGGGCGGAGATCCAGACTTGCGCTCTTTCCTGACCCAGTATCCTAGTATAGAAGTGGTAGAAACTAGGCGTCACAATAAGAAGCTTAGGCCTGGTGATTTAGTCGGAAACCATTTTAGCATCACACTGACGGAAGTGAGTGATGTTGAAGATGTTATCCAGCGTTTGCAAGCGATTAGTTTGCATGGTGTGCCTAATTATTTTGGTAGTCAGCGTTTTGGTAATCAGGGTAATAACCTTGAAGAGGCTAGACGTTGGGGAAGGGAAAATGTTCGCACTCGTAATCAGAATAAACGCAGCCTTTATCTTTCCGCTGCTCGCTCATGGATTTTTAATACAATTGTCTCAAAACGCATTGAAAACAACTCGTTCGATCGAGCGGTTGAGGGGGACTGCCTTTTGACAGATGAAGGCATCGTTTTAGCTGAAGCACAAAAACTGGTCGCCTTAAATGAAAGCATCCGCGAAGGGAGTGTGTCTATTACTGCGGCTCTGGCCGGTGACAATGAGTTACCTACGGTTTCCGATGGCCTCTTAATCGAGCAGCCTCAGCTGGATGTTGAACCTGATTTGATGGCGTTAATTCGAGGCAACCGAATGCGGCATGAGAGACGAAGCATAGTCCTTAAACCGCAAGACTTAACATGGAGCATCGATAGGGATTCAGTTAAGTTAGACTTTTCTTTAGATGCAGGTTGCTTTGCGACGGCGCTGATTCGAGAGCTGATCCAAGAAATAAAAGTGGAGCGCAATTACCAATGACTGATAAAGTTTTGAAAATATTGCTCAGTAACGACGATGGAGTGCATGCTGAAGGCATACACGCCATGGCGGACGCGCTGGGTAATTTGGCGCACGTGACTATCGTCGCTCCCGATAGAAATCGCTCTGGAGCATCAAACTCGCTTACCTTGGAGCAGCCCTTGAGAGTAAAGGCTTTATCTGAGCGCATATACTCAGTCCAAGGAACGCCTACGGACTGTGTCCATTTTGCGCTAAATGAATTAATGAAAGATGAACTTCCAGATTTGGTCTTATCTGGTATCAATCATGGTGCCAATTTAGGTGACGATGTGTTGTATTCAGGCACAGTAGCGGCGGCGATGGAAGGCCATTTTCTAGGTGTTCAGTCGATAGCATTTTCTTTGGCCGGAAAGGTGAATTTTCAAACAGCCGCTATTGTTGCAAAACAAATGGTGGAACAACACCTTAAAGCGCCTATCCCAACCAACAAGCTACTTAATGTGAATATTCCGGATTTATCCTTGGATGAGATAAAAGGGATATGTACGACTCGTCTGGGTGCTCGTCATCATGCAGAACCCATGCTTAAACAGCAAGATCCGAGAGGGTGTGATATATATTGGTTAGGGCCTCCTGGTAAAGAGCAAGATGCGGGAGAGGGGACGGATTTTTATGCCATTGAGCAGGGGTTTGTTTCCGTTACTCCAATTCAGGTTGATCTAACTGCACATGAATCACTGCCTACGATGAACCGCTGGTTACAGGACACGTACCAATGACAAACCCCAAGGCTGATAAGTTAGTTGATTTTCTGATTGAGAGTGGCATCCAAGATAGATTTGTCATCAATGCAATCCATTCTATTCCTCGTGAGCAATTTGTATCTCAAGCAATGCAACATCAAGCCTATGATAACAATGCTTTGCCGATTGGGCAGGGGCAAAGTATCTCTCAGCCCTATATGGTCGCAAGGATGACTGAGCTATTGGAACTGACACCGGAGAGTAAAGTTTTAGAAGTCGGTACAGGGTCAGGCTATCAGACGGCTGTCTTGGCTCGATTAGTCGAGCATGTTTATTCTATAGAAAGAATAAAACTGTTGCAGTGGGAAGCGAAGCGTCGGCTCAAGTACCTGGATATATATAATGTTTCCACCAAGCATGGTGATGGTTGGCAAGGATGGTCAACTAAAGGCCCCTTTAACGCTATTATCGTTACCGCCGCAGCTGCATCAATCCCGCCAACCTTACTTGAACAGTTGGACGACGGCGGTGTTTTGGTTATTCCTGTGGGTGAAGAGGATCAAAGTTTGCTTAAAATTACACGCTGTGGAGATGATTTCCCTTCTGAAATTATAGAAGATGTGCGTTTTGTTCCCCTTATTGCAGGTGAACTTGCTTAACTATGATCCGCAAGACTGAGTCCATTCTTTTTGTTATTCCATTTGTAAGCGCAATGCTTATTGGATGTACTGCTCATTTCCCAGCCCCTGTTTCTGGATTAAATAAAGATTACACAAATATCTCTCGTGGCAGTTACAGGGGGAGTTACTATCAAGTGGAGAAGGGTGATACGCTGTATTTTGTTGCATACATCACAGATAAGAATGTAAATGACATTATTCGTTACAATGATTTAAAAAAGCCTTACACCATCTATCCCGGTCAAAAATTGAAACTTTGGCAGCCTGTCTATAAAGCACCAGCTTACGGTGGGGCGGGGGCTGTAGGCGGATCCGTACCCGTTACACTAGCATCGACATCTGCGATTAATACAAAATCAAGTAAAGACTCTAATCAAGCAGTTAGCAGCAACAAGGCGAAAGTTGCCCCCATATCTCCCACAAAAGCTACTGTGAACAAGGTTGATCAATCTTCAGCAAAGGAGTATGTTGGAGCTAAAAGTAAAATAAATGTTAATAAACCCGTCAGTTATGCGAATCCAATCAGTGAGAAAATTTCTAAATGGTTATGGCCAGCCAAAGGGAGGGTAATTAAAAATTTCTCAGCTGGAGACCAAGGCAACAAAGGTATAGACATTGCAGGGCAGCGAGGTCAACCGATATCGTCGACAGCTAATGGAACCGTTGTATATTCGGGTAATGCACTCAAGGGTTATGGGAATCTGGTGATTATTAAACACAACGATAACTATCTCAGTGCTTATGCGCATAATGAACGGTTGCTCGTACACGAAGGACAAAGTGTAACAGCAGGCCAGAAGATCGCAACGATGGGCAGTTCTGGAACTAACAGTGTTCGACTACACTTTGAAATTCGTTACCAAGGTAAGTCAGTGAATCCTAAACGCTACTTACCCTAATACTTTATAGATTTATAGCGGCATTAAAAGGAATGCTTCGCTAGATCGCCAGGGGGAGGCGCTATGAGTATCAGTAACACAGCAACGAAAGTCGAAGAGTTTGAGCTTGAAGCAGAAATGGAAGCGATTCAGGCTGATGATTCCACAACCACGGGCAGTGCCCGAGCCGAGGATGCAAAAGAAGACTTTGATGTATCTACCAAAAGCTTGGATGCGACCCAACTTTATTTAGGAGAAATAGGTTTTTCACCTCTGCTCACCGCAGAAGAAGAGGTACTATATGCTCGTCGTGCTCTGAGAGGAGACGAAGCAGCTCGTAAACGTATGATTGAAAGTAATCTTCGTTTAGTGGTGAAAATATCCCGTCGATACGGTAACCGTGGTCTCGCGTTACTTGATCTTATTGAAGAAGGCAACCTAGGTTTGATCCGAGCGGTCGAAAAATTTGACCCAGAGAGAGGTTTTCGCTTTTCAACTTACGCAACATGGTGGATAAGACAAACCATTGAGCGTGCTTTGATGAATCAGACTCGGACTATACGTTTGCCTATTCACGTCGTGAAAGAGCTTAACATCTATTTACGTACAGCCAGAGAGCTTTCTCAAAAACTTGATCATGAGCCAACAGCAGAAGAGATCGCACTTCAACTAGATAAGCCAGTCGATGATGTCAGTAAGATGCTGCGTCTTAATGAGCGCATCAGTTCAGTCGACACTCCAATTGGTGGAGATGGTGAGAAAGCACTGCTTGATATCATTCCTGATGTAAACAATTCAGACCCCGAAGTTTCTACTCAGGATGATGATATCAAGTCTTCATTGATTGATTGGCTTGACGAGTTAAACCCAAAACAAAAAGAGGTCCTCGCACGTCGGTTTGGACTATTGGGGTATGAGCCTTCAACTTTAGAGGAAGTTGGGCGTGAGATTAACCTTACTCGAGAAAGGGTAAGACAAATACAGGTTGAAGGTTTGCGTCGCCTAAGAGAAATCCTGATTAAGCAGGGCCTCAACATGGAGAGTCTATTCAGTATTAATGAAGAGTAGGTGAGCTTAAGTTTAGAAAAGGCCTTGATGTGTTCAAGGCCTTTTTTATTGGTCGTTATTTATCTTTATCCTTGCAAGGATACACTTTAACTAATTTGATGCGGTTTTCTTCTAGGTCAACGATTTCCATTGGATGGCCGGAAACTTGAACACTGATATGGCTTTCTGGTATGTCTTCCAAATGTTCCAATATGAGCCCATTTAATGTTCTAGGACCATCTGTCGGTAATGTCCACATTAGCCCTTTGTTGATGTCTCGGATGTTTGCACTCCCTTCTATCAAAAAGCTTCCATCGCCTTGAGGTGTAATTTCATCAGACAGACTTGGAGTGATTGAAGTAGTGAATTCACCAACGATCTCTTCCAAAATATCCTCAAGAGTAATAAGACCAATGATATCGCCATACTCATTAACAATTAGGCCAATACGTTCTTTGTTGCGCTGAAATTTAAGCAACTGAATATTGAGAGGCGTGCCTTCTGGAATAAAGTACACTTCGTCAGCAGCACGCAGTAAGGTTTTTTTGTTGAACTCATTCTTCTCCAGCATCAGACGATAAGACTCTCGCAGTCTTAGCATGCCGACCACTTCGTCGATTTGATCTCGATACAGAACAACACGGCCATGTGGGGAGTGAGTTAATTGTCTTACTATGGACTTCCAGTCATCATTTATGTCGATACCAGTAATTTCATTTCTTGGAATCATAATGTCGTTAACAGTTACATTCTCTAGGTCGAGAATTGAAATCAACATATCTTGATGTCGCCTCGGAATGAGACTACCAGCTTCGTTAACCACAGTACGTAACTCTTCAGAGCTTAAATGATCGTCACCGCCATGCTTGGCTCTGATCCCTAATAGCCGAATAAAACCGTTAGTGATGAAGTTAACCAACATGACTAATGGCGACAGCAATTTCATTAATATGGTGAGAAGGATACTGCTCGCGTATGACACTCGCTCAGGGTAGAGGGCTGCAAGAGTTTTAGGCGTAACCTCAGCAAATACGAGGATAACCATGGTTAATGCGCCTGTTGCTATCGCTACACCGATATCGCCGTACAGACGCATACCTAAGATGGTTGCGATGGCGGAAGCCAGAATGTTAACTAGGTTGTTGCCGATTAAAATCAGACCAATGAGTCGATCAGGGCGAGCCAGTAGTTTTTCTACACGTTTAGCGCCTTTATGACCATGATTAGCTAGGTGTTTAAGTCGGTATCGGTTCAAAGCCATCATGCCTGTCTCTGAACCTGAAAAATATCCTGAAATAACGATAAGACACGCGAGTAGGGCAAATAATGCACCCGTTGATATGTCGTCCAAAGCTGAATGTTTCCTTTTGAGGTTTGGTTAATTTATGACCTAAGCCAAGCGTGAAGTCAATCTCAGGTTATAAGTAAAACATTGTAAAAGAAAGGCGTATTATGTGCACTCTTAAATATCAATTAGTTAAGAATAATTTCACGAACAAATCGACTTCCGAAGTAGGCTAAGGTCAACAAAGTTGCGCCAGCAACGGCAAACCAAGTTACCTTACGACCTCGCCAACCCTTTTGGTAATGACCCCAAAGTAAAATTGAATATACGATCCACGCGATAAAAGACAGAACACCTTTATGTGCTTTGCCTTGCGCGAACATATCCTCAACAAAAATAAACCCTGTTAAAAGAGTCCCTGTAAGCAGAAGGTTACCGATCAGGATAATTTTAAACAATTGCCTTTCGACCATTAGTAGCGGCGGTAAATTTGGGTTGATACTCAATGCTTTTTTTGATTTGAGTTTGTGATCAAGCCAAGCCAGTTGCAGAGCATAAAGCGCACCGATAGTTAAGGTTGAGTATGAAAAAAGTGCCAAGGAAATATGGATGAGCAGTTTTGGGTCTTGTTCTAAATGAGTAATGAAGGTACTGGGTAAGAAGGCCGCTGCAGATAGGTTAATCGCTGCAAAACAGTAAACTACAGGAAGCAGAAACCATAAACGCGTTTTTAGCATTGCCAAACTTAATACCAAAGAAATAATGAAACTTATCAATGAGGCAACGTTGAGAATGCTGAGGTTTTGCCCTGAACCTTCAATGATAAGATCGCCCAACAACCAAGCATGAAAGGCTAGGGCTAAAAATGCACTGGCTGATACCGTTTTGGTTCGAATGCCGACCTGATGTACTAGGCCTGGAACTATGGTTGCGATTGCCAAAACATAAAGTATTGCAGCAGCAACGGCGATGATGTTGTCCATGCTTCTCTGTTATTTGGTGAATTTTTGATAAATTATACCTTGCATCAAAAGCTTGGGCTATGACTTATATAGCTGATTTGCGTGTTATGAGAGATCAAAAGTTACTACAGCAGTGCAAAGCAGTGCCTGGCTAAGGTATACTCATAATAATTTTGTCGCCAATTAACAGGCGGTGGCATTTAGGGTCGCTCAGATAAAGAGACTAAGATGTTTGATAATTTAACGGATCGATTATCCAAAACCCTGAAGAATATCAGTGGTAAAGGTCGCTTGACCGAAGACAACATAAAAGACACATTGCGTGAAGTACGTATGGCTTTGTTGGAGGCGGATGTTGCCCTTCCTGTCGTGCGTGATTTCGTAAAACGGGTCAAAGAGGGGGCGGTTGGCGTTGAGGTTTCAAAGTCTCTAACTCCTGGTCAAGAATTTATTAAGATTGTTCAAGCCGAACTTGAAGCTGTCATGGGTGAATCTAATGAGGCACTCAACCTAGCAGCTCAACCGCCAGCTGTTATTTTGATGGCCGGTTTACAAGGTGCGGGCAAAACGACCTCTGTTGGTAAACTGTCTAAACTATTAACAGAGCGTGATAAGAAGAAAGTTCTTGTTGTTTCTGCCGACGTATATCGACCTGCTGCGATCAAGCAGTTAGAAACACTTGCATCAGATGTAGGTGTTGATTTTTTCCCATCTTCAGCAGAGCAAAAACCATTAGATATTGCTAATGCTGCGATAGAGCACGCCAAGAAGAAGTTTTATGATGTACTGCTTGTTGATACGGCAGGCCGCCTAGCTGTCGATGAGCAAATGATGGCTGAGATTCAGGAGCTTCATACGGCAATTACTCCTGTTGAAACGTTATTTGTTGTTGATGCAATGACAGGACAAGATGCAGCGAACACAGCAAAAGCGTTTGGTGATGCATTGCCATTAACAGGGGTTGTTTTGACCAAGGTAGATGGTGACGCTCGCGGTGGTGCAGCCTTATCTGTACGCCATATCACGGGTAAACCCATCAAATTTTTGGGCGTTGGTGAGAAAACGGATGCTCTAGAGCCCTTTCATCCTGAGCGTGTTGCCTCTCGCATTCTTGGCATGGGAGATGTACTTTCTCTTATTGAGGATCTACAACGCAACGTTGATACCGAAAAAGCAGAAAAACTGGCTAAAAAGTTCAAAGAAAAGAAAGGCTTCGACCTTGAAGATTTCCGTGAGCAATTGGGACAGATGCAGAATATGGGTGGCATGATGGGAATGCTAGACAAACTGCCTGGTATGTCTCAGTTGCCCACGGATGTGAAAGATAAAGTTGATGATAAAATGTTCAAACAGATGGAAGCCATTATCAACTCAATGACAATGAAGGAGCGTCAACGTCCTGAACTTATTAAAGGTTCTCGTAAAAAACGCATTGCCACTGGTTCAGGAACGCAAGTTCAAGATGTTAACCGCCTACTCAAGCAATTTACTCAAATGCAGAAGATGATGAAGAAAATGCAAAAAGGCGGCATGAAAGGCATGATGCGTAACATGCAAGGTATGATGGGTGGAGGTGGCTTCAATCCATTTGGTCGATAGTCGATAACCCATTAAACATTCAAGGTGTTAGATAGCTCACAAAATGGTTACTGCTTTATCTAATGATAAAGTGGCACTAGATTGGTGAAAAAATAGCTAAATACCTTGCAATACTGCGGAATAAGAGTAAAATTCCGGAGCTTTATTTTGGCACGAGACCCCAAGCTGTTTCATATGAGCAGTCTTTGGGGTTAATTTTATTTTTGAGAAAGCAAAGAGGACGACATGGTAACCATTCGTTTGGCACGTCACGGCGCGAAGAAGCGTCCATTTTATCAAATCGTAGTAGCGGACAGCCGCAATGCTGCAACTGGCCGTTTCATTGAGAAAGTGGGTTTCTTTAACCCAACGGCTAAAGGTCAAGAAGAAGGTCTACGTCTAGACCTAGATCGCGTAAACCACTGGGTTGGTCAAGGCGCATCTCTATCTGACCGTGTAGCTAAGCTAGTAAAAGACGCTCAAAAAGCGGCTTAATTCTTAATTCAAGAAGAAGTAATTAGCTTATGTCGATGAAAGGTAAAGAAACAACGAGCAGTGATAAGATTGTAGTAGGTAAGCTTGGTGCTTCTTACGGCATTCGTGGCTGGCTTAAGGTTTTTTCCTACACAGACAATACTGAAAGTATATTTGATTACTCACCATGGTTTATAAACCAAAAGGGTGAGTGGGTTGAGCAAAAAGTTGAAAGTTGGAAGCGCCATAACAAAGGTTTGGTGGTAAAACTTGAGGGTCTAAACGTGCGTGAAGATGCACAGTTGTTGACTAACTTTGAAATTGCTATTGACCCTGCTGTATTGCCGGAATTGCCAGAAGATGAATTCTACTGGCGTGATCTGATTGGAATGCAAGTAGTAACTGATAAAGGTTACGATTTGGGTATAGTCTCTGACATGCTTGAAACGGGTTCCAACGATGTTTTGGTGGTAAAAGCAAATCTAAAAGATGCTTTTGGTCAAAAGGAACGACTAATTCCGTTCCTTGAAGAGCAAGTGATCAAACTTATTGATCGCCAAGCTCAACGGATCGAAGTTGACTGGGATCCTGGATTCTAACTCCAAGTAACGGAGCATTGAACCAAGTTTATATTGGTGAAAACATGTGGGTTGGCATAATTAGCCTTTTTCCAGAAATGTTCCGCAGCGTTACTGACTATGGGGTAACAGGTCAAGCGGTTAAAAAAGGTCTTTTGTCAGTTGAGACATGGAATCCTCGCGATTTCACTCATGACAAACATCGTACCGTCGATGATAGGCCTTACGGTGGTGGCCCTGGTATGTTGATGATGGTTCAGCCTTTGCGCGATGCTATCCATGCAGCTAGAAACGCCTCACCAGGTAAGACGAAAGTTATCTACCTATCTCCTCAAGGTCGTAGACTTGACCAAAAAGGAGTGGAAGAGCTGGCAAAAAATGAGAATTTACTTCTGATTTGTGGCCGCTATGAAGGGGTAGATGAGCGTGTCATCCAAGCTGAAGTTGATCAAGAATGGTCAATTGGAGATTTTGTGATGACGGGTGGTGAAATACCAGCCATGACGTTAATTGATTCTGTTTCACGGTTTATACCGGGAGTGTTAGGAGATTTTGCGTCGGCAGAAGAAGACTCTTTTGCTAACGGTTTGTTAGATTGCCCTCATTACACGCGACCAGAGGTGTTAGATGGTCAACCAGTACCTGAAGTACTGACATCTGGCAACCATAAAAACATTCGTCGCTGGCGACAGAAACAGTCGTTGGGCCGTACTTGGCTAAGAAGACCAGAGCTCCTGGAAAACCTAGCTCTGACTGACGAACAGGAACAATTACTGGCTGAGTTCATAAAAGAACATCAAAAGCAGTAACCTATTAAATTTAGTATCAGTTTATTCTAGGAATATTGAAAATGAGTAACATCATCAAGGCTCTTGAAGAAGAGCAAATGAAAAAAGATCTGCCTAACTTTGCACCTGGTGACACAGTTGTTGTTCAAGTTAAGGTTAAAGAAGGTGAACGTGAGCGTTTACAGGCTTTTGAAGGCGTTGTAATCGGTATCCGTAACCGTGGTCTACATTCTGCATTCACTGTACGTAAGATCTCGAACGGTGAAGGTGTAGAGCGTACGTTCCAAACTCACTCTCCAATGGTTGATAGCATTGAAGTTAAGCGCCGTGGTGCAGTACGTCGTGCCAAGTTGTACTACCTACGTGAGCGCTCTGGTAAGTCTGCTCGTATTAAAGAGAAACTTGCTAAGAAGTAATGCTTTAACTAGCGTTCTCATCGTATCAGCGGAGGCCAAGTGGCCTCCGCTTTTTTATTCTTTAACATAATAGTTCGAGCTAGGTTAGTACTGCTCTTCTGACCAACCGTCAGCATCAGACATGTCCGGTGCGCCGGGAATGGAATTTTCCTCATCTGCCCACCCACCAAAATCTATCATTTGACACTGCTTACTGCAGAAGGGACGGTGAGGGCTGGTTGCTCCCCACTTAACATCTGTGCCGCACTTTGGGCAAGCAACCGTAAAGACTTTGGACATAATGACTTCTCTAGAGAAAGATTTATCTTAGCTACACACAGCTAATTGGAACTCGATATTATCGCAGGAAGCTTGGCCTGAAGCAAAAAAGATAAATTTGATTGCGAAACGATTCTTGTGACCTGAAATCATGGGGTACACCCCATATTCCATTGGGATTTCAAGGCGGAGTATATTGGCATCTTCTGCATCGCTTTGATAAAAACCAGAACGTGCTTCTTGCGGATGGAGATGTCCGGTCTCACGTGTCAGACGCAGCCAAAGCTTGAGCGCATCAGTGAGAGGTTGTAAGTTTTCTATCCATTTACGGCTGTCTTCAATTTTCTGCTCGATGGGAAGGTGCAACCAATGGTGGAGTGCTGGTAAATCGAAGCAACACGAGCCCCCAGGTAAATTAAATCTTTGCCTAATCGTACTAAGGAAGCGGTCTTCTTTAAGGCTTTGACCAAAACGCTCTGCTGCCATTAGTTTACTGTGGACCTCATCAACTTCGGCTAACACGTTGTTGAGCATTTTTTGATCTACACCTTCCACGTGTAGCCATGAACGATAGGAAATACGCTGTTTCTCTATGTCTTTAGCCAACTCACTTTTCAGCTGTATTTGTTCAAAGATTTCAAGTAAGTCAAAAAGTGAGCGAAAAAACAGCAGGTGTTGCATGTCATCGCTAAATTGGGATGACATATTTAGTTGAGTGAGCAAGGCTTCAACTCGTAGATATATCCGAGTTTTCTCATTCAATGGATGTTCAAAGTAGTGCGTTGTCATTCCATGTAGCCTTTGATTATTCTTCCCTTATTCTGACCGATTTCCCATACTTAATTCTAGATACTTTTTATGTAATTCTGTGATTTCAGGCAAAAGATCCTTGTTTGTCGTATCATTTTTGATTATATCATCTGCAACACTGAGCCTATCACTGCGACTTGCTTGAGCTGCAATGATGGCTTGAGCTTGTTCAAGTCCCACCTTGTCCCTTTCCATTGTCCTTAGCAACTGGGTTTGTTCATCAACATCAATTACCAAAACTCTGTCAGTCAAGTTTTGCAGCTTGTTCTCAACTAGCAATGGTACCACGAGCAACACATATTGTGATGAAGCCTCGGAAACATCTAACTGCATTTTTTCCCTAATCATAGGGTGAAGTAGCGCATTGAGCCATGTTTTGTCCTCTTCACACTCGAAGACCTTATTTCTTAGCTTAGCTCGGTTTAATGTTCCGTCACTCAATAAGATATTAGAACCAAAACGAGATTTTATCGCTTTCAATCCTAAGGAATCTTTTTCAACGACTTGCCTCGCTATGATATCAGCATCAATAATCTCTATATCAAAGTGAGAATTAAACAGGTTTGCCACTGTGGTTTTTCCACTTGAGATCCCCCCAGTAAGCCCGACAACAAAAGGCATCTTAGACTCCAATAATTGTAGTGAAGTACCAGTTTATAATACTTTCTCCCCAGATAGCACTTACCCAGCCTGCTATGGCGAGGTAGGGCCCAAAAGGAAATGCTTTGTCTATGCCTTGCTTTTTTAAACCTAATTGGATGAGCCCAAATATGAGCCCAACTAGAGACGAAAGTAAAACAACAATGGGTAGGTACTGCCAACCAAGCCAAGCTCCTAATGCGGATAGTAGCTTGAAATCACCATAACCCATGCCTTCTTTGCCTGTGATGAGTTTGAAAGCCCAGTATACAGACCATAGGCATAAGTAACCTGCGATAGCTCCAATCACTGAATCTTGCAATGATACAGGGCTTATCTCGAGGAGAGATAAAGTGATGCCCGACCAGACCAAAGGCAGAGTCAGTTGATCAGGCAATAGCATAGTATCCAAATCAATGAATGTTGCAGCGATGAGGACAAAGGTAAAAAAGAGTAAAGCAATAGCGAAATAACTGAACTCGAACTGATACGCTATGGTCAAGCTGAGTATCGCAGACAGCAGTTCAACAAAGGGATAACGAGTGCTTATCTTGGCTTGGCAATAATGACATTTCCCTCTCAATACTAGCCAACTTACTAGTGGAATGTTGTCACGAACACGAATCGGCGTTTGGCATTTTGGGCAATGGGAATTCGGGGTGCTCAGGTTAAACTCACCTGAAGGCGGCTTTATTTTGTATTCGGGAAAGCAATCTGCGCATTCTTTGCGCCATTCATGTTCCATGATCTTAGGCAAACGATGAATGACAACATTAATAAAGCTTCCTATGATTAGGCCAAATAAAGTGGCTAAGGTTGGGAATAACCAAGGGTGATAAAAAAACAGATCCATATGTAACTCAACCGATTTAGGAAGTAGAGGGGACTTAAGGAGACTATATTAGCTCATTACGTTAACCAAGTTAAAGATGGGCAAGTACATAGCGGTCACCAAACTTGCGACAATTGTACCTAGTACCACAATCACAATAGGTTCAATTGCCCGACTGAGATAGTCGATAATTTTTTCAATCTCATTTTCATAGTCATCTGCGACGCGATTTAACATCTCAGCAAGGCGCCCAGATTCTTCACCTAGCATAACCATTTGCATAATAAATTCGTCAAAGGCGCCACTGCTGCGCATTGCTTGGTGTATTGGCACGCCAGAATCCACTTCTTGGGTAACCGTATACATTGCTGTTTGATAAAATGTATTATCAAATGTCTGGGCTGCTGCGTGTAAACTCGGCGTAATTGGAAGGCCGGAATCAAAACAGGTTGCTAGTGTTCTAATAAATTGGCTAAGACAAGCCAAACGATACAATTTGCCGAACACAGGAACCAGGAGCTTCATTCTGTCTAGCTTTTTTTTCCAAGAGATTGAGTATCTGTATCCAAGTCGTATCGATACTATGAGGAGTATAAAACCAAGAGTAGTATGAAGTCCGTAATTTATCGTCGTTTGTGAAAGGTTAATGACTTGTTGAGTAAACCATGGCAAGGGAGCGTTATAGCTTTCAAACATGCGCTCAAGTTCAGGAATAACTTGAGTGAGCATGAGGAGAGTGACAAGCCACGCTGTCCCAAAAATTAAGCAGGGATATATACTGGCCCCCACAGCTTTTGAGCGAATATATTCTATCTTTTCTCTATGAGTTGCTATGCGTCGTAAAGAGCCTGCTAATTGTCCAGAACTCTCACCCGCATGAATAATTGCGAGATATAAGGAATCAAAATGAGTGGAGGACTCTTTCAGTGTTTGGGTTACGGATAATCCCGATTCGAGCTTTTGACGTATCAGCCATATGACGGAGCTAACTCCTGCCTTGGTAAGATTGTTTGCAATAAGTTTGAGTGACGTTGTGATTGGTAGTCCGGCGTCGATCATACTAGCCCATTGGCGTGTTAGTAGTGTGATCTCCTTTGCGTTGACCCTCTCTCGCATTCGACGGTAAGCAGGTAGTCTGCGCTTTAAAATAAAGCTTACATCAATGCTTTTATCATCAAGATAAGCTAGAACTTGAGAGCGACTGATCGCGAGCATTGTTCCTTGCTGTTTTTGAGCATTTGAACCAAAACCACACCAATAGTAACGGCTTAATTTGGGAGCTGACATACGGGGGGTAGACCTCATGGAGCTAGTATACGTCGCAGTTCGGCATAGCTAGTTATTCCTTGGTTAACTCTCTCTAATCCAGACTGATAAAGCGTTTTTATACCTTGCTTTTTAGCTAGTTTATCCAATTGGTGTTGGGCGTCTTTTTTTAAGATCGAATCGCTTATCTCTGGAGTGATACTAAACATTTCATAGATACCGATCCGGCCTAAATATCCATTATTGCAGGCACTGCATCCATGGGTGCTGGCTTGATAAAACATGGAGTAATTGTCTTTCGATAAACATTCGGGTATTGGTGCAGGAGTCTTACACAAAGGGCACAGACGACGGAGTAATCTTTGGGCAATCACTAGGCAAAGCGAGGCTGCGATGTTATGTGGTTCTATGCCAATATTTTTTAGGCGAGTGATTGCTTCAGTGCTTGAGTTGGTGTGCAATGTCGCCAGAACCAGATGGCCAGTTTGAGCGGCTTTAGTTGCTATATCTGCTGTTTCTTTATCTCGTATTTCCCCTAGCATGATGACGTCCGGATCCTGACGAAGAAAAGCCCGTAAAGCTTCAGCGAAGCCAAAACCAATTTGAGGCTGGATCTGAACTTGATTGATACCTGAGAAGCTTATTTCAATTGGATCTTCCGCAGCAGAAATATTGAGACGTTCACTATCGAGTGTAGATAAACCGCTGTATAAAGATAAGGTTTTACCACTCCCTGTTGGTCCAGTAATAAGAATAAGACCTTGAGGTTTCTTTAATGCTTGCTCATAAATTTGGCGTTGTGCTGTGCTATAGCCAAGCATTTTAAGATCTAAGCTAGTGACTTGGTTATCTAAAATTCTTAATACTAACTTTTCGCCCCACATGGTGGGTAGAGTGGAAACACGGATGTGTACATCATTTGATTTGTTTAATCTATGAGTAAGACGACCATCTTGAGGTAAGCGACGTTCAGAAATATCCAGTTGCGATAAAATTTTGACTCTGGCGACAAGCCTTTTGCAAATTTGATGTGGTGATTGGTGGACCTCAACTAATATCCCATCGCAGCGAAACCGGATTCTAAACCAGTGTTTATAGGGTTCAAAGTGAATATCAGATGCTTTTTGGCGAACGGCTTTAGAGATGATCTGATGGATGTAGCAACTAGTATGCGATTCATCTCGCTGCGCCTCATCTGTTACTTTTACCTGATTGCTAATTAAATTATCGAGTTCGTGAAAATCTATCTCTTGGTGGTTGGAGGAGAGGTGAGTCTTTTCTGTGGCATACAATGAACTGGCTTGTTGTTCATTAATAACATTGGCATTAAAAAATAATCTTGGAAGTCGGCTCATCATTAGCTCCCGGGGCACCAATATTCACTGTCGGTTCCTGCGCAATTAAGGCTCCAAACCAAACCATTGCTGGATTCTTGGCTTGTCAGAGAGAGGACCGAATCTGAGGGTAGAGAGCCTTTTGAACCTATAGTGATGGCCTCGATTATTGAATCGCCGTTACCCGATAGAGCTTCTATAGAATAGCCATTAAAGATCTGCTTAGAGGGTATTCCGTTTTGCCCTGAAATACAGCTAGCAGACGAATCAGTGGTTGAGATGCAAATACCGACTGCCATTTTCATCGCTGACATGGTTGCTAAAATTTCACTGGCGTGAGCACGCTTGGTGTAGTTTTGGTAACTTGGAATAGCGAATGATGATAAAATTCCTATGATAGCGACAACTATCATCAATTCTATGAGAGTAAAACCTAGTGATTGCTTCCTTTCTGGTGCCATCATTAATCATTTAATTGAAGAGGAAATGACATTCATTATATGAAAGTAAGCCTATTTTATCCTTGATAATAAAGTAGATAATTGAAGTTTATTCGCGGAATTAGTTTGTTAGTTACACGCATGTTACACAAGACAAGGAAATGGTGTTAGTTGAGGCTTTCTATCAAGGTAAGGAGTAAGAGAGATTGGTCATCTCTCTTGCTGATTGTTATTTAAAGCGCATTGATAGATCAAGTGCTTTGATATGCTTGGTGAGAGCGCCTACTGAAATATAATCTACGCCTGTTTCTGCATATTCTCGCAATGTCTCAAGCGTCACGTTACCTGAGTTTTCTAGTGCTGCGCGACCTGCGTTAATTTTGACCGCTTCACGCATCATGTCTGTGGTAAAGTTGTCCAACATAATAATATCAGCACCAGCTTCAATCGCTTCGGTGAGCTCTTGTAGGTTTTCTGTTTCAACTTCAATAGGTTTGCCTGGGTGAAGCTGTTTTGCAGTGAGTATGGTCTGAGTAATGCCACCATTGGCAATAATATGGTTTTCTTTGATCAGATAGGCATCGAATACACCAATACGGTGGTTAAAACCCCCTCCACATGCAACCGCATATTTCAGAGCGCTTCGCAAACCTGGAATGGTTTTTCTAGTATCGAGAAGACGACAGTTGGTGCCTTCTAATTGCTTGGCGTACTGAGCGGTGGTGGTTGCGCAGCCTGACAACGTTTGTATAAAGTTCATGGCATTGCGTTCACCAGTAAGAAGAGCTCGTGATGGGCCAGAGAGGTCGCAAAGGACTTGGTTTGGCTCGACTCTATCGCCGTCTTTAACATGCCATTCAATGTTTACATCGCCGCCCAACTGTTTGAACACTTCATTGGCCCATTCGCTACCGCAAAATATTCCATGTTCCCGAGTAATGATACTTGCTTCATTATGCGCATCTACCGGAATTAAACTTGCGGTTATATCTGCGGCTGGGTTAAGTGTGCCACCTAAATCTTCTTTGATTGCTTCAGTCACTGAGCGAGAAATTTCTTTTGGTAGCTGTTGTTTCAAATACTCGAGGCGTTCGTTGCTGTTGTGGGTGTTTTTCATCACAAATTTAATAGGCAGTTTTACATGAGTGGATGCATAATACGATGACTAGCAGGGAAATTCAGCCATTATTCTGGTATTTAATGTTCGACAATATAAAATCAATAACTTAAAAATAAACTAGGTGATAGAGATGATAGATGGCAATGGTTGGTATAAAGGAGCGAGGCATGTTCCCTCTCCGTTTTCTGATTCTAGGCCAGATGTTGAAGATATCTCCTTGTTGGTGATCCACAATATTAGTTTGCCACCTGGTCAGTTTGGTGGGCCATATATAGAACAGCTGTTCACAGGTCAACTGCAGCCCACAGCGCATCCTTTTTTTGCTGCCATATACCATAGTAGGGTTTCGGCTCATTGTTTGATTAGGCGAGACGGTGAAGTTGTCCAATTTGTTCCATTTACCGCTAGGGCTTGGCATGCTGGTATTTCAAGTTTTGCTGGACGAGACAAGTGCAATGATTATTCGATTGGTATTGAACTTGAAGGCAGCGATTTTGTTTCTTATACCGATCAACAATATCAGGCATTGAGCATTTTAACTAACAGTATACTGGCTCGCTTCCCCAAAATTATTTTGCCGAGAATTACAGGGCATCAATATATCGCGCCAATGCGTAAAACGGATCCGGGTTTGGTTTTTGATTGGCAACGTTATCGTAATGAATTGAAGAGCTAGCTCTAGTCCAAGGGATGAGTGAGACATGAGATAACCCTTCATTGCAAGAGAGGTTGACGTCTTTATACAAGTTTTATTATGCCGTCAGAGAGTTTGTTGATACTCTACCAGAACTTGCTCAATCCATGTGGCAATGCGTTCATCACTGAGTTCATATTGTGAATCTTCATCCAAGGCTAGGCCAACAAATTGCTTTTTATCTGCGGTAAGTGCCTTAGATGCGTCGAATTGGTAACTTTCATCATTTGGCCAGTAACCAATAAAATTAGCGCCTACTTTTTCCAATTGTTCGTGAAGCATACCCATCGCATCTAGATACCACTCACCGTATCCTTCTTGATCACCTAAGCCGAATAAGGCAACGGTTTTGCCACTAAGCGATAAGCTAGCAATATCATTCCAAACTTCATTCCAATCTTCTTGAATTTCTCCAAAATCCCATGTAGATATACCAAGAATGAGCAAATCATAGTTTGCCATTTCAGTAAGAGGAGTTTGTTTGACATTGAAAATATCGACTAAGTCCTCACCTAAAATAGCTCGCATTTTTTCTGCGGCCATTTCTGTATAGCAGGTAGTTGAACCGTAAAACAGACCAATCTTCATTACTTTCTTTTTCACTTATTACGACTAATAGCGAATTCTAACCATAAAATGGCGAGCTTTGCAGCGAATATGCCGAAGAAAAAGTAATTTTTATGGCTTTATTATCTCACGCCACTTACATTGAGCACATATCTCATCAATAAGGATTAATGTGTCAGACAATATTTCTTTTGAACAGGGTATAATCGAACAGTTTCTTGATACGATGTGGATGGAAAGAGGACTGTCTGAAAATACCTTGGCCTCTTATCGTAACGATTTGTCTAAGCTAGTGAAATGGATGTTAGATAATAACTACCGGCTTGATTTTATTAGCTTGTCAGGGCTCCAAGAGTACCAGAGTTGGTTAATGGAGCAGGGGTATAAACAGACGTCTCGTGCAAGAATGTTGTCCGCGATTCGGCGTTTATTTCAGTATCTTCATCGTGAGAAAGTGCGCAGTGATGATCCTAGTGCACTTCTGGTCAGTCCCAAACTACCCAAACGTTTACCTAAGGACTTGAGTGAAGAACAAGTTGAAGCGTTATTGAATGCTCCTGATCCTAATAATGCGATGGAATTAAGAGATAAAGCCATGCTTGAGTTGTTGTATGCAACTGGCCTTCGAGTGACAGAGCTGGTGAGCCTTACCATGGAAAATATTAGTCTGAGACAGGGTGTTGTGCGTGTCACGGGTAAAGGTGGAAAAGAGCGTTTGGTCCCGATGGGAGAAAATGCGGTTGAATGGATTGAAACTTTTATGCAACATGGGCGGTCTGAGTTGCTAGGAGAAACAACGTCTGATGTGGTGTTTCCCAGTAAAAGAGCGCGTCAAATGACACGCCAAACATTTTGGCATCGGATCAAGCATTATGCCATTATGGCCGGAATTGATACCGAGTTGTTGTCACCACATGTACTGCGTCATGCATTTGCGACTCATTTGCTTAATTACGGCGCAGATCTTAGGGTTGTACAAATGTTATTAGGACATAGCGATCTTTCGACAACACAAATTTATACTCACGTGGCAACCGAGCGACTAAAACAGTTACACAGTGAGCATCATCCAAGAGCATGAGGGAACACCCTTTTGCAGTAAATTATAAGGTGAATTCAATGAGCGTATTACGCCGAATGACTCTGCTTAGCCTTCCATTATTAGTCGCTGCTCAGGCAGTGACTGCGGCAGAGACTAAAGTAGATAAAGCCCAGCTTGAAAAGCGATTCTCTAAATTAGGGCTAGAAATCAATAAGGTAGTACCCGCTGATATCAAAGGTTTGGTTGAGGTACAAACCAGTGGTGGGGTTCTGTTTGCTTCGCCAGATGGTGAATACTTTTTAGCTGGCACTTTGTACAAGTTAGACAAAGACGGCCAGTATGAAGATGTACTTGCTAAGCGTCAGGCTCCTATCAATGCAGCTAAGATCAACAAATTCAAAGATAGCATGATTGAATTCAAAGCTAAGGATGAGAAATATGTTGTCACTGTATTTACCGATATTACCTGTGGTTACTGTGTTCGTCTGCATAATCAGATGAAGGACTACAACAATTTAGGTATCACGATTCGCTATATGGCCTATCCGCGCCAAGGTGGAACAGGTTCAGTTGCCGACCAAATGGCAAGTATTTGGGGAGCGAAGAATCCTCAAGAGGCAATGCATGACGGAAAAGTGAAGCGTGAATTCCCCGAAAAGAGTAAAGACTTTGCTAAAAACCAAGAGATCATCAAGAAGCATTATGCTTTGGGTCGAGAATTAGGCATCAGTGGAACACCAGCGATCTTCTTACCTGGTGGAGAAATGGTTGGTGGTTACCTTCCGCCTGATCAAATGCTAAAACGTTTGCAACAGACTGAAAAGTCATAACCTACTGTGGTCTTACTAAAAAGCAGCGAATCACCTCAATGATGGATGCATTGATTGAGGTGGTTATTTTCCGATTTCTCTTTGCCTCGCCATAAAATACCTGCTCAACGAAACATTTATGATAGAAATCCAACGTCGTCCAGAAATGGATCTTACTATGCTTGAGGCTGATATTGCGCCTCTTCTCAAACGTATCTATATTTCGCGTGGTATCACTTGTCCACAGCAACTAGACACCGCTGCTCGCGCTCTGCACTCCTATCAAAAGTTAGATGGTATTGAGGCGGCGGTAGCTATCTTGTATCAAGCAATCTTAGACAATAAACGTATTATTGTGGTCGGCGACTTTGATGCGGATGGGGCAACCAGTTCGGCTTTATCTGTGCTTGCGCTTCGAATGCTTGGTTCAACCAATGTGGATTATTTAGTTCCCAATCGTTTTGAAGATGGCTATGGCCTGAGTCCAGAGGTGGTCGACCAAGCGATTGAAATCGGCGCTGAAGTTATCATGACGGTAGATAATGGTGTGTCCTCTATCGAAGGCGTGCGGTACGCCAAATCACAAGGCTTGACTGTGCTGGTGACCGATCATCACCTGCCTGGAAACGAACTTCCTATCGCTGATGCCATGGTTAACCCGAATCTTGAATCTTGCGCTTTTCCATCAAAAGCTTTGGCTGGAGTAGGGGTTGCGTTTTATCTGATGATGGCTTTGTGTGTCCACATGCGCAAATTAGGCTGGTTTTCCCAACAAGGCATGTCAGAGCCAAAATTAATGGAGTTACTTGATCTGGTTGCGCTTGGTACTGTGGCTGATGTTGTCCCTTTGGATGAGAACAATCGAATTTTAGTTCATCAGGGATTGCAACGTATACGGGCGGGTAAGGCCAGACCAGGAATTCAGGCGTTAATAGAAGTAGCAAAGCGCGATGCAAGAAGGTTGGTCGCTGCCGACTTTGGTTTTGCACTCGGTCCGAGAATTAATGCAGCAGGACGTTTGGATGACATGTCATTTGGTGTTGAACTTTTGCTCACTGATAACATACATGCCGCGCGGCGAATGGCGAGTGAATTAGACGGCCTCAATCAAACCCGTAAAGAAATTGAAGAAGGGATGAAGCAGGAGGCGATGGCATTTTGCGAGCGTTTACAGTTTAGTGATGATGCGATGCCCTATGGATTAGTGTTATTTCAACGCGATTGGCATCAAGGTGTTATCGGTATTTTGGCATCTCGAATCAAAGAAAAGTTTCATCGTCCAGTGATCGCTTTTGCCGATGGCGGTGAAGGTACGTTGAAAGGTTCATGTCGTTCCGTTCCCGGTTTGCATATGCGTGATGCACTCGATCGTATAGATACACAGAATCCAGGTTTGATCATTAAATTTGGCGGTCATGCGATGGCAGCTGGCTTAACCATTTTAGAACAGGATTTTGAGCGTTTTTCGCAATTGTTTGATGCAGGAGTAAAAACAGAACTTGATGAAGCAGCGTTAAAGGGCGTTATTCTCTCTGACGGAGAACTTAAACCAGAAGAGTTTTCAATGCATACCGCTGAATTACTTCGCTCTGCTGGACCTTGGGGACAAGCTTTCCCAGAACCAGTGTTTGATGGAGAGTTTAAACTGCTCCATCAAAAGCTGGTGGGAGAAAAGCATCTAAAGCTTATGTTGGAGCCGCTGCATAAAGGTCATCCAACCAATATTATGTTGGATGGGATTGCTTTTAATGTTGATTTACGCCGCTGGCCAGATGCATCCGTTAAAACGGTTCGTTTAGCATTTAAACTTGATATCAATGAATTTCGGGGTAACCAGTCATTGCAATTAATGATTGACCATCTTGAAGCAAAGTAAAGGTTACATCAATACTTCCATCATGACTGGCTGAATTAGATCTTCCTATCATAACTGAACTGGTTTTAGTCAAGTCAGTTCAGTAATTTACCTTTCCATTTCTTCACAATGAGTTGTCACTTTTGATAAACAAACTCTGCTGATTTATTGAAACTTAGCTCTGGTATCTTGTTCTAAAATTGAGTTGCAGCGTCATTCAAAATACGCATGTATATTTATTGTAATTGGTCTGACCAATTGGGTTGCTGTTTTAATCAGCTATTGTTATCAAAGTGTTGATGGTTATCCAGTTCAATGATATGGGTCAATTTATGACTGGAACTTGCGTTTTAATTATGTTAATTTCGTCGCCAATATAAAATTGGTAATACCAATTGACTGCAAAGAGTAGAAGAACAAAAATATGGCTTATCAAAGGATTCGTCAGCCGAAACTTTCCGATGTTATTGAACAAGAGTTAGAGAGGCTGATTGTGGAAGGAACCTTATCTCCGGGGCAGCAGTTGCCCCCGGAGAGAGAACTAGCAAAGCAGTTTGATGTTTCTCGCCCCTCAATCCGAGAAGCCATTCAGCGTCTAGAAGCCAAACGTCTTCTCACACGTCGCCAAGGTGGTGGGACTTTTGTTAGCGAGAAAATTTGGACGAGTTTTTCCGATCCTCTGCTAAATTTATTGTCTAGCCACTCGGAAACACAGTTGGATTTGCTTGAAACGCGTCATGCGATGGAAGGTATCTCCGCTTACTTTGCAGCAGTTCGTGGAACCGAACAGGACTTTACGCGTATTCAAGCTTGCTTGAAACATATTAGCGAAGAACAAACCAAGAAGAATGTTGAGGCGGAAGCAACGGCGGTTATGCAGTTTCTCATCGCTTTAACTGAAGCTGCTCACAATGTGGTTTTATTGCATATTGTACGCAGTTTGGCGCCGCTATTAGAGCAAAATGTCCTGCAAAACCTCAAACTCTTACATCGCCGCGATGATGTGGTTGAAAAAGTAAGTAAACACCGAGCTAATATTGTAGATGCGATTGTTTCAGGTCAGCCTGAGAAAGCACGTGAAATGTCACATTCACATTTAGCTTATATTGAAGAAACATTGTTGGATTTGAGTCGTGAAGAGTCTCGTCGAGAGCGTTCTTTACGTCGAATTCAGCAGGGTAACGATTCATAACATCGTTACTTATAATAAGTAGATCCAACCAACAGAAGGATAGATCGCCATGTCTGATATGAAGCATGACGTAGATGCACTCGAAACTCAAGAATGGTTACAGGCCCTTGAGTCAGTGGTACGTGAAGAAGGTGTAGAGCGTGCTCAGTTCCTACTAGAGCAAGTTCTAGACAAAGCCCGTATAGACGGTGTTGACATGCCAACTGGAGTCACAACGAATTACATCAATACGATTCCAGCAGATCAAGAACCCGCTTACCCAGGTGACATAACCATTGAGCGTCGTATTCGTTCCATCATTCGTTGGAATGCAATCATGATCGTTTTACGTGCATCGAAGAAAGACCTTGACCTAGGTGGTCATATGGCGTCTTTCCAGTCTTCTGCTGCATTCTACGAAACATGTTTCAACCACTTTTTCCGTGCACCTAACGAAAAAGATGGTGGTGACCTAGTTTATTACCAAGGTCATATCTCTCCGGGGATCTATGCGCGTGCTTTTGTTGAAGGCCGCTTAACGGAAGAGCAACTTGATAACTTCCGTCAGGAAGTGGATGGGAAAGGCATTCCTTCTTACCCACACCCTAAACTTATGCCTGAGTTCTGGCAATTCCCAACGGTTTCTATGGGACTTGGCCCTATCTCTGCTATCTATCAAGCTCGTTTCCTTAAATACCTAGATGGTCGTGGTCTTAAAGATACTTCTGAGCAGCGCGTTTATGCCTTCCTAGGTGATGGTGAGATGGATGAGCCAGAGTCACGTGGTGCTATCTCTTTCGCAGCTCGTGAAAAGTTGGACAACCTTTGTTTCCTTATCAACTGTAACTTACAGCGTTTAGATGGCCCTGTAATGGGTAACGGTAAGATCATTCAAGAGCTTGAAGGCCTATTCAAAGGTGCTGGCTGGAACGTGGTCAAAGTTATTTGGGGTAACAACTGGGATTCTCTACTGGCTAAAGATACCACAGGCAAGTTACTTCAACTAATGAACGAAACAATTGATGGTGATTACCAAACGTTCAAAGCTAAAGATGGTGCGTACGTTCGTGAGCACTTCTTCGGCAAGTACCCAGAGACAGCGGCACTTGTTGCTGACATGACAGATGATGAAATCTTTGCGCTTAAGCGAGGTGGTCATGAATCATCTAAGCTTTACGCGGCATACAAAAATGCTGAGCAGACCAAAGGTCGTCCAACTGTTATTTTAGCTAAAACAGTTAAAGGCTATGGTATGGGTGATGCAGCTGAAGGTAAGAACATTGCTCATCAGGTTAAGAAAATGGACATGACTCATGTTCTGCATATGCGTGACCGTTTAGGCCTACAAGATCTATTGACTGACGAAGCTGTTAAAGATTTGCCATATCTGAAGCTAGATGAAGGCTCAAAAGAGTACGAATATCTGCATGCTCGCCGTAAAGAACTTAAAGGTTATACACCTCAGCGTCTGCCTAAATTTACTCAAGAACTCGCGCTACCTGAACTCGAAGAGTTTGGTCCTTTGTTGAGTGAACAAAAGCGTGAAATCTCTACTACAATGGCCTACGTTCGTACCTTAAATATTCTATTGAAGAATAAGGGCATTGGTAAAAACATTGTTCCAATCATATGTGATGAAGCTCGTACCTTTGGTATGGAAGGTCTATTCCGTCAAATCGGTATTTATAACCCGCACGGTCAGGAATACACACCTGAAGACCGTGGTGTTGTTTCTTACTATAAAGAAGCAACCTCGGGCCAAGTACTGCAAGAAGGTATTAATGAGCTAGGTTCTATGGCTTCTTGGGTTGCTGCAGCGACCTCATACAGCACTAACGATCTGCCAATGATCCCATTTTATATTTACTACTCAATGTTTGGTTTCCAACGAGTAGGTGATATGGCATGGATGGCTGGTGACCAACAATCACGTGGCTTCTTGCTTGGTGCGACTGCCGGTCGTACAACACTTAACGGTGAAGGCTTACAGCACGAAGATGGTCACTCACACATTATGGCAAATACGGTACCTAACTGTATTTCTTACGACCCAACTTTCGCTTACGAAGTTGCAGTCATCATGCAAGATGGTATTCGCCGCATGTACGGTCCAGAGCAAGAAAACGTGTTCTATTACCTGACGCTGATGAATGAAAACTACGCAATGCCAGCAATGCCAGAAGGTGCGGAAGAAGGTATCCGTAAGGGTATCTACAAACTTGAAAGCTATTCAGGTAAGCGTGGTAAAGGTAAAGTTCAATTAATGAGCTCTGGTACCATAATGAATGAAGTGCGCAAAGCGGCGCAAATCTTGAGCGATGATTACGGTATTGCATCTGATGTTTACTCGGTAACATCTTTCAATGAAGTGACTCGTGATGGTCAAGCGGCAGAGCGCTTTAACATGCTGCATCCTGAAGCAAAAGCTCAAGTACCTTACATTACCAAGCTAATGGGTAAAGAGCCTGCAATTGCTGCAACTGACTACATGAAGAACTACGCAGAGCAAGTTCGAGCATTTATGCCTTCTGAATCATTCAAAGTTCTTGGTACTGATGGTTTCGGTCGTTCGGATAGCCGTGAAAACCTTCGTCGTCACTTTGAAGTGAATGCAGGCTACGTTGTTGTGGCAGCGCTAACAGAACTTGAAAAGCAGGGTAAAGTTGATAAGTCAGCGATCACTGAAGCGATCAAAAAGTTCGATATCGATACTGAGAAAACTAACCCGTTGTACGCTTAATTAGAAAGGTAGATAAGAAATGGCAATCGAAATTAATGTACCAGATATCGGTGCGGATGAGGTTGAAGTTACTGAAATTCTTGTAAGCGTTGGCGACAAGGTTGAAGAAGAACAGTCTCTAATTACTGTTGAAGGTGACAAAGCTTCTATGGAAGTTCCAGCATCGGCAGCGGGTATTGTTAAAGAAATTAAAGTCGTTGAGGGTGACAAGGTATCAACTGGCTCGCTGATCATGGTATTTGATTCTGAAGACGGTGCAGCAGACGTTGCCCCTGCAGCTGTTGCCGAAGCGCCTGCGGCTGTGCCAGCATCATCTGAACTGAAAGAAGTTCATGTTCCTGATATTGGCGGTGATGAAGTTGAAGTAACTGAAATCATGGTTGCCGTTGGTGATAGCATTGAAGAAGAGCAATCTCTTCTGACTGTTGAAGGTGACAAAGCTTCGATGGAAGTACCTGCACCATGTGCTGGTACTCTAAAAGAGATCAAGGTTGCAACCGGTGATAAGGTTACAACGGGTTCTCTGATCATGGTGTTTGAGGTCGCAGGTTCTGGTGCCGTATCAGCGCCAGTCGTGGCAGATGCGCCAGTTGCTGCAGCACCGACAGCTTCTGCATTAAAAGAAGTGAATGTTCCAGATATTGGTGACGATGAAGTTGAAGTCACTGAAATCATGGTTGCAGTTGGTGATACAGTGGAAGAAGAGCAATCTCTTATCACTGTTGAGGGCGATAAAGCTTCTATGGAAGTGCCTGCTCCATTTGCGGGGACCATCAAAGAAATCAAAATCTCAACCGGTGATAAAGTATCGACTGGTTCTCTGATCATGGTGTTTGAGGTTGCTGGCGCGACGCCTGTAGCTGCTACTTCAGCCCCAGCTCCAGTGGTAGCACCTGCTCCAAAAGTAGAGGCTCCGGCTGCAGCTCCAGCCGCAACAGGCGATTTCCAAGAAAATAATGAGTATGCGCATGCATCTCCTGTCGTTCGTCGTCTTGCTCGTGAGTTTGGCGTTAATCTGGCTAAGGTTAAGGGCACTGGTCGTAAGAGTCGCATCCTTAAAGAAGATGTGCAGTCATACGTGAAAGAAGCGCTCAAGCGTCTTGAGTCCGGTGCAGGCGCTGCATCAGGCCAAGGTGATGGCTCTGCACTTGGCCTACTACCATGGCCAAAAGTCGACTTTAGCAAGTTTGGTGAAACTGAAGTTCAGAAGCTTTCTAAGATTAAGAAGATCTCAGGCGCAAACCTGCATCGTAACTGGGTAATGATTCCTCATGTTACACAGTGGGACAATGCTGATATCACCGAGCTAGAAGCCTTCCGTAAAGAACAAAATGCGATCGAAGCGAAGAAAGACTCGGGAATGAAGATCACTCCTCTAGTCTTTATCATGAAAGCTGCAGCGAAAGCTCTAGAAGCTTTCCCTGCGTTCAACTCTTCACTGTCTGAGGATGGCGAAAGCATCATTCTGAAGAAGTATGTCAACATAGGCATTGCGGTCGATACGCCAAATGGTCTGGTTGTTCCTGTGTTTAAAGACGTGAACAAGAAGGGCATTTACGAGCTGTCTGAAGAGCTAATGGTGGTGTCTAAGAAAGCACGTGCAGGTAAGTTGACTGCAGGTGACATGCAAGGCGGGTGTTTCACCATCTCTAGCCTTGGTGGTATCGGTGGTACTGCGTTTACCCCAATCGTAAACGCGCCAGAAGTGGGTATCTTAGGTGTGTCTAAGTCTGAGATGAAGCCTGTATGGAACGGTAAAGACTTTGCACCGCGCCTGCAGTTACCTTTGTCACTATCGTACGATCACCGCGTCATTGACGGTGCAGAGGGCGCTCGCTTTATCACTTACTTGAACGCTTGTCTGTCAGACATTCGTCGTTTGGTTCTTTAACCAAAATTTGTTACCTAGAGGCGGCTGTTTAAGCCGCCTCTGTTACTTAAAACATCTGGCAGGTAAGTGAGGCAATAGGTTTTCCTCGCTGAATTGTCGGCTAGCTCACAGGCTAAATGGAATTGCTTTTCACACCATTAACATCTCTGTAAACTGTTGGCGGTCTGAAAATAACTGTTTAAAACTAACCACTCTTAAACATAAGAATCAATACCCACTCGCCTGTTAGGGATAATGACTACAAGAGGTCAAAATGAGCAAAGAAATTAAAGCCCAAGTTGTTGTACTTGGTTCTGGTCCTGCTGGTTACTCCGCTGCATTCCGTTGTGCAGATTTAGGTCTAGAAACCGTACTTATCGAGCGTTACAGCACTCTTGGCGGTGTATGTTTAAACGTGGGTTGTATCCCATCGAAAGCACTTCTTCACGTTTCTAAAGTGATTGAAGAAGCAAAAGCGATGGCAGATCACGGCGTTGTATTTGGTGAGCCACAAACTGACATCAATAAAATCCGTATTTGGAAAGAAAAAGTCGTTAACCAGTTAACTGGTGGTCTTAGTGGTATGGCTAAGATGCGTAATGTAACGGTTGTTAGCGGCTACGGTAAATTTACTGGCCCGAACTCAATTCAGGTTGAGGGTGAGGGTGAATCAACGATTGTTAATTTTGACAATGCAATTATTGCAGCGGGCTCTCGCCCAATCAAATTGCCGTTTATCCCACATGAAGATCAAAGAATTTGGGACTCTACAGACGCATTAGAGTTAAAAGAAGTACCAGAGAAACTGCTTATTATGGGCGGCGGTATCATAGGCCTAGAGATGGGAACTGTTTATCAATCTCTTGGTTCGAAAGTCGATGTTGTCGAGATGTTTGATCAGGTTATTCCTGCAGCAGATAAAGACATAGTAAAAGTCTACACCAAGCGTGTTAAAGATAAATTCAACCTGATGCTTGAAACTAAAGTGACAGCCGTTGAAGCGAAAGACGATGGCATCTATGTGTCGATGGAAGGTAAGAAAGCTCCAGCGGATGCTGAGCGCTACGATGCTGTTCTAGTTGCAATCGGTCGTGTACCAAACGGTTTGTCACTTGATGCTGAGAAAGCAGGCGTTGAAGTTGATGAGCGTGGTTTTATTAATGTCGATAAGCAGCTTCGTACTAATGTGCCTCATATTTTTGCTATTGGCGATATTGTTGGCCAACCAATGCTGGCTCACAAAGGTGTGCATGAAGGCCACGTAGCGGCAGAAGTTATTGCTGGTAAGAAACATTACTTTGATCCTAAAGTTATTCCTTCAATTGCTTACACTGAGCCTGAAGTTGCTTGGGTTGGTAAGACAGAGAAAGAAGCGAAGGAAGAAGGTATCAAGTACGAAGTTGCTACTTTCCCATGGGCGGCTTCTGGCCGTGCGATTGCTTCTGATTGCTCGGATGGTATGACTAAGCTTATCTTTGATAAAGAAACTCACCGTGTGATTGGTGGCGCAATTGTAGGTACCAACGGTGGAGAACTTCTTGGTGAGATTGGGCTAGCGATTGAAATGGGCTGTGATGCTGAAGATATTGCTCTTACTATTCACGCTCACCCTACGCTACATGAGTCTGTTGGTCTAGCAGCTGAAGTATTTGAAGGGTCAATCACTGATCTGCCAAATAAAAAAGCAGTGAAAAAGAAGAAATAATTTTCTTCTAGCCTCAACAATATAGCCGCTGAAGTATCAGCGGCTTTTTTGTATCGTATGAATCACAGATACAAAAAAGCCGAGTCTCTAACAGGACTCGGCTTGGACTTCAGTTAACGCTTATTTATAGATACAAAGCATATCTAGGTAGCTTTGTGTTAAGCGGTTTACTGAGTCATCATCCTGTGTACGATTTGCCTGTACAAACAGTGAGTAACAAATGCCATGGAATAGCGTTGCTAGATCCGCAGGATCATGAGTATCGCAGACTTCGCCTCTTTCGATTGCTTTAACAAACATATTTTGAACTAACAGCTGGTTAGTACGGTTTGTTGACACGAACAGTGGCCAAACTTCATCACGCGTTGAAGCGCTCCACTCGAACCATACTTTTAGCCAGTGGCAGTCATTAACCACGAGATCGACCATAGCAGAAGTTAGGTTACGAAGGTTTTCTTTCGCATGAATGTCCAAATCGATGTTGTCTGATAGGAAGTTAGAGAACTGACGTACAACATAATTTAACACATCATCGACCAAGTCTTCACGGGTCGGGAAGTAGTTAAATACGGTTGCGACAGAAACTTGAGCAATTTCTGCGATGTCTGCGTGACCACCACGGCCGATACCACGACGAGCGAACACCTCTAGTGAAATTTCCATTAGTTGTTGCTTGCGTTTTTGTGGAGAAAGGCGCGTACGCGGTCTTTTAGCTATAGAATCCATAGTTATATTTCCTTGCCAATTGAGTTGTATATATGGGCTTATGCCCTAATTAGAATATTATTATTGCTTTCGCAGGTATGAGTGTAATGGTGCATATCAATTAGGTCAACGATTTCAGTTTATTTAATAATCATTTTTATTAATACCGTGCTTGAGATCATGTAGTTGCATATATTTATTGCAGCCTTTAATCAAGCAAACGTTTTACCTGTGACATAGTGATGATAAAATATGTGCCTGAATCTTGGGTTAGTGCCGAATTCCTGCCTAATGAATTTCCTTTAAATGAAAAATGAGATTGATATGAAGCATACAGTAGAAGTAATGATTTCTGAACAAGAGGTTCAACATCGGGTAAATGAATTAGGAAGAGAGATCACGGCGCATTATCAAGGGAGTGAAAATCTAGTACTTATCGGTTTGCTACGAGGCTCATTTGTGTTTATGGCCGATTTGGCGAGAAAAATCGAATTAACGCATCAAGTCGACTTTATGACGGCTTCTAGCTATGGCAATAGTATGGAAAGCTCTCGCGATGTAAGAATCCTTAAAGATCTTGATGATGATATCAAAGGCAAAGATGTACTAATTATCGAAGACATTATCGATACAGGAAACACGCTCAATAAAATACGTGAGATATTGTCCTTGCGTGAACCTAAGTCTATTTCTATTTGTACTCTTTTAGACAAGCCTTCACGTCGTGAAGTTGAAGTTCCTGTGGATTGGGTGGGTTTTGCTATTCCTGATGAGTTTGTCGTAGGGGTTGGTATTGATTATGCACAAAATTACCGCCATTTGCCATATATAGGGAAAGTGGTTCCCCAAGAATAAATAGACTGATTTTAAGTCAGTTAACAGCCCTGACTTCAATAGGCAGGGCTAAATATCGGCCAAAGCAAGCTTAACCAAGCACAGGTGAAGCTAAAATCTTATTCAATGCTTCTTGGTGTCCAGACTCGAGAGACTCGCGACTAGAGCAACGAACGCCTAGGTCTTGTAATTTACCATTACCTATACCATACACAACGCCATGGATTTCGATCTCTTGACCACGTTCCCAAGCTCCTTGCAATATGGTCGAGTTCCCTAGGTTATAGACTTGTTCAGCAACATTAATTTCACACAGTTTGTCCCCCCACTGATCACGTGGTAGAGATTCGATATGGTGTTTGTATTTATGGTAGTTATCGCGAATATGAAGTAGCCAGTTATTGATAAGTCCTAGCTGAGGATTGTCGATTGCAGCGTTGACGCCACCACAACCATAGTGACCACATACAATAATATGCTTGACCTTAAGCACTTCAACTGCATATTGCACCACGGATAAACAGTTAAGATCAGTGTGAATGACTTGGTTAGCTACATTCCTATGTACGAAGAGCTCACCTGAATATAAGCCAGTAAGGCGCTCGGCTGGAACTCGGCTATCAGCACAGCCAATCCAGAGAAAATCGGGATTCTGTCCCTCTTTTAGTTTTGCAAAGTACTCTGGTCGTTCAGCCTTAATGGATTCAGACCACTTTGAGTTGTTTTCAAAAAGCTGTTTTATTTCCGGCATTTTACAATTTATCCTTAACGAACCTTGCTCCACTATACACAATGTTCGGTCGCCATTCCTGCTAAATTGTACTCATCATCCACTCATCTGATGTCTCCTTAACCCTTTTAAATAAAGGGTTTAAGGGCTTTTTTCTATCTTTTAGGGTTATTTTTCAAATATATTCCATATTTCTAATTTATTCGAAATAATAGTTGTGTATATAGATGTTCGGCGATAAACTCAGTGGCAGCTGTGGTGATTAGGAAGTTTTTGGTCACTTTTTTTGTCGGTTGACTTTTCCAATACTTCTACCACAAGACATACGACCTTTTATTAGCAGTGAATACTATGTACGCATTAGAAATAGAACAGCTTCGTAAAACATATTCGGGTGGGTTAGAGGCGCTGAAAGGTATCAGTCTCAATGTGACTGAGGGAGACTTTTATGCTCTTCTTGGACCTAATGGCGCCGGAAAATCAACCACTATTGGTGTGATTTCATCTCTAGTAAATAAAACATCTGGCAAGGTAAAAGTATTTGGCTATGACATTGACCAAAGCCTTGAATTGGCCAAACAGCATTTGGGCTTGGTCCCTCAAGAGTTTAATTTCAATCCGTATGAAACCGTAGAACAGATTCTCCTCCAGCAAGCAGGGTATTACGGTGTTCCTCGTGCACTTGCTAAAGAAAGAGCACAGAAATACCTAACTCAGCTTGAATTATGGGATAAGCGAAATGAACGTGCTCGCCACTTATCGGGAGGCATGAAAAGGCGGTTGATGATTGCAAGAGCGTTAATTCACGAGCCTAAGTTGTTGATTTTAGATGAGCCTACTGCTGGTGTAGATATCGAGCTTCGCCGCTCTATGTGGGAGTTCCTTAAGAAAATTAATCAACAAGGTATCACTATTATTCTCACCACGCACTACCTCGAAGAGGCGGAAATGCTATGTCGAAATATTGGCATTATCAATAAAGGCGAACTGATTGAAAACACCACGATGAAAGACTTATTGAGTAAGCTTGATGTTGAAACTTTTATTTTGGATTTAGAGGAAGGCACGGCAGAGCCGAGGTTAGAAGGGGTGGTTAGTCACCGTTTACAAAATGGTTCGCTAGAAATTGAAATCGAAAAAACGCAGGGTTTAAACAGAATTTTTAGTCAGTTAACAGATCAGGATATCAAGGTCTTATCGATGCGAAATAAAGCCAATCGCCTGGAAGAACTTTTTGTCAATATTGTTCAGCAGGGAGAGCTGTAATATGTATCGTCTATATTGGACCGCTTTTTGTAGTCTTTTGGGTAAAGAGGTACATAGATTTACTCGAATCTGGGTTCAGACACTAGTGCCTCCTGCTATCACTATGAGTTTGTATTTCATTATTTTTGGTCGTTTAATCGGCTCGCGAATTGGTGAAATGAATGGCTTTAGTTATATGGAGTATATTGTTCCAGGCCTTATTATGATGTCAGTGATCACCAATTCATATTCCAATGTCGCTTCGTCATTTTTTAGCGCCAAGCTTCAAAAAAATATTGAAGAGCTTTTGGTCGCGCCTGTGCCCAATTATGTGATTATATTTGGCTATGTGATGGGAGGGGTTACTAGGGGGCTATTGGTTGGCTTTATTGTCACCTTGGTTTCGCTGCTGTTTGTGGATTTACAAGTCGATCATTGGGGTATTATTTTTCTAACCGTATTTATGACGTCAATTGTTTTTGCGCTTGGCGGCCTAATCAATGCTGTATATGCAAAAACATTTGATGATATCTCGATTATCCCAACTTTTGTGTTGACTCCACTTACTTATTTAGGTGGTGTGTTTTACTCAATCAGCTTGTTGCCTGAGTTTTGGCAGGGAGTGTCGAAAATTAATCCCATCGTATACATGGTCAATGCATTTCGTTATGGATTTTTGGGTATTTCCGATGTCGGAATTGTAGAGTCATTCAGCGTATTAGCTGTATTTGTGATTATACTATACTCTGTTGCACACTACCTAATTACCAAGGGAATTGGACTAAGAAGTTAGTGTTTTATAGCAAAAGGAAAGGCTGGGATAGTTGCCCAGCCTTTTAAAGAATTTAGTCCGTTTTATTCAAGTTATTCGGCGCTTTCGGAGGACGATTCTACATTCGCTTCTTCTTTCGTATCCGTTGTTAGATCGACAACTTGATTATCGATTAGGCGAGCTTGCCCTAAAAATGCTGACATTAAAATAACGACTTGAGTGGTCTCTGTACTTACCACGCCTAGACTGTTTGCATCGCGAATAAATATTTCGTCAGGTTGGAGACCTGCGGCGCGAAGCTGATCGCTTGCATCTTCGATAATTGAGGCATAGTCGTCACGCCCTCCGCGTATCGCGCTGCTTATCCAACGCATGGTACGAGCCAAAACAGGTGCGCGCTGGCGCTCATCCATGGTTAATAGATTATTGCGAGAGCTCATGGCAAGGCCATCCATTTCGCGAACGGTCGGCACGTTGACGATCTTTATATCCAGTGCCAAATCTTCAGTCATCTTTTGAATAACAGCGAGCTGTTGGAAGTCTTTTTCACCAAAACATGCAACTTCAGGCTGAACAATGTTGAACAACTTGGTCACTACGGTTGCAACACCGCGAAAATGCCCCGGTCGAGAAACACCTTCGAGGATGTTTGACAGCCCAGGCACTTCGACAAAAGATTGTTTGTCTGTTCCGTTTGGGTAAATGACATCGGGTGTCGGCGTAAAGACAATTTCTATGCCTTCATTAGCTAACTTGCTTAAATCATCTTCGAGTGTTCTAGGATAGTTGTTTAAGTCGTCACTACGCTCAAACTGCATAGGGTTCACAAAAATACTCGCGACAACAATGTCAGCATGCTCGCGAGCCTTACGCATTAGAGTTAAGTGGCCCTCATGCAAATTACCCATGGTTGGCACAAAGGCAATGCTACGGCCATCACGTTTGTACTGCTTGATTTGCTCACGAAGTGTGGCAATCTCAGCAAAAGTTTGCATTAGTTCGCTCCTTACGCAATGGTGTGGGCTTGACTTGGGAAAGTACCACGTTCAACTTCGTCTTTGTACATGGCGACCGCTTTACGCAGATCTCCAGTTTCAGCAAGGAAGTTCTTTGAAAACTTAGGCATGTAGTTTGCCGATATACCGAACATATCATGCATAACTAGGATTTGTCCGTCTGTGGCATTACCTGCACCTATACCGATAACAGGAACATCACAGATATCTGTGATACGAGCCGCTAGCTCTCTAGGGACGCATTCCAATAGAATTATTTGAGCCCCTGCTTCTTGTAGCGCAATCGCATCACGGACGATTCGTTCCGCTTTGTCTTGCTCACGCCCTTGTACTTTAAATCCACCAAAAATATGGACTGATTGTGGTGTTAACCCCAGATGAGCACACACAGGTACCGCACGTTGTGTTAATACTTTTACTGTATCGACTAGCCAATCTCCCCCTTCAATTTTGACCATATTGGCTCCGGCTCGCATTAGCTTAGCTGCACTATCACAGGCTTGTTCAGGTGTTGCGTAGCTCATGAAGGGCATATCAGCCATTAATAGGCAATTTGGGCTACCTGCTCTTACACAACGGGTATGATAGGCGATATCTTCGATTGTAACTGGTAATGTATCAGGAGCGCCATGTAACACCATGCCTAGTGAATCGCCGACAAGAAGAACGGGCATCTCTTCACTTTCAAACAGCTGGGCGAAGCTCGCATCATAGGCGGTGGAAGTAGCAAATTTACGACCTTCCTGCTTCCATTTCATCAGATCAGATATGGTAACTTTTTTCATGATTTTTCCTTTCAGGGGTTGGCTATTATTGCCAAACACGCAGACCGTTTTTCGCGACAACTGATAGCAAGTCATCTAGTCTGGTCCCACACGGGAGAGTGATACTTGGGGCAATTTCAGCCAGTGGGTAGAGTACAAACTCGCGCTCTTTCATCCCATAATGAGGGATGGTTAGGCGCTCAGAATCAATCACCTCATTGCCGTAAAGAATAATGTCTAAATCCAAAGTGCGAGGTCCCCAACGCTCATCTTTACGAACACGTCCTTGCTCTAGCTCAATGGCTTGTGTGCAGTCGAGCAATTGTATTGGCGTTAATCGTGTCTGGATTTTGACGACGGCATTAATGTAATCAGGTTGATCTTGTGGCCCCATAGGCGTGCTCGTATATAGCAAAGAGCTACTGATAAACTCAGATTCCGGTAACTCTTTAAGCGCGTCAATTGCATTGTTTGCTTGCGCTACTGGGTCAGATAAATTGCTCCCAACAGCGATGTAGACCGTAGTCATGAAGATGAAACCTTGTTTTTTTTGTTACGATATGGCTTACGACGACGCTTTTTACCTTGCTCTGGTGTGTCTGATTCTAAATCAGAGACCATAGCTTGTCTCATTTCGCGTCCCGCATTTTGGAATGTCTGCCACCATTTGGCGAGTTGTTCGGTTTCGCCAGTCTCGATTTCTCCTCGCATTTCGAGGAAATCAAAGCCAGCCCTGAACTTGTTGAGTTCCATCAATCGAAAAGCTCGCTTACCATTTCTTCGTGGTAGGCGAAGTTGTAATTGCCAAATTTCTCGAATTGTTGCCGTATGACGACGAGGTATGGCGATGGTACGTACTTGTTCATCGAGAATATAGTTGCTCGCTTCCATAATAGCATCGTATTCAGATAGCTTACGTTTGGCCATTAGCATGTCAGCGCGTGCAAGAAGCGGGTACCAAAGCATAGCGGCGAACATGAAAGCAGGGTTTATACGCTTGCCTTGTTCTATGCGTATATCAGTAGAATCTAAGACTAAATCCAACATTTGCTCAGTCTTTGACGAATAGTCTTGCGTAAAGTCACTGGCAATTAGAGGAAATAATTGTTGGAAGAGATTGTACTCACGCATCAGATGGTAAGTTTCTAATCCATAGCCAGACTGCAACATTTTGAGAGATTCTTCATATAAGCGTGCGGCAGGTATGTCTTGCAATAGGTGTGACATGTCTTCAATCGGTGCCGCTGTATCTTCTTCAATATCGAAATCTAACTTCACGGCAAAACGAATCGCACGCAGCATACGGACAGGATCTTCACGATAGCGAGTCTGCGGATCGCCAATCAGACGAACCAGTCTATCTTCAAGGTCTTCATGCCCACCTGCGTAATCATGGATGGAATAATCACCTATGTTGTAATACATAGCGTTGATTGTAAAATCACGACGCTCAGCATCTTCATCTATGGTGCCATATACGTTATCGCGTAAAAGCATGCCTTCTTTTGACTGCTGCGAGACATTTTTTGTGGTTTCTTGGTGGTGACCACGAAAGGTCGCCACTTCAATAATGTCTCTGCCAAACATAATATGCGCCAAACGAAAGCGGCGACCAATCAGGCGGCAGTTTTTGAATAGCTGGCGTATTTCTTCCGGCGTTGCATTGGTGGCAATATCAAAATCTTTAGGATTTTGATCCAGTAATAAATCTCTTACACCGCCGCCGACCAGAAAGGCCTCAAAACCAGCGCCATGAAGTCGATACAACACCTTAAGCGCGTTATCACTAATGTGTTTACGAGAAATGTTATGTTCTTGGCGTGTGATGACGTTCAGAGACAACTCTGGGTAGACGTCGTTTTTATTTGGTGTTTGGTCGTTTTTATTCATCTGCATCAATTACTCGTATTTCTGGCGGCTCTCATCACCAGTACTCGAGTGTGCCTATTTTGGTCTGGCTTATGGTTCCGTTTACACTATTCGGACTAATTTCGCGGCTAATGATAGCCTACAGCGAGCTATTTGAGAATCGCGGTGTTATTTCAGTTGCATCTGGTAGTTGTTCAATTCTCCAGTTTGCTATACCCCAATCAATGATCTCTCTCACATTACTTTGCTTAATTTCCTTATTTAATTCAAAACCTAAAAATTGCATTGCATCGATTAAAGTGGGTTTAGGTTGCTTTAGGTCAATGGCTGGTGCGTGATTTTGTTTGGACAGTTTTTGACCCGACTTATCTAAAGCTAGCGGTAAATGTATGTAATTGATGAGTGGTTGGTTAAGAATATGATACAAACTTATTTGTCTGCCCGTCGGCTCAATTAAATCAGCCCCACGCACCACTTCGGTCACGCCTTGAGCAATATCATCAATCACCACTGCTAGATTATAGGCAAATAGCCCGTCTCTGCGCTTAACAATAAAGTCCTCTCGTGCAAGCTCGGGAGGAACGGAAAATTGGCCATGTTTCCTATCATCAAAGCTTTCAACTGGATGTGTCATAAGCAATCTAATGGCGCAGTTACCATCGTTTATTAACTTTTTATCACGGCAATTTCCAGTATAAAACCCGCCCATCGCTTTAACTTGCTTGCGCGTACATCTACAGTAGTAAGCTTGTCCAGAACTTAACCAGCTATCCAATTGTGCTTGATAAACGGCATGACGGTGACTTTGGTAAACCACATCATCATCCCAATCAAGATGGTAAGCTTCTAAAGTACGTAAAATAAGATCGGCCGCACCTTTGACTTCTCTTGGAGGGTCTAGGTCTTCAATACGCACCAGCCATTTACCTCGTTGAGATCTTGCCTGGAAGTAGCTTCCTAGTGCAGCGACAAGAGATCCAAAGTGCAGTGGACCTGAAGGTGAGGGAGCAAAACGGCCAATATAAGTCATCTGATATTCTTTTCTAACAAATCAAAAAGGGAGCAATTGCTCCCTCTATTACTCATGTTGCTTACACTGCTAGCCTTGCATTTGCTTTTCTTTAATTTCTGCTAATGTTTTGCAGTCAATACATAAATCAGCGGTTGGGCGAGCTTCTAAGCGACGAATACCGATTTCGACTCCACAAGATTCACAGAAACCAAATTCGTCTTCTTCGATCTTATTAAGCGTTTTTTCAATCTTCTTAATAAGGCGACGCTCTCTGTCTCGATTACGAAGCTCTAAGCTGAACTCCTCTTCTTGAGAGGCACGATCTACGGGATCTGGAAAATTCGCAGCTTCATCTTGCATGTGATGCACAGTGCGATCAACTTCTTCCCTGAGCTGGTTTCGCCATGCGGCCAAAATTTTCGTGAAATGAGCCAACTGCTCTGGTGACATATATTCTTCACCAGCTTTTTCTGTATATGGCTCAACCCCTGCAATTGCTAGGATGCCTAGCGCTTTTTTCTTTGATTCTGGCATGCAGCATCTCCTACTTACACCTGATCCACTGCGCTCGCAGTTGGATTTTAAGGCGGCTATCTATAGCAAAAAGAACAAAGTGAGGCAAACACTCTAGAGTAAACTTGCTGTCAATGTGAAGATGACACCATTTTTTCTCTTAACCAATGAAACGAATAGGTTTTACTAGTTTTACCTCAGTATTTGAAAGCTGTGCCGCATAACACAGTATTTCAACGCCTTGTTCTTGTGCGTTTTTCAATAATTTTGAATATTGTGGGTCTATATGGTGTGCAGGAGAGACTTTTTCAATACCAGAATGCAAAACTGTGAATAAAAGTACTGCTCTGTATCCATTTTGAACCATTTTTGTGAGCTCTCTCAGGTGCTTCTGTCCACGGGTGGTTACCGCATCTGGAAAGTATCCTTGGCCTTGATGCGCTTCATCAAGTAATGTCACGCTTTTTACTTCTATATAGCAGCTTGGGTGCTTGCTTGACGTGAGAAGAATATCAATTCGACTATTTTCATCGCCGTATCGAACTTCTGTTTTGAGTTGTTCGTAGCCTGTTAGCTCGCGGACTATGCCTGTTTCTATCGCTTCTACTGCGAGTTGGTTCGCTCTAGCCGTATTCACGCAAATGGTGTCGCCTTGATTGGTTTGGGTTAGCTCCCAGCTATGCGGGTATTTACGCTTGGTATTGCTAGAAGTTGAATACCAAATGGTATCTCCAGTTGATGCACAACCTGTCATAGCACCAGTATTTGCGCAGTGTATGGTAATCTCTTCATTATCGGGTAAGCGGATGTCAGCAAGGAAACGTTTGTAGCGTTTAATCAATACTGCGGGTTGTAATTGAGGTTGAAACTTCATTTGAGGCTGGATTTATGTACAATATTTACATTATTACATCATAAGGCCTCATCCTTGTCACAGCTTCCCATAGAGAGCGTGATGCCAGACTTATTGTCTGCCATCAAAACTCACTCCCAAGTTATTCTTAAAGCCGCACCAGGTGCAGGTAAGTCGACCCACCTTCCATTAAAGTTATTAACCGAAAATGTGGTTAATGGAAAGATCATTGTGTTAGAGCCAAGGCGTCTAGCTGCACGTAATATCGCCTACTATCTTGCTCAGCAGCTCGGAGAAAGCATCGGTCAGCGTGTTGGTTATCGAGTGAGAGGGGAGTCTAGGGTTAGCGTCAACACGCAACTAGAGATTGTAACTGAAGGTATCTTAACCCGCATGATCCAAATGGATCCGGAGCTGACGGGGATCTCATTGGTGATGTTTGACGAATTCCATGAACGTAGCATTCATGCAGATACTGCTCTTGCGTTTTCTCTCGAAATTCAGGATGTACTGCGAGAGGATCTCAAGTTAGTCATCATGTCAGCGACTATAGACCTCGATGATATAAAAGTGTTGATGCCTAATGCTAAGTATATTGAATCTCAAGGCCGAAGTTTTCCAGTTGAATATCGTTATCACCCTTTAAGACCTAATCAGGGATATGAGCAGGTGGTCGTGGCTCAAATTCACAGTTTAATCGGCAAGGAAACAGGGTCATTACTGGTATTTTTACCTGGTATGTCAGCCATTAAGCGTGTTGCTGAGGGCTTAACCAGTTTGCCCAGTAATGTCGATGTTTTCCCTTTACATGGACAATTGGGTTTTCGACAGCAGCAGGCAGCGATTCAAGCGCCTACTAAAGGGCAGCGTAAAGTGGTGCTTTCGACCAATATTGCTGAAACTTCTTTGACCATCGAAGGCATACGTATAGTGCTCGATTCAGGTTTACAGCGCACTGCGAGATTTGATGTTAAAAATGGGGTAACTAAGCTTGAGCAAGTTCGTATTGCGCAATCATCAGCAGAGCAAAGAGCGGGGCGGGCAGGGCGATTGGAGCCGGGTATTTGTATAAGGCTATATTCTGAAAGTTCGTTAAATCAGCAGCCCTATGTGCCACCTGCTGAGATATTGTCTTCAGATTTATCCAGTCTAGCTATAGAGCTTGCCCAATGGGGTGCTTCTGAACCATCGGAATTAAAGTGGCTGGATATTCCTCCACAAGCAAGCTTTTTACAATCCAAACGGTTACTGGTGAATCTGGGTTTGTTGGATGATAAACATCAATTAACAAGTCGAGGCAAAGCCGCTTGTGATCTTGGGGTAGAACCTAGAATTGCAGCTATGTTAACCCATTCAAATAGCCCCGCATGGCTTTCCACAGCACCTGCAGTGGCAGCGTTATTGGAATCACCTGAGCGCAGCACTGTCAACTTTACACATTCGGTTGATAGCTTCAAGCGAGGAAAACATTCTCAGCAAAAAATGGTGCATCAACGAGGTATGGCTTTAGCTCGCAAGCTTAATGTCGCCTTTTCTACTGAATCTATAGAAGAATCTTTGGTAGCCGTCATGTTAGCTACCGCTTTTCCTGACCGAGTCGCTCAGCTGCGTAGTGGAAAAGTAGGGAAGTTTTTGCTTGCCAATGGGCATGGGGCTGAATTGAATGATGAAGAAAAATTATCTATTTCAGAGTATCTAGTTATTGCAGATCTTATTCGCACCCAATCAGGTTCTTCTCGTATCTTTTTGGCTGTGGAGCTAGAATTATTATCTGTGAAAAAGTGGTTCCCTGGCCTTCTCAAAAACAATGATTATCTTGATTGGGATGATGAAAAAGGACGATTAATCGCCGAATCTCAACAGTGTATTGGACGCTTGGTTGTCGAGCGAGCGCCTTTGCCGACACCTCCTCCTGAAAAAATGACCCAAGCTTTACTCAACTATGTAAGACGTAAGGGACTGGCTGTATTAGACTGGTCGGATAATAGCACGCAATTACTTGAACGTATTCGCTGCGCTGCTGATTGGCTACCAGAACAGCCATGGCCAGAAACCTCGGATGCACAATTATTGAAAAACCTTGAACACTGGTTGGAGCCATACTTAATTGGAGTCAACTCATTGCAAGCAATGAAAAAAATTGATCTTGAGCCCGTATTAATGTCCTATCTTTCTTGGCCACTTAACAAGAACATAGATCAATGGCTACCCGTTTATTATTTGTTACCTACGGGAACGAAGAAAAAGATTCGCTATAAACAAGGTTACGAGCCTATTTTGTCTGTACGAATGCAGGAAATGTTTGGTCAACAAGCGTCGCCTAAGATAGCACAGGGAAGAAAGAAATTGCTGGTGGAATTGCTTTCACCCGCGCAGCGCCCATTACAGATAACAAGCGATTTGGCTAGCTTTTGGGCGAGTGCATACAAAGAAGTACAAAAAGAAATGAAAGGACGTTACCCCAAGCATGTATGGCCTGATGATCCAGCTAATCATGTGGCGACGACGAAAACTAAGCGACAACTGAACTCATGAGCAAGAAAACAACCTCTAAAAGTAAACAACCTAAAACCGCGAAAAAGCTATCTTCTAGGAAGAAGAGCTCAAAGAATCAACGCAACTGGCTAAAAATAGTTTGGAGTGTAGCTTGGAAAGCAAGTCTTGCTGGCATAGTCGTGATTGTGTTTATTGGTGTGTATCTTGATAGCATGGTAAGGCAGCGCTTCGAAGGTCAGTTATTTGATTTACCTACAGTCGTGTATGCGCGAATTTTAAATCTTGCTCCTGGGGACAGTATTTCAATACAAGAGGTGCGCAATGAGTTAGATGTACTCAATTATCGTAAAGTGCGGCATCCTCGCTACCCTGGTGAATATTCATCCTCTTCGACCAAGATTGAATTGTTTCGTCGTCCTTTTGAATTCACCAATGGCCCTGAACCTGATCGTCATGTGATGCTTCATTTCGACGCTACAAGCTTAAAGCGGATTGAGTCATTAGAGAAAGCGGGTGATCTTGGCTATCTGCGTATTGAGCCCAAAATGCTGGGGATGTTAGAAAAGGGTCATGACGAGCAGCGATTATTTCTCAGGCGAGACCAGTTTCCCGAGATCATGGTTGATGCGCTACTCGTAACCGAAGATAGAGACTTTTATCAGCACGATGGAGTATCCCCACTTGCTATCGCTCGAGCTATGGTTGCCAACCTAAAAGCTGGAAGAACGGTGCAGGGTGGAAGTACTCTTACTCAGCAGCTCGCGAAAAATATATTCCTATCTAGCGATCGAACATTATGGCGCAAGCTGCGTGAAGCTTATATGGCTCTGATTATTGATTATAGATACAGCAAAGATCGTATCTTAGAAGGTTATCTCAATGAAGTTTACCTAGGTCAAAGCCGAGGTGAAGCGATTCACGGATTTGGCTTGGCTTCTCGGTTGTATTTTGGTCAGCCCATTCAGGAACTGCGAATAGACCAGCTTGCTCTGTTGGTCGGTATGGTAAAAGGTCCTTCCTATTACAATCCTATCCGGTATCCGGAAAGAGCGAAAGAGCGACGAGATCTGGTGTTACGCTTGATGATGCAACAGGATGTGTTGAGTGCAAGTCAGTACGAAATGGCAGTAAATCGTCCATTGGATATACAAGACAACCCCCGTATTGCAAGTCGCCAGCCTGCTTATTTCCAGCAACTTAAAATTGAGCTTAAAGACAAAGTGGGTGAGGTATTTCAGTCAGATTTGGGCCTGAGGGTATTCACTTCTCTCGATCCTGTCTCACAGCAAGAGCTAGAACAAGCGATTGCTAGAAAGATTCCTCAATTAAGCCAAGTGGCGGGGAAATCTTTGGAAGGCGCTGCGATTGCCGTTGACCGCCATACAGGTGAAATACGCGCTATGGTTGGAGGAAAACGTACCGGCTATGATGGCTTTAATCGAGCGTTGAATGCTAGCCGACAAATCGGTTCACTAGTTAAGCCTGCTGTGTATTTGACAGCCTTAGAGCAGCCCCAGAAGTATAACCTTGCAACCACTTTACATGATAAGCCGATCAGTTTAAAAGGCTCAAAAGGGAGCGTTTGGTCACCACGAAACTATGACAGAAAATTTAGAGGTGATGTACCATTGTATTTGGCGTTAGCTAAATCACTCAATGTTCCGACAGTAGAATTAGGTATGCAATTGGGTATACCTAAAGTTATTGATACTCTGGAAAAACTCGGCGTGGATCCTGATGAGATTAGGCCAGTGCCTTCGATGTTTCTCGGCTCTTTCACTTTGACGCCTTTTCAAGTTGCTCAAATGTATCAAACCCTGACGAATTCTGGTAAGCGCTCGCCATTATCAGCACTGCGTTCAGTGGTTGATAAAGAGGGTAAGGTTTTATTCCAGTCCTTACCTCGAACATCTCAGACCATAGATCAGCAAGCCGCTTGGCTGACCACTTATGCTATGAAACGTGGTGTTTTGGAGGGAACAGGGCGATATCTCAATAGTCAATTTGGCTGGGCAGCATTAGCGGGAAAAACGGGTACGAGCAATGACACTCGTGATAGTTGGTTTGTTGGGGTAGACGGTCGAGAAGTAACAACCATCTGGCTTGGTAGAGATGATAATCAGCCAACCAAGCTTACCGGTTCAAGTGGTGCGCTAAGAGTGTATGCGGAGTATTTAAACCATCGTATTCCGGAAACATTATCATTACCTTGGCCTAAAGGTATTAGTACTTTAGGTTTTGCTTATACTGATAATGGAAGTCTCGAATTGGATTGTGGTAATGCCTTCAAGCTTCCTATGTGGGATGTTAATAATCAGTTGAAAAGTCAGTGCGATAGTCAGCCAGCTCAGTGGATTAAAAAGTTATTTAGCTGGTAGAGGCGTGTTGAACTCATTGAAGGTATTGCGAAAAGGGAACGATGTAGTGAAGAAGTTATTGTGCTTTTTACTTGTCTATATGGCTGCGCTTCAAAACGTGATGTCTGCGGAAAAGCCAGACAAACAGAAAGAAGTTGAACGGCCCAAAATTGCAGTCGTTCTTGCTGGCGGTGGAGCAAAAGGTGCTGCGCATATTGGTGTGTTAAAGGCGCTAGAAGAGCTTAAAGTTCCGGTGGATTACATCACTGGAACCAGCATGGGAGCCTATGTTGGCGGTTTGTATTCAACAGGTATGAGCGCTGATGAAATCGAGAGTTTTATTACTACTGTCGATTGGAATAGCGGCTATCGTGACAGAGTGGATCGCAGTGAACGTCGTGTGCGAGACAAAGAGTATGAAGACAGATACCAACTGACGACCGATTTGGGCCTTCGTTGGGGAGAGATTCATGCAGCTCGTGGAATTGTGCAAGGTCAGGGGATGCTCAAAATTTTGCGTGAGACTTCTGGTAACCTCCCTCGTTTTACTTCTTTTGATGATCTAGCAATACCTTATCGCTCAGTTGCCACTGACATTATTGAGTTAAAACCTGTAGTAATTGGTGACGGGTATCTTGTTGACGCCATGATGGCGAGTATGTCAGTGCCTGGTGCTTTGCCTCCCTATGAGCTCAATGGCCAACTTTTAGTCGATGGCGGTGTGACTAACAACATGCCTGTTGATGTGGCAAGAGAGCTTGGAGCGGACATTGTTATTGCTGTGGATATCAGCACGAACTATAAAGAAAAAGAGGAATTTACAACTTTATTCACAGTAGCTGATCAACTGTCCAACTACTTAGTTAAGAGCACCACTAGCCGCCAAGCTAGCACTCTGACAGATAAAGATGTTTTTCTTCAACCTAAGGTTGGGGATATGGATACTGCGGAATTCGGCAAAATGCCGTTTGCCTACCAGCAAGGCTATCAAGCCGCTATTGCTAGCAAAGCTCAGCTTGAGCGATACAGTGTGTCGTCATCTGAGTACCAAGATTACATTGATCATAAAGAAGATGCTCGGCGAAAGCTTCGTTATGGTGATGAAATCATGGTCGAAGAAATCGTTATTCATAATCACAGTCACTACAGTGAAGAAGCGTTAAAAAAGTACCTTAAACTTAAGCCAGGCCAGCGTTATGCAACGGCTGAGATAGAAGCGAGCGTCCAAAGTCTTTATGCGTTAGATCGATTTGAACTTATCACTTATCGCTATGAAGAAATTGATAATCAAAACACCCTAGTGCTTAATATTCGAGAAAAATCCTGGGGGCCAAATTATGTCAACTTTCGCTTTTTTCTAGAAGATGATTTTGAAACAGACAGTCAATACTCCATTGGTGTTTCAACCAATTTCACCGATTTAAATTCTTTGGGGGCTGAATTTAGGCTCAATATCGAGATGGGCTCGGACAAACTTGTCTTGGGAGAGTTGTACACTCCACTTTTGTTCAACACAGATTTCTTCACCACGGTTACTGGGTCTTACAGCAGTGAAAAAGTCAATATTCCTAAAGGAGGAATGACAGATACGTCATTAGCTGCGACTCGAGATTATATTCCTCTGGCATTTAATAAATGGGGAGCTGAATGGGCTATCGGTTACCAAAACACACTATGGAGTCGAGTTAAACTTGGTGTTCGGTATACAGATGGTAGTGGGAAATTGGCCTCTTTTCCTTCTTTAGGAGACGTGTCGTACAAACGAGTAGGAGGGTTTGTCAATTTTCGTATCGATACTTTAGATAACTACAGCTTACCAAATAAAGGTTGGTATCTGGATCTGGATTATTTGGTATCACATGATGATAGTGTGGGAACTAGCGGTAGTGTGTTTGAAGGGTATGATGAGGACACGGCTTTTGAGTATGGTGCGAAAGCAATCTATGCTCAGAGTTTTTCTCGTCACACTTTGGTGGCAAATCTAGATATCGGTGTAGTTGAGAGCAAAAACTCAGCATTGATCATCGATCCTAAAGAATTGGGCGGTTTTTTAAATTTATCTGGTATCCCTCGTAACAGTCTAATTGGACAAAATAAAATTTTTGGTAGTTTAGTTTATCGTTATCGCTGGTTTGATAATAACTTTGGCTTATTTTCATCGCCATTCTATCTGGGGGCTTCATTGGAATATGGGGGAGTTTGGTCAGATCCCAGCATTAGTGCTGATAAAGCGCCTCTCTATGGTGCAGGGTCTGTTTTCTTTGGAGTGGACTCGCCTGTCGGGCCTATTATGGTTGGATATGGAAGGACAGAACAAAATTATGACTCTTTCTACCTTATTATTGGGACCAGTTTTAAATAATTATTCCATAATAAGTAATGTGAATCACAAACAGATAGGGTGAGTGAATTGGGGAACAAAGTAAAGAAAATCATGGGACTTTAGTTATAACTTGCTATGTTGGTCAAGATGATGAGATTTTAATTTATCGTTAAATTTGCTATCCTAGCGCCCAAAGTTTGGTCTTTTTGATATAAGTTCTAAGCTAAGAACATGATTATCGAGAACCAAGTTTCCAAGGATGTTTACTTCGTTAATTTTGAATAATAGTAATAATAACGAAGAAACCGCAATGAGAGGAAAAAGTCGTGCTTGAAGCCTATCGTAAACACGTCGCAGAGCGTGCTGCTGAAGGAGTTGTTCCGAAACCACTAGACGCTGAACAAGTTGCTGGTCTTGTAGAACTTCTAAAAAATCCGCCTAAAGGTGAAGAAGCCGTACTTCTTGACCTATTAGAGAATCGTATTCCTCCCGGTGTTGATGAAGCGGCTTATGTAAAAGCTGGTTTTTTAACCGCAGTCACTAAAGGTGAAGTGACGTCTCCGTTAGTCAGTCGTGAAAAAGCAGCGCAGCTGCTTGGTACCATGCAAGGTGGATATAATATCGCGCCCCTTGTCGATCTTCTTGAGGATGATGCTCTGGCTCCAATCGCCGTGGAAGCTTTGTCTCATACTTTATTGATGTTTGATGCTTTCTACGATGTAGAAGAAAAAGCCAAAGCGGGCAACACTCATGCTCAAAAAGTCATGCAGTCTTGGGCGGATGCCGAATGGTTTTTGTCTAAACCAGAGCTTGAGAAAAAAATCACTCTTACTGTGTTTAAGGTGACGGGTGAAACCAACACCGATGACCTTTCTCCAGCTCCAGATGCTTGGTCTCGTCCAGATATCCCCGTACATGCTCTTGCTATGTTGAAAAACGAGCGTGATGGTATTACCCCAGATCAACCTGGTAGCATCGGCCCTATCGCTCAAATAGAAGACCTGAAGAAAAAAGGTCATCAGCTTGTCTACGTAGGCGATGTGGTCGGAACAGGCTCATCACGCAAATCAGCGACTAACTCAGTGTTATGGTTTATGGGTGATGATATTCCTAATGTGCCAAACAAGCGTGCAGGTGGTTATGTCCTTGGTGGCAAAATTGCACCTATCTTCTTCAATACCATGGAAGATGCGGGTGCTTTACCAATTGAAGTGGATGTATCCAAGCTCAACATGGGGGATGTGATTGACGTTTACCCTTATGAGGGTAAAGTTTGTAACCATACAACGGGTGAAACTCTTGCTGAGTTTGGCTTGAAAACCGAGGTTCTTATCGATGAAGTTCGAGCTGGTGGCCGAATTCCGCTGATTATTGGACGCGGTTTAACAGACAAGGCACGTCAATCTCTAGGTCTGGAGTCATCTGATATTTTCCGCAAGCCAGGCGCTGTTGCCGATTCAGATAAAGGCTACACATTAGCTCAAAAGATGGTTGGTAAGGCATGTGGTGTAGAAGGTATTCGTCCTGGCACTTACTGCGAGCCTAAAATGACCACAGTTGGATCTCAAGATACCACAGGTCCTATGACTCGGGATGAATTGAAAGATCTAGCTTGTCTGGGCTTTTCGGCTGATTTGGTTATGCAGTCCTTCTGTCATACCTCAGCGTACCCAAAACCGGTTGATGTTAATACTCACCACACACTGCCTGATTTTATTATGAATCGTGGTGGGGTATCTCTTCGTCCAGGTGATGGTGTGATTCACTCTTGGCTCAACAGAATGCTTCTTCCTGACACTGTAGGAACTGGTGGTGATTCACATACTCGTTTCCCTCTTGGCATTTCTTTCCCAGCAGGCTCAGGCTTGGTAGCCTTCGCAGCGGCAACTGGGGTAATGCCATTGGATATGCCAGAATCGATTTTGGTTCGCTTTAAGGGCAAAATGCAGCCAGGTATTACGCTCAGAGATCTTGTTCATGCGATTCCGTATTACGGTATTAAGCAAGGCCTTCTAACAGTTGAAAAAGCAGGTAAGATTAATGAGTTTTCTGGCCGAGTGCTGGAAATCGAAGGGGTTGAGCACCTAACCGTGGAACAAGCATTTGAGCTGTCTGACGCATCGGCGGAGCGCTCTGCTGCTGGCTGTACCGTCAAGCTTTCTCAAGCCTCGATCGAAGAGTACCTCAATTCCAACATTATTATGCTCAAGTGGATGATTTCTGAAGGTTATGGCGATCGTCGTACTATAGAGCGCCGTATTGCGGCAATGGAAGAGTGGCTTGCAAATCCTGAGTTAATGGAAGCGGATGCCGATGCAGAATATGCCCATGTGATTGATATTGATCTTGCTGAAATCACAGAGCCGATCCTTTGTGCACCAAATGATCCAGACGATGCACGTTTACTATCTGATGTTCAAGGTACGCAAATTGATGAAGTCTTTATTGGTTCTTGTATGACGAATATTGGCCACTTCCGAGCGGCAGGTAAACTACTTGAGCAATATGGTGGACAACTAGATACTCGTCTTTGGGTTGCTCCGCCGACCAAAATGGACAGAGATCAGCTCACTGCAGAAGGATACTACGGAATCTACGGCCGTGCTGGTGTTCGTATCGAGACCCCAGGGTGTTCCTTGTGTATGGGTAACCAAGCTCGAGTTGCAGACAAAGCGACAGTGATGTCGACGTCTACGCGTAACTTCCCTAATCGTCTTGGTAATGGAGCGAATGTATTTTTATCCTCTGCTGAATTGGCCGCTGTTGGCGCTATTCTCGGTAAAATCCCAACTAAGGATGAGTACTTAGAATATGCTAAGCAAATTGACTCCACCGCTGCTGATACGTATCGCTATCTTAACTTCCATAAGATGGAAGAATACACCAAGAAAGCCGATAGCGTGATTTTCCAAGAACCAGTGTGAATCAATAGCATTGAGAATAAGAGCGCCTGTTAGCAACAGGCGCTTTTTTTTGAGCTTTTCGAACAGTATCTATATACTTTGCCTTCCTTTTTGCACACGGCATTAATGATGGAATTTGAATTTATTCGCAACACCCTAATGGGCGAATACTATGTGAAGCCAAGTATGGGCCACGAAGTTCTCGGCCGCTGGCTTGAAGAAGAAATTGGTAAAGACAAGCAAAAAATACAGCAAGTGGAAGCGCTTTTAGAAGCTGTAATTCAATCTCCACTGTTAGAGCATAAGTACCTAGGGTGTGAAATATCGCTCATTATTCAAGGTGATGAAGTGACCGTAGAAGAAAATATATTGAGTCATGGAGAATCTATGCCGGAAGATAGTGAATTTGATTACTACAACTGTGAAAGCAAAGCATCTTGTGGACTGGATGACTTTGTATCTTTGTTTGAGCAGTGGACAGCGTTTCTACAGTCCAGATAGATAAAGCGATTTAAATTTATCGCATCATTATTGTGAAAAGGGCGCACCGATGTGGTGCGCCCTTTGTGTTTCTAATTCTTTTAAAAACATTAAGTTATTATATATCAGATGCTTAATAAGTTGGCACGTAGCTTGGATTAATGGATGTAATTATGTCAGCCTCGAGAGGGTAAGATGAAAATCATTAATGCGATTATAAAGCCATTTAAATTGGATGATGTGCGAGAAGCTTTAGCAGATGTCGGTATAGAAGGAATGACGGTATCAGAGGTCAAAGGCTTTGGGCGGCAAAAGGGTCATACCGAACTTTATCGTGGTGCTGAATATCAAGTCGATTTTTTACCTAAAGTGAAGCTCGAAATTGCAACCCATGCGGATAATGTTGAACCTGTTTTAGAAGCAATCTCTAAAGCCGCTCATACCGGAAAAATAGGCGACGGAAAAATCTTTGTTTACGACCTAAATCAAGCAGTACGCATACGCACTGGTGAAATGGACGCGGAAGCACTCTAGGCTCGATAGGATTGGAGAATACCAAATGGAACTTACATCAACAGTTGTTGAACTGCGTTACGCTCTAGACACTTTTTTCTTTTTGATTTCAGGTGCACTTGTCATGTGGATGGCGGCTGGATTCGCTATGTTAGAAGCAGGTTTAGTACGCTCAAAAAATACTACTGAGATATTAACCAAGAACGTTTGTCTTTATGCGATTGCCTGCACCACGTATCTAGTTGTCGGCTACAACATTATGTATGTCGATAATACTGAGGGAGGCTGGTTGCCATCAATCGGGGCTCTAATCGGATCGCAAAGTGCTGGTGCTGATCACTCTTTAGAGTCTGACTTTTTCTTTCAGGTAGTGTTTGTTGCTACTGCCATGTCCGTTGTCTCAGGCGCGGTTGCTGAACGAATGAAACTCTGGTCATTCCTTATTTTTTCGGCGGTGTTGACCTCATTTATTTACCCAATGGAAGGCTACTGGACATGGGGTGGTGGCTTTTTAGCACAAGCGGGCTTTAGTGACTTTGCGGGCTCTGGGATAGTGCATTTGGCGGGCGCGGCGGCAGCGCTTGCTGGCGTATTACTGCTAGGTGCACGCCGTGGTAAGTATGGTAAAAATGGCGAAATCTACCCAATTCCTGGTTCAAATATGCCGCTTGCTACCTTAGGGACATTTATTTTGTGGTTTGGTTGGTTTGGTTTTAATGGTGGCTCTCAACTAATGGTGTCTGATTTCGAAAATGCCACCGCAGTAGGAAAAATCTTTCTTAACACCAATGCCGCTGCAGCAGCAGGAGCATTTGCTTCGCTCTTAGTATGCAAAACGACTTGGGGCAAAGCCGACTTGACCATGGTGCTTAATGGCGCTTTGGCTGGTTTAGTTGCAATTACTGCCGATCCTTTATCTCCGTCTCCGATCTATTCGGTAGCGATCGGCGCTGTTTCTGGCGTTTTGGTCGTCTTTAGCATCATAGCCCTAGACAAACTCAAGATAGATGATCCGGTTGGTGCCATTTCTGTTCATGGCGTATGTGGCTTTTTTGGTTTGATGGTGGTGCCTTTGAGTAACAGTGATGCCAGCGTTGGCGTACAGCTATTTGGCGCTGTCACTATATTCTCTTGGGTATTTATCAGCAGTTTAATCGTGTGGTCGGTACTTAAGGCAACTCTTGGCATTCGCGTTTCTGAAGAAGAGGAGCTAGAAGGGATGGATATGCATGATTGCGGTGTTGGTGCCTATCCAGAGTTTGTGACCGTTAAATAAGTCATAAGCTGTTACAAATAAAATACTCAAAAACCTGTCAGCTATGGCAGGTTTTTGCGCATGATTAATTGAGTTCTTGGCCGTCTTGAATATAATACAAGTGATAAAAATTATCATTTAGATTAATTAAAAGGACTGAACCAATGAAAAAAATGCTGACTCTTTCGGCTTTGGCATGGGCTACTTTGGCGCCGAGCGCAATGGCTGCTGAAGAAGTAAACGTCTACTCATACCGTCAACCTTTTTTAGTTGAGCCTATGTTTAATGAGTTCACCAAAGAGACTGGCATTAAAGTAAATGTAAAGTTTGCCAAAAAGGGTTTAGCAGAAAAGCTAGCTCAAGAAGGCGAATATAGCCCTGCTGATGTTATTCTAACGGTCGATATTAGTCGCCTTTCTGAGCTGACAGACAAAGGTTTGGTTCAGTCTGTTGATAGTGATGTACTAGAGAAAAATATTCCAGCTCAGTATCAAGATGAGAATAATGAGTGGTTTGCGTTAACCACGCGAACACGCAGCGTTTATTCATCTCGAGAGCGCGTTGGTAAGCTAGGTGATGACTTTACTTACGATGACCTTGCTAAGCCTGAGTTTAAAGGCAAGATTTGTACTCGTAGCGGTAAACACCCCTACAATGTTTCGCTGGTTTCTTCAATGATCGCTCACCAAGGTGAGGCAGCAACGAAGAAGTGGCTGGAAGGCGTTAAAGCTAATCTAGCACGAAAGCCCCAAGGCAATGACCGTGCTCAAGTGAAAGCAATCAAAGAAGGCCTGTGCGACGTATCTCTGGGTAACAGTTACTATCTAGGGAAAATGTATAATGATAAAGAGCAGAAAGCATGGGCGGATGCGGTTTACATTAATTTCCCTGATCAGAAGACTACGGGTACCCATGTTAATATCTCTGGTATGGCAATGGCCAAATACTCACCGAATAAAGACAATGCGCTTAAGCTGATGGAGTTTTTGTCTGGTGATAAAGCTCAGAGCATGTATGCAGAGGTCAATTATGAGTATCCTGTTAAAAATGGAGTGAAGCGTTCTGCGCTGGTTGCATCTTGGGGAGAATTTAAGGCAGACACTATCTCTTTAGATGAAATCGCTGATCACCACTCATCAGCAATCAAACTACTCGACGAAGTAAAATTCGACCTGTAATTGCTCATCATTGCAATTATTTAGCCTCAAGCTGCTGTTGTTATTGGAGCGACTTGAGGTTGCTGCTTTATAAGGGTATAAAATACCCTTAGTGTGATAGAGATGCATGACTCATATGCATCTATGATTGTTAGGCAATGAAAGAAAAACTATACCTATGGAAAACCAGTAGTGGGATGCTCGCCTTGCTACTGGTTTTGCCGATCTTGGCAATATTTATGACGTCAATTGGTGAGACAGATGAACTCTTTTCTCACCTTTTATCGACCGTAATGCCAACTTATACTCTCAATACGGTCGCTTTGGCTGCTGGGACTATGCTGCTGTCTGCCGTTTTTGGTATACCCTCCGCTTGGGTAATGGCAATGTGCAAAATCCCAAGTGAAAGGTTTTTACAGTGGGCATTGGTCCTTCCTCTGGCTATGCCAAGTTATATTGTGGGATATATTTTTACCGACTGGCTTGATTTTGCAGGCCCAATCCAAATATTTCTTCGTGACGTTATGGGTTGGCAAGCAGGAGATTATTGGTTTCCTGACATTCGAACCTTGCCAGGCGCCATTTTTGTGTTGGCATTGGTTTTATACCCATATGTGTATTTACTCTGCCGCGCCTCCTTTATGGAGCAAAATGTCTCTTTATTGCAATCGGCTCGCTTGCTTAAATGTTCACCGTGGGAAAGCTTTCTCCGGATATCATTGCCACTTGCCAGGCCCTCTATTGCCATAGGGCTCTCCTTGGTTGCGATGGAAACCATTGGTGATTTTGGCACAGTCAGTTACTTTGCTGTAAATACTTTAACCACGGCAGTGTATGACACTTGGCTCGGCTATTCGAGCCTAACTGCTGCCGCAAAAATATCGGCAATTATGCTGATATTTGTTGTCTTATTGCTCAGCACCGAGCGTTATAGCCGCCGTAGACAAAAGTTGTTTCAAAACCAGTTTAATAGCAGTGAAGACTTTAGATACCAGCTACAGGGCTGGAAAAAATGGTTAGCCTTATTTTGGTGCTGGGGTTTGGTCGTCATCGCGTTTGCATTTCCTTTAATGCAGTTGATTGTTTATGCATATCAATACTTTGCTCAAAGTTGGACCCCAGAATTTCGTCAATACGCTTTGAATAGTTTGTATGTATCATTTTCAGCAGCTTTCATTGGCGTTTTTGTTGCTGTCGTGGTGAATTTTTATCATCGTTTGGTCGGAAATAATCAAAGTTTAGTCTTTATGCGTTTATCTTCGTTAGGCTATGCTGTTCCGGGCACTGTACTGGCTATTGGGGTTATGGTCCCGGTTCTTTTTATGGATCATTTGGTCAATGATGTGGCAAAAATGATTAATGTTGCTCAGCCAGGCTTGATATTTTCAGGCTCTATGTTTGCGTTGATCTTTGCCTTAACGGTGAGGTTTTCTGCAGTGGCTATTGGTAGCGTTGAGAGCAGTCTTAACAAAGTCTCTCCTTCACTTGATATGGCCTCACGCACTATGGGGTGTAATTCCAATCAGATGCTATGGCGTGTTCATTTTCCTCTGATTCGACGAGGTGCGTTAATTGCGGGGCTACTGGTATTTATCGAATCAATGAAAGAGCTCAATGCCGCTCTGCTGCTTCGGCCGTTTAATTTTGAAACCTTGGCAACTTATGTGTATAACTTTGCCTCCGATGAGCAGCTTGAGTTAGCAGCGTTACCCGCAGTACTTTTGGTATTAGTCGGATTGATTCCGCTTGTATTAGTTAATCGTTCACTGGAGCACTCTCACTGATGAGCAAAGCGCTATCTATCACTAATTTAACGTGTAAATATGATCTGCAAACAACCGTGCTTGAGTCCTTGTCTTTGGATGTAAGTCAAGGTGAAATCGTGTGTTTGCTTGGTGCGAGTGGTTGTGGAAAAACAACCTTGTTAAAAGCTATCGCAGGCTTACTGCCGCTAAGCTCAGGGACCATGCGTCTCAATGGCAAGCTAATAGATAACGGCAGCTGCTGGCAGCCACCAGAGCAGCGAAATATTGGCATGATATTTCAAGATTACGCACTTTTTCCTCATTTGACGGTGGAAGAAAATGTGGCTTTTGGTTTAAAAGCATTTAGCAAACATGATAAATCGCTCAAGATCGCGGAAATGCTGGCTTTGGTTCATCTCACAGGATACGAGAAGCGTTACCCACACCAGTTATCAGGCGGGCAACAGCAACGCGTTGCTATCGCGCGTTCTTTGGCCTACAACCCTGACTTATTATTGTTAGATGAACCCTTTTCTAACATAGACACTCAGGTTCGCCACGAATTGATCGGTGAAATTCGTAAAATCTTTAAGCAGCAGGGTGTGACGGCAATCTTTGTAACTCATAGTCGTGAAGAAGCTTTTGCCTTTGCTGATAAGATGGCGGTGATGAATCACGGCATCATAGAGCAATATGGAACCGCGAGTGAATTGTATTATCAACCATCAAGTAAATTTGTTGCCGATTTTTTAGGTGGCGGTAGCTACCTGAACGCAAAACGGGTATCGGAGCGAGAGTTTGAAACTGAGCTTGGCCTTGTCGAAGCAAAGGCGCAGCAAGATATCCATATTGATGCTAAGTGTGAATTGTTACTACGCCCACAGCACATCCAGATTAGTGCGACCGAACAAAGCAGCGTCATGGTACTTGAGCAGCAATTTATGGGAGATCATTGCCGCTATGTTATTGATGCCAACGGTAGCCGATTATTAGCTAGTTCATCGGAACCATTAAACATTGGTCAGCCAGTTTCGGTCAAAGTAGAAACACACGGTGTTTTGGCATTCTAATCCCGCCTTGATCTGACGTTATTAAGTTTTTGTCTTCCATGGGTATCGGTATTGGATATTTTGCTTATCCATAAGACTCTGATGTTGCTTTAGGCGAGATAAATAATCTTGCCAATTACGCTGAGAGTTGTTGGTCCAGCAAACTTCCGCAAAAGCAGTCAACCGAGGGAAAAGCATATAATCTATCTTGGTCTGCTCTATGGTGTTTTCGCACCATAGAGCGCACTGAAGCCCTGATATCTTCTGATGTATAATGCTCTGTGCTGATGTTTTTTCAAGTGGTTGGTAACGGTAAGCTTTTTCTAAAGTAAGTACTCCTGCCCAGTCCGACCCTGACTCATGGGGATCATAATCTTGTACCAAATCAAAGTAGGTATATTGGGCTGGTTGGAGAATCACATTGAAACCCTGCTCAGCGCTGTTTATGGCGGCGTTCTCATTGGTCCAAGCAACGATGACAGTATTGGGACTGACTTTATTCCCATTTTTGACTTCTTCCCAGCCAAGCATACGTTTTCCAAGTGATTTAAGTTTGTTCTCTGCATAGCGGAGAATATGACTTTGAAGCTCATCTGTGCTTTGGTAGTGGTTGACTTTCATGAGTGTCTGACAAGCTTGACTGTTTTGCCATACACCAGAGGGGACTTCGTCACCGCCCATATGTATCCAAGGTGAAGGGAAAAGATCCGCAATTTCTTCTAGCACCTTATCGATGAAAACATAAGTACCATCAAGGGCTGGGGAAAGAGTGTTATCGTGATAGTTTTGGACACTTAGATAGTAAGATGAGTCTTCGCCATCAGCAAGTAGATGAGGGAGAGATTTTATCGCTGCTCTACAATGCCCAGGGATATCAATCTCTGGTATTACAATAATCGAGCGATCAGCGGCGTAAGCTATGATTTCTCGTATCTGCGCTTTGCTATAGTAACCTTCATGATTTGAGGTAAGATGGCTCAATTGTGGCTCTAAATCGTACTGACTGCCACGTTTTGCACCTATCTGCGTGAGTTGTGGAAAAGCATCGATCTCCACTCTCCATCCTTCATCATCGGTTAAATGCCAGTGAAAATAGTTGAACTTGTAATATGCTAATTGATTAATCAATCTTTTGATTGTACTTACAGAGTGAAAATGACGAGCGCAGTCGAGCATCAACCCACGATAAGTAAATCTAGGATGATCGGCGATCTTAACCTTAGGAACGACGAATTTACCATCTGAGTTTTTAATGAGCTGCAATAAGGTAGCACTGGCATGAGAAAAACCATTTATGGAGTTAGCCTCTAATTTAATACACACCGCCTCCACCTCTAAATTATAGTGTCCCTCCTCTAGGGAAGAATTGAGCATAAAGAGTATACCGCTGTTACTTATTCCCAAATGAATGCCAAACATGGTATTCATTTCTTGTTCTAGCCATGTGGCCGCTTTCTCGGCCATGGAAGTTTGGATGGAGATATTGACTTTGTCAGTCAGAGTGAACTCTCCCTCTCGATATTCGATTTTGTTGGGATGAGGGATAAGCCCGGTGCAAGATGCTTCTGGAGGTGTCAAGCAAGCGTCTATTTTATGGACTTTGGCAAGCATCATTGGCTCAATGGCGACTGGCAGTTTCTGGTTTGTGTCTAGGTCAACAACGACTGCCTCTTTTATGCCATGAGCATAGAAGCGAACAGGTGGTGAATTAACAATAAATTCGCAGTAATACTGATTATTTATGGCTAAATTGTCGGTATCTGGCGTGATTGTACAAAAACTTCCTACTTGTTTGACTTTGCCATGAGTGATGCTGTCGAGATTAATATTGCGCTCGAAAATAAACTGTAAACACCAGCGTGAGAGTGTGAATTCAGAGACGTTATGTAGTGTTAAGCTGACCAAGCTCTGCTCAGGCTGTTCAGAGATAACGGCGAGTTGGAGTTGATAGCTCATGCTTCCTCTCTTTTAAATAGATTATGTTCAGCGTCAGCAAGTGCTAATCCAAGATGCATGAAAGCGAATTGGGAATGATCAAGACTGGCACTTTTCGCCGCTATGGATACGGTTTCGTTTATAGACTGTAGGGCAAGTTCGACTCCGAGTAGAATATTAGTGCTGCCGCCGTTTGCTTCTCCAAGTAATCTTCCTTGATGATCTCTTATTCTTGCTCGGCAACTGGTTCCCCCGCCGTCAATGCCGACATAACATGTAATCATTCTAACTTTCCTCCCTGTTAGTAAAATGATGTGATTGGGCGATGATCGCCAGAAGGAACCATGCGCTGTGGGGTAACCATTGTTCTCCCCATCGCCAATTTTGCGCCATATCGTCTTTATGAGATGAGGGGTTAAATGCTATGCCATGTGGCTTATTTACTCCCGCAGTAATACCATTGCAAATACCTCCTTTGGCATTAAAAAAACCAAGTTGAGGTAAATAATCAGGGTTATTGTGTCCATGTCCATCGAGCATACACATGTCATAGGGGTTAAGGCCTAGTATCCAGTCTATGGCACCTTGAGCATATTGAATTAAGCTATTTTTTAGGGTGATATCCTTGATATAAGGCTGCGCGAAATACGCCATCACAGCCAATGATGATAAGCGTGCATTCTCACCTTGCCACCAATAACCTGTCTCATTATCTTGCGCGATGAAGAAAGCTTCTCGTTTGTCATGATGCAGATCTTTAACGTATTGACGTGGATAGCCAAATGGATTGAATACCTTGTGAGTGATGGACAGTTCAAATTGACAGGATTGAACTAGAGTCTTCAACACGGCTTCACTGAGACTATCTTGTTTATCTATGCTGAGATACTCGCATAGTGCGATGGCAGGAAGGCCTGCTTCTGCCGCGTGAAAATAAGGTCGAGAGCCATCGTCATTGGCTGACCAATAGTGACTGACATTAGCATCCGACTGCTGACGGTTTGTAAGCCTTTTTGCCCAAGTGCGAGCTTCTTCTAAGTAACAAGTTTGGTGGGTTGATTTGTATAACTCGACGCTAGCAATAAGAGCGCAATACTCATCAATAATATTTTCTTGATTGTCGTTTAGATAATAGTGGTTGTGCTCTTTAAGATGTGCGTAGCCTAAAACTGCCGCTTTGAGGTATTCCTCAGCCGTATAGTCCCTGTCCTTGTTGAGTCTTGCTGCTGCTGCCAATGCCGCGATAGCAAGGCCGCCGCCTTGACGAAAGCCTGCTTGGTAGTCGTCTGACCTTTGTCCCTGCTGGGTTGAGTAGGAACATATTTCTCTTTCATGAGGATTTTTGGACCACTTATCAAATACAGTAGTATAGAAATAGCCGCTGCTGTGCTGCATTCTGAGCAAAAAATCAGCCCCGAACAAAGCTTCATCTAACATCCTTTGATAGGTAAAATTGGGTAGACTGCGCTGAGTTATTTCAATCCCTTTGACTGTATTCCATACCACGATGGGCGTTTGCTGCGGGTTGAAATAGTTCGCATAGGAAAGATGAGATAAGTACTTACTTACATCTCCAGATGCATCGTACCAGCCACCGTGTACATCAACATAGGTTTGACTATTGAGTAAACGAACATGTTTATCTTGCCTATCAAATAGCCCATCACAACGTTGTGATTTGAAATAATGAATCAGATCGGAAAGTGTTGATTGGCACAGCTGGTTATTTGAAATAGTAAATGGTTTGGATTGGCAATGCTGAAATCGCAAATAATAGCTGCCAGATACTTGATGGGCGGAAAAGTCGATATGACTGAAATATCCCTGATGCCATTTTTCCACTCGCGCAATCAGCCCTAATGGAAAGTGGCCGACACATTGCTTGTTATCGACATTGATGAGTTCCACCTGAGAGCTTGGCAGCAAAGAATCCTCATCGAGCATCAAAATGGCCTTTTTAGGACCAAGTCTTTCATAACCAATATGGTTGGTTAGTATCTGCATTCGCACCTCTTGGTAGTTATTCTCAATATGATGATTTGGCTAAAGTTTATTATTGGTGTAAGTAACAGCGAACAAAGTGGTTGCTTGATAGCTGTGTGATGTCCGGCAGTTGTTGTTTGCATTTTTGAGTAGAATGAGGACATCGAGCTGCAAATGGGCAGCCTGAAGAGCTTGGTGTCCAAAGGGGGATTTCTCCTTTTTTACCGTCTAATTGGGTATGAATAGATTTACTTGGATCAGGTACGGCAGAGATAAGTAACTGTGTATAGGGGTGTTGAGGCTGGTGGATAACTTCTTCAGTGTCTCCCCATTCGACCATATGACCGACATACATAACCGCAATGTCTTCAGCTATATAACGCGCTGTTGCTATATCATGGGTTATATAAAGTAGTGACATTTTTTTCTCAAACTTCATTTCCTCCATGAGATTTAGCACTCCTGCGCGAATAGACACATCAAGCATTGAAGTTGGCTCATCGGCTAATACCACTTCTGCTTCTACTGCTATATTGCGCGCAAGATTCACTCTTTGACGTTGCCCTCCTGAAAGCTGGTGAGGGAACTTACTGGCTGTTTCTTTTGCAGGAATTAAGCCTACTTGCTCTAAGAGCGCATACACGCGCTCCTGCAATTCTTTTTTGTTGTTTGTTGCGACTTTTTTATGAATCAATAGAGGGCGGGCTAGATGATGAAAAATGTTGTGTGTTGGGTTGAGAGAACTAAAAGGGTCTTGCCATACCATTTGTACCCCTTTTCGATAGCTCTTTAGTTCAGAGCGAGAGCGAAAAGAGGCGAGATCTTTGCCTTTATAGTGAATCGAGCCTGAGTTTGGCGCATACATTTTGGCGATCATCTTGGCAGTGGTTGATTTGCCAGAGCCAGACTCTCCAACCACGGAAAGACCACGACTCTTATACATTTTAAAGGACACGTCATTAATCGCGCGCATCATTGGCTGTTTTAATGCGTTACTATTAATCGGAAAGTCTTTGATAAGGTTTTTCCCTTCAACGAGTAGCTGCCCATATTCATCGCTCATTATCGCCTCCTGTTTAGTGATCTTTATTGTCTCAATCTAACACTTGATTTGAGTGATAGGCTCACCGTAGAGGTGACAGTTAGAAAAATGGCTCGGCTCTATTTGGGTTAATTTTATGCTCTTTTGACGGCAAATATCTTTAACGTGCTGACAACGCGCTTGAAATCTGCAGCCTGACGGGATATCTAATAGATTGAGAGGGCTACCCGGAATTCCAGTCAGTTTCGTTTTAGGCCCAGTTAGTGAAGGAAAAGAGCTAGCTAAGCCTTCTGTGTAAGGATGGTAGGGAGCATTGAGAATCTTGTTTGATGGAGCAACTTCAACTAACTCGCCTGAATACATAACACCAATGCGGTCAGAAAACTCAACCATGAGTGAAAGATCATGGGTGATAAATAAAACGGCAAAGCCAAACTCTTCTTTTAAAGCGTAAATCTTTTGCAAGATCTCCCTTTGCACCACGACATCTAAAGCCGTTGTTGGCTCATCCATAATGATCATTTTGGGATTCAGTGCTAAAGCAATGGCAATCACAAGACGCTGACGCATACCACCAGAAAATTGATGAGGATAATCATTTAAGCGGCTAGGGTGAATATCGACAATCTCAAGCAGTCCCTCAGCTCTTTTTCGCGCTTGATGTCGAGTCATATTGGTATGACACATAATCACATCGCAAAATTGCTCTTCCATGGTTAAGACAGGGTTTAAGGCGTTCATCGCACTTTGGAAAACCATAGACATTTCCTTCCAGCGGAATGTCTGCATACGTTCATCGCTATATTTGAGTATGTCGTTACCGTTAAACAGGATTTCACCAGCGCTGATGTAAGCGGGCGGCTTGTGTAGCCGCATGAGTGAAAAAGCCACGGTGGATTTTCCGCATCCAGATTCACCTGCCAAACCAAATACTTCTCCCGCAGCAATATCAAAGCTGACATTGCTGCATGCTCTTACATCTCCTGCATCGGTAATATAATCAACACATAGGTTGCGGATAGAAACGAGAGGATTAGTCATAGTGATTTTTCTCCGCTGCAAAGTGGGTTTTGTGGTTTGAATTCTTGCAGGGGCGTTTGCTGCTGACGGGATAACTTCTGCCAACGTTTTAGGCCTTTATGCGATCGCAACTGAGGGTTTGCTATTTCGTCTACGGCAAAATTTAGTAAAGCAAGTCCAGTAACAAGAAGAATGAGTGCGGCGCAAGGAGTCAATAACTCCCACCAAGCACCAATTAGCATGGAAGAGGAAGTTTGTACGTTATAAAGCATGATTCCCCAACTGACAGTATTGGGATCGCCAAGACCAAGAAAAGAAATCGTTGCTTCCATCATAATGGCGTACATAACAGAACCGATGAAGCTTGCTCCAACAATAGGGATTAAATTAGGCAAAATTTCGACGAAAATGATTCGCCATCGAGATTCGCCTAAAACTTCTGCGGCTTTAACAAACTCTTTTTCACGCAATGCTAAAGTTTGAGCGCGAATAACTCTTGCACCCCAAGCCCAAGCGGTAAGACCTATGATAAGCGCAATGGTGAGTGGGCCTGCTTCCCCGATAAATGCGGCTAAAACAAATAACAGAGGATATTGAGGTATCACTAGCATGATATTCATTGCTGCGGTTAATATATCATCAATACGACCACCGAAATATCCAGCCGAGATACCGATAACGGTGGCAAACAAGCACACACTTAAACCTGCTCCAAATCCAACGCTTAGGGAAACTCGTGCGCCATGAACAAATTGAGACCATACGTCTCGTCCCATGCGTGTTGTACCCAATATATGGTCGGCTTTTTTTGACATGACCATGGTGCGCCTATCTGTCGCAAGGTTTTTGGCTATCCATCCATCAGGGTGAGATTGGGCTGACTTTACGATAATTGAAGGGTATTCATGCGGGTTACCAGTCCGTTTGTTCGGCGCATGTTTGGTTAGTATTGGTGCAGCTAATGCAATGACAACAAAGATACCAATAATTAAGCTACCGATAAGAGCTAAGCGGTTTCCCCAGATAAGTCTGAGTAGCACTTTTATCATGAATGACCTCCTTGACGCAGGCGTGGGTCAAGGACGACATATAAAATGTCAGCCAAGAGATTAAAAAACAGCATAAACAAGGTCATAATAAGAAGCTGTCCTTGCAACACCTGATAGTCACGGGCTTTTATTGCGTTAAAAAGAACAGAACCTAAGCCCGGATAGTTAAAAATGATCTCTATGATCAACTGCCCACCGATAGCCATACCAAGAGCCATAGATAAAGCGGTGACACTTGGAAGCAGTGCATTACGAGCAGCATAGTTAAATATCACTCGCTGCTGACTGAGGCCTTTACCTTTGGCCATCGTAATATAGTCTTCAGCAAGCAAGTTGATCATGTTATTGCGCATATTGACCAAGAAGCCGCCAATCTGAACAATTGAGGCGCAAAATAGGGGAAGTACAGCGTGATAGGTGACATCTTTTATAAAACCCCAGTTGGTCCAATCGGGCGTTGTTCCTGCCGTATAGGCATAACCTGTGGGAAACCACTTCAAACCAATCGCAAAGACAAACATAGCAATCATAGCGATGACAACCTGTGGTACCGCTTGGATGACAAGCATGCCAGGAGTAATGAAGGCATCGTATTTACTACCACGCTTCCAAGCCGCGTAGATACCTAAAATAGAGCCTAGAGAGAAAGAGAGAACCACTGCACTGCCAGCAAGAAAGAGAGACCAGCCAAAAGCGCCGCCAAGTAATTCACTGACAGGCAGCGGGTAAAACTGGATTGATGTGCCTAGTTCCCAACTTAGGATATTTTTCATGTAGGCAATATATTGAACAAATAGCCCGCCATCGACAAATCCAAGAAGCTCTTTCATTGCAGCAATTCGCTCAGGTGTCACCTGCACTGAAGCATTGGCAAACATCATAGTGACAGGATCGCCCGGCATGGCTCTTGGTATAATAAAATTTAGGGTTGCAGCAACCAAAAGTGCCACGCAGTAAAATGATAACCGCCTTAAGAAATAACCCATTACCTAGCTCCTTGCTCGATTTATCTATACGCTGTTTGTGAGTTATCGATAAAGTTCAAGGTGCAACCTGTCCTAGCGAGATACGCCATATACCAATAACTTAAGCTATATAGAAATGAAAGCAGCGTCTGATTTTGAGGCGCTGCTATGGTGTTGTTTTATTGAACGGGCTTTAAATCTAATACATGAAGAAGGCGCTCAGGAATACCTGCCCAGATATTGGGACGACCTTTTGGATTATCTTCGTTCCACCAGCCCGTAAAGCGCGTAGTATTGTATTGATACATGTAGGCACCAGATAACACAGGAATCGTTACCTGATCTGTGGCAATGATCTTTTGTATACCGTGGGCGATATCCAGTTGCTCTTTTCTATTCGCCGTTTTGTAAAAGCTATTGAGCAGTTTATCTAGTTTGTTATTTTGGTAAAAGTGCATGGCAAAACGGGGCATACCTTCACCAGATTGAAGTGCTGAATTATAAGCACTATTCCAATAGGTATAAGGGTCAGCACCATGGAAATAATTGGTGTAGGCAACATCGTATTTTGCCTCGAGCATAGCTTGGTTATAAACAGAGAAATCTGGTGTACGTGCTTTAGCTTTTATGCCAACCTCCGCGAGCTGCTCAACCGCTAACTGAACTGTGTTATTAAAGTCAGTCCAACCGTTAGGGGATTGAATCAATAGTTCGAATGCTAGGCCTGAAGGCGTCTCAACAAAGCCATCTTGATTGATATCTTTAAATCCGGCTTGAGCCAGTAAGTTTTTTGAGCCTTTAACATTATAAGTGTTATAGGCCTTGTACTTATTATGGATGCTTTCGTCTGACCAAGACTCAAAGGCATAACCTAGACCAGAAGCAAAATCATTCACTGTACCGCCGCCATAGAAAGCAATATCAATAATGGTCTGCCTATCGAGGGCCATAGAAAATGCCCGTCTAAAATCGACATTGGTGAGCGCCTCACGTTTGGCAGGATCAGGGTTTTTGAAGTTAATAACGAAAGCTTGAGTGCCTGACGGTGGATACCAGTAGTGGTGATTGGGGTTGGAAGCTGCGTAGGTACGATCGATATCTGGAATAAATGAGGATGTCCAGTCGAGCTCACCATTGACGACTTTACCCAAGAACTGGTCATTGTTCGCAATCTGTGGAACCCTCAAGCAATCAACCTCGAGGTTTTTAGAATCCCAATAATTAGGGTTGCGACATTGAATATAGAGTTGGGATGTGAAAGTGTCGATTTCTGTAAAAGGGCCGGAACCGACAGGGTTTTTGTTTAAAAAGGTGGAAGGGTTTTTAACATTTTTCCAGATGTGTTCTGGCACAATGGGAACTTTAACTATCTCATAAGGAGCATTAGAGTTCGCTTCTGTAAGCTCGAATCTAACTCGGTAGTCGTTGATTCTTTTTACACTGGAAACCCATGAATTGATACCACTTTGGTCAAGCTCTGGGTTGTTTTTCACTAGATTAAAGGAGTAAACCACATCGTTTGCGTTAAAGTTCTGGCCATCAGACCAATTTACATCTTGGCGTAAGTCAAATGTGACATTGGTAAGATCTTTTGATAGCGAGTAGCTGCTCGCTAAGCGAAAAACAGGCTTATTCCCCTGCATTTCATTGAATACAACCAAGGGCTCATAGATGAAATCCCATGTAGTATGTAGATGAGTAGCGCCTAAATAGGGGTTAAAGTTACGTACGAATGTGGAAAATTCTTTGGGATGAATGGTTAGCTCGCTGCGCTCAGTTGCCACAGCTGCGGGACTTAGCCCCGCAGCTGTGATAACTGTAGCTAGCACTGTTTTCGTTGTATTGGCAAGCATAGCTGTTCCTTACTTTTTGCTTTCATGTCACATAGATAGCCACGTGTTTTCAACGATAAGCATTTCCCAGCAGCTACCTCAATATTAATGACTTTGAAATGTCATTTGACTAATAAGAGTGGCCTGTAGACACTAGGTCAACTAAGCAAACACTCTATTGTTTCATTAGGCAATTCTATTTCTCGTTAAAAGTGTTAAAAGCCCTGCGGTTATCGTTAATGACGTTAAATGCAAAGTATTACGATTTGTATCCCTAGCCTTACAATGGGCTTTGCAAGCTCAATTTTGCACGTTAAAATAAGTTTATGTGAGTGTTTACTTACGTTTCTTCCCAGAAAAATCTTTAGTTTGTAAATGTGAGCTTCTTTATGAGATCATTGTCACTAGTGTAATTATTGGCAGTGGTATTGACCTGAATAAATTCTGCCGTCTTGTTGTGATTACGTTCTCAAACTGATGATTTTATGCCAATTTATCCAATTAATATTGCAAGTTATGCCGGATTATAGCTTCATACATTCGTCAATTCTTAAAGCATTTTGGTGCTGATCTTATGGTTCGGGAACACTGAGTATCTATCAATACCTAGTTTGTTAGTAAGTGCTGAAGTTTATCATGCAAATTTTCAATGTGGCTTCGCTCTGGAGTCATTTCTTTGCAGTGCTCTAGAATGAACTCCAATGAACTCAATACAGTCCTCCAGCGTGGAGTTTTAGGTAAGGTTTCTACCCTCAAATATTTATCTAGAGTTCGCGTTTGCAATGTACTGCGATCTAAATAGACTCGCCATAAGCCACTTTGTTCAGCAAAATCAAACTTACTTAGACCGGTCACATGTTCCCAGTAGGCAAGCCCGCTGGTCATCGAATCAACCAGTATTTCACGCATGATTTCTTGTTTTGATTTTTCACTATGAGCGCCTCTTTCGATAAGATCGCTAAATTCATCTCCAAGCTCTTTGAGCTCGAGAAGTTTTGCTTTATCACCTTCAAAGGCGTAACTAGAAAGGGCTTCTACCGCCGTTTCTAAATGATTTAAGCGCGTGGTGTTAACTCCACCTCCAAGGTCAAAAATATACATTGATTTGAGTCCAGAGTTGATCGGGAGGCTAATTATATCTGCAGAGAGAGATTGGCGGACTTCATCAACGTAGACATCGATAGGGCCACAGTAATGAGGTTTTTTGATTTCTAGGAATTTACGAGAGATAAGCTCATCCGCTTTCGAGCGCTTAAGCTGCTCTGAAGTGCGCTTAAAGAGTAAGGAAGCCGCTTCATTGGTGAAACGTATTCTATTGTCATCTCTGACACATATGATGGCTTCAGGTGCAGATTCTAGTTGTTCTAATAAACGTCCTTGTGTTTCAAGTAAGCTGGCTTCGACTCTAGCTCTTTGTTGTATTTCACTTTTGAGCTGTTGATTCTCAACTCTACGCATTTCGGCTTTACTTGCTGTCAGATGTGCTTTTATTCTAGCGGCAAGCTCTTGTTTATTAAATGGCTTTGATAAGTAATCATTGGCGCCAGCGTCAAATCCTCTAACCCTGTCCTCAGGCTGATTTAAGGCAGTTAACATAATAATGGGTAGCTGGGCATGATCGAATTGCGTGCGTATGGTTTGGCAAACCTGATAACCACTGACACCTGGCATCATAATATCTAACAGCACGAGAGCTGGCTTTTCGTTATTAAGTGCCTTTAATGCTTCTTCTCCATTTTGAGCTGTTCTTATTCGGTATCCTTCTACGCGCAGGAAGCTGTCAAGAATTCTTAAGTTTACAGGCTCATCGTCAACGACCAGAAGTAAAGGCGCTGATTCATCTTCAGTAGTTGATGAGCTTTCAAAAGGCTCTATATCAATAACATCTGGAGCTTTGAAATGTAAACTGTCAGTACTATGAGTTTGCTCTATTTGAGTTTCAGATGCTTTCGGAAGCGTAAAGCTAAAGGTGGTTCCTACCATAGGTTGGCTGCTGACGTACAAGTGCCCCTTCATTAAATCGATCAATTGACGGCAAATTGAGAGGCCAAGACCAGCACCTTGCTGATAACGCCCATTATCACTGTTTGCCTGAGTTAGAGGCTCAAATATATGTTCTAACTGACCCGCAGGTATTCCTTGTCCCGTATCGACAACCTGAACACGAATATCATCGTCTATTTGGCATGCTGATATAACAATCTTACCTTCATTTGTATACTTGATAGCGTTACCAATTAGGTTATAAAGAACCTGCTCTAGACGTTGTGGATCTGCGCATACCCATAAAGGTTCCTCTGGCACTTGGTTAATCACTCGAATGGGTTTGTTACCAATTAGGTGGGAAGAAAGTTCCATGACTAGGCGCGCAGCCCCCGATATATTGACGGCTCTTGCCTCAATATCCAGCTTTCCGTAGCGCATTTTGTGATAATCAAGTAAGTCGTCAACCAAATTTGCTAGGCGTTGGCCACTCTTGACGATAATATCCAGTTGATACCTATGATCGGCCGTCATCGGACCATTGGCTCCAGATATCAGCGCTTCTGCTATCCCTACCATGCCATGAAGTGGGGTTCTGAGCTCATGAGATGTAGTTGCGAGAAACTCATCTTTGAGCCGATTGGTAAGTTGCAGATCTTCATTTTGTCTTTGGATCACTTGAAGGTTTTTCTCAAGCTCCATATTTTGCTTTTCAATTAATTGTATTTTGTCACGTATTGAGCGCTGCATACGCTCGAAACTAAGTGCGAGCCTGCCAATCTCATCTTTACGCTGGGTATTGACTATGTCTGTATCGAGGTTTCCCGCAGATACTTTTTCTGCTGTCCAAGTTAGCCTTAATAAAGGCGCTGTAATAAATTGAGAAAGGTAATGAGAGGCAAGGATCACCAGTGCAATGGCAATCAGCATGGCAAAAATAAAGATGGTTTCGAGTTGGTGCACGCGAGCAAAGGCTACCTTCTCAGGCACTTCAACAATAATCGCCCAATTAATACCACTAAAGGAAACCTGACTATAGGCGGCAATAATACCGTCACCTAACTTATTGATATAGGTGCCAACCGCCGTATCGCCACTAAGAGCTTTGCCAACCACTTGATAGCTATTATCAATGTCTTCTTGTTGTATCTTCAATGCTCTGGAGAGATGGTCTTGACCAACAAGTAAAGTTCTCATCTCAGCGGTGTCTTTATGATCAGAAATAAGCTTGGTTATTTCATTATTAGGCAAGCGGAACATAGCATAGCTATGGAGGTAGCCCTGCTGAATAATAGGAGCGCCAAGCCAAGCGACTTGCTTTTTGCCATCTACCCTGAAATCCGAGGTGATGATAGGCGTATATTCTTCATTGGTTTTACGCTCTTGTGTTACTTCATCTATAAGCTTTTGAAATGTATTACCAAGATGGGTGTTTTTGTAGCGCCCTGTGAGTAGATTTGTACCAAAATTGTCGTATTTGAGGGTAGAGTAAGTCACGTTACCTTCCAAATCGACTAACAGAATATCATCAAAATCAGAGCGTCTTAAAAGCTCAACATAGGCTCTATGGTAACGCTTATGAAGCAAACGGTATCTCTCGGTACCGTTATATAAATTAGATTGAGGAAGAATAGAGGTCTTGACTTGATCTCCTGAGCCCTTGATATAGCGCTGTTGTGCGTATTCCCGGGCTTGCTCTATGTCCAAACCTAAGCTGCGAAAGGCATTCACTAAGCCATAAAAACGCCCCCCACTGGCGTAAGCCAACTCTGAGCGGACAAAACCCATTACTTCAGATTGTTTGGCCGTCATGTAATCTAAAAGCTGCTGCTTTTTATTGTCACGTACCGAAACTAAATGGGATGTACTTTGCTTTTCAAGATCTTGACTGTGAGAGTGCAGGAAAAACAATGCGACAGCGGTGAGAGGGGTAATGCTCAGTATCATAAAGGCGAGCATGAGAGTGTGTTTTAGTCGCTTAAATCTCTGTTTTCTATATAACTTAAACATAAGCTTGGCTTAACTTTCCCTAGTGTAGGCTGGCATTAGAATGCTCAAGCAAAAACGTAAACCACTTAGAATGACAAAATTAACGAGTTTTTTTACTTTGACAAGTAAGTTAGATGCAAAGCGTGGAATCAACCTGAATTTTTTGTCGTAAGAAGGGCTTAAGCTCAATAGTCGATTGGTATTGAGCTTATTAATTATTTTTTTGCGTGATAAATTGCAAATTTGTTGGTCTTGTTTATTGTCTCACAATGACCAAAGGCATCACTAATAATCGGTGGGTATTTGAGAAAACTATTCGCTACGATAAACAACTGACCTTCTTCTATTTGGTATCTTGGCGCATGGGCAAGAAGAAACTCTGTCGCATCATAACTCGTTTCTAATCCAGAGTGAAAAGGTGGATTACTGATGATAAATTGATAATCCTTACTGGTATTGGAGTAAACATCAGAAGCAAACACTTTTCCAGTCAAGTCATTGGCTGCTAACGTTGCTATGCTTGACTCTACTGCTAGTGCATTGATATCACACATTTCTAACTCTATGTCAGGATTTATACTTTTCATGACACAGCCAATAACGCCTGCTCCGCAGCCAAAATCAAGCACCTTACCATGAAGGGCAGGCAGGCTGTCTAATAGTAACTGACTTCCTACATCAAATTGACCGTGACTAAATACGCCGGGCAAACTTCTTATAACAAGCTGCTGATTTTTGTAGTTAACCGTATATTCTTTAAACCAGTCATTGATGGAAAAGTATGCTGGTTGCTGGGTACACTTTCCCCAATAGAAAGAACAACGTCTTGCTGAGTCAAATTTGCCAATGGAACCAAAAGGCTTGAACATCTTTTCTACACTTTTTATGCCAGAGCGATTTTCTCCTACGATGACAACTTCAGTATCAACGCCTAGTTTGCAAAGTAGCATGGTCAATAAAAACTCAGCCTCTGCTTTGGCTTTTGGCCAGTAAAGCAAAATCATATCGGCTTTGGTTTCTTTATCGAACTCTGAGCCAAATACAGTAGATAGCTGCTCACAAGGTTCAAGCTGGCGGTAATAACTGTAGTTAGTGGTAAAAACAGTCACAGACTCACAGTGTTTTGTAAGCTCTATTGGAAACAGATCTTCTAGCTCACCAGCAACAATAAGGCTTTTACCTGCGAAATAGTCGAGTTGTCTCTGTGCAATTTGGCTCGGGGCAATATAGGCAGACATAATAGGCTCTGGAAAAAAAAGATGGGGGATTTTCTCACAATCCCCCGAATTCTTGAAGCCTGCTTTTCTATCAGAGCTTAGTTTTGATCTTGCTCATCGAGGAAGTGTTTGAATTCTTCCTCATAAATATTAAACAGCACCATTGTGATAGCGAAGATTAGTGGTCCGTAGATGAGCCCTATTAATCCAAACAAATGGAGTCCTCCGAGCAGGGAGAAGAAAATCATTAATGTGTTCATTCCCGCACTGCCTTGCATCAAAAATGGTCTGAGTAAGTTATCGATCGAACCAACCACAGCGATGCTCCATATTGTAAGGAATATTCCCCATGTTGTGTCGCCGGTTAAAAATAGGTAGATAGCCGCAGGTATCCAAATTAATGCGGTACCTACCACAGGGATAAATGAAGCGAATCCCATCATGGTTCCCCAGAAAAGACCTTGGAAGCCTGCTAACCACATACCTATGCCTCCGGCAAAGCCTTGTGCGATCGCGGTTAGAAAAGATCCCATTACTGCTGATTTTGATACTTTTTCTACTTCTTCAAGCAGTTTGTCCTCTTGGCTTCGAGATAGTGGGAGGATATGACGTATTGCTGCAATAATCGTATCGTGGTCGCGAAGCAAGAAAAATAACACAAATAGCATCAAAAAGAAGTTGAGCAGAAAACTGGTGGCATCTCCAAGGATCTTGGCGCTAATTCCTACTAAATTGGTACCAAATGATGTCGCAAACTGAGCAATTTTTTGACCAACTTCTTGTGGTTTAATTTCGTCAAACGGGAGGTAAGTATTAATTATAGATAAAGCTTTTACTATCCATGGATGCTCAAATAAGGCCTGAATGCCGCCTTGTGTAACCCACTGATACACATTCTGTGAAAAAGTAGAGCCTTGTTGAACAATGGCTGCAAAAACAAATAGAAGTGGTAAGACAATGATAACAGAGAGTAGCATGCAAGAAAGTAATGAGGCTAGATTCTTTTGACTGCCCACGCGTGTTTCGATTTTATCATGTATGGGAAACATCAAAAGCGATATGATGAAGGCCATGACAATAGAGTTTATATAAGGCTCAACCAACAAGAAACAGGCAAAGCCTGCCGCGAGAAGAGCAACAACGATCACCCAATGGCTGGATGTAATTTTAAATTTTCCTGACACGTTTGCGATCCAATTATTCAGTTAGATGTAGGTATAATGGCCATAATCTGCTGAGTCTTCAACGTAAAACCAAAGTGTTATGTCTAGAGGAAAATTTAATGGGATGTTGTAATGAGGAAAAACCTTGCTGTACAGGCACTCGAGCCAAGCGAAAAATACCTTGGTTTTGGTTAATGGTGATTTTACTGAGTGTATTGGTTATTTTGTATTGGAATTAATACCAACTAGGAATCACCAGATTTTTGGGTGATTCCTAGTTGTTGGAAACGTATCAGGCTTCTTTCGCTAAAAGAGCAAAACAGCGGTCAGCAGCTTCGAGCGTTGCTTCAATTTCTTTGCTTCCATGAGCCAGTGATGTAAAGCTGGCTTCAAACGCTGAAGGAGCTAGGTAAACACCGTGCTCAAGCATTAAATGGAAGAAGCGCTTAAATCGCTCGACATCACATTTAGCCACATCTTCATAGCGAGTTATTTGTGTTTGCTCGGTGAAGAAAAAGCCAAACATGCCGCCCACTTGATTGACTACGAGTGGGATTCCATGTTGTTCTGCGAGTGATTTAAAGCCCTTGGCGAGCTGTTGTGTCTTAGTGGCTAAATTTTGCTCATTACCCTCTTCTTTTAGTAGGTTCAGGCACGCATACCCAGCGGCCATGGCAATTGGATTACCTGATAGAGTGCCAGCCTGATATACAGGACCTGTTGGAGCTATGTGCTGCATTATTGCTTTTTTACCACCAAAGGCGCCCACAGGCATTCCACCACCAATGACTTTTCCTAAGGTTGTTATATCAGGAGTTATTTTGTAGTAACCCTGAGCTCCGCCCAACGCCACTCGAAAGCCTGTCATAACCTCATCAAAGATAAGTAGGGCGCCTTCTTGATCACAGATTTCGCGCAGTCCTTCATGGAAACCCTCTACAGGAGGAATACAGTTCATATTCCCTGCAACTGGCTCAACAATAATACAAGCTATGTCGCCTTTGTTTGCGGCAAAAAGCTCACGTACTGAATCTAAATCGTTGAATATTGCTGTTAGGGTGTGCTTAGCGAAATCCGCTGGGACGCCTGGTGAGCTTGGCTGACCTAAAGTAAGTGCGCCCGATCCAGCTTTTACGAGTAAGCTATCAGCATGGCCATGGTAACAGCCTTCAAACTTAATAATTTTATCTCGTCCTGTGTAACCACGGGCCAGGCGAATGGCACTCATTGTTGCTTCAGTGCCTGAGCTTACCATGCGAACTTGTTCCATAGATGGCACTAACTCGGAAACCAGCTCTGCCATTTTAATTTCCATTTCAGTTGGAGCGCCAAAGCTTAGGCCTCTTTGCGCGGCCTCAATCACGGCTTCACGCACAACTGCATGATTATGCCCAAGGATCATGGGGCCCCAAGATCCAACGTAATCAATATACGCTTTTGCATCAGCATCAAAAATTAACGGACCGTCCGCACGCTCTACAAAAATAGGTGCTCCGCCTACACCATTAAAAGCACGCACAGGAGAATTAACTCCTCCAGGAATCGTTTGTTGGGCTTTTTCGTAAAGCTCTGCTGATTTGGTCATGGATATACCCTCATTTTGATTACTTCGGACCAATTTAGGCGCACATTGTACATGGTCATCTTTATACATGAAACATTTTGCAGTCCAGTATGTGTTTTTTTCGTCACTAAAGTAGTGATTTAACGAAAAAAAATAAGCTTAGATGGTGAATACTTGAACGGAGCACTCAGGTATTAGATAATAAGAAGAACTAAAATAATGATGTATTCGATAGTAACCATGTTTATTGGATCGAAATGTGAGAGAGGTCACTGTGAGTGAAGTCAATATTCCACTAACCTTTTCAGATGCTGCCGCCAACAGAGTGGGAGTGTTAATTGCTGAAGAAGAAAACCCAAACCTCAAGCTACGTGTCTATATCACAGGCGGCGGTTGTAGTGGCTTTCAATACGGTTTTACATTTGATGAGAATGTGAATGACGGTGATACAACGATAATTAATAGTGGTGTTACTTTAGTCGTTGACCCCATGAGTTTACAGTACCTTGTGGGGGGGGAAGTTGATTATACCGAAGGACTTGAAGGTTCACGCTTTTTCGTGAGTAACCCAAATGCAACAACAACTTGTGGTTGCGGCGCGTCGTTTAGCGTGTAAAGACTGATTTAAACAAGCCGTGTACCACCGCGGCTTTTGCCCCTCAGAATTATTTCCTTAACTGTTCACTTCTTATGTTTTTGAAATCAATCTGATCTAGTCCCTGCATGTCACAAACTCTCATCTGCTAGATGTAATAACTGAGACATTGGCTAAATTACTGGTTCAGCGTGTTTTATTTTTAGTGGGTTCATTTATATCCTGAGTTATTGAGATTTGATGCATATACTCGGCAAAGGATTGTTATGAGCAGATTGTCATTCTTCCAATTTCTTTCCTCAAAACCTTATATTTTGTCACTGGCTATTATTTTTGTTTTATCGATTTGGTTAGGGCTAGGGACGCTGATTGCTGAAGAAAATACGCTATCGAACACTTTGAATGATAGCCCTAAAGCAAAGGTCGGTTTCCAAACATATACTGCTCAAAAAGTTCAAAAGTCGATAAGTTTATATGGAAGAACAGCCCCTGATAAGCAAGCTAAATTGGGCGCGGAAATAGCGGGTAAGATTGTAGAGTTGGCGGTGGATAAAGGCGAAGCTGTCATTAAAGGGCAAGTGATTGCGCGTATCGATAAAGGTGATTTGGACATCCAGGTAGAACGAGCTAGTGCATTACTTAAAGTTAGGGAAAAGGAATACAAGGCAGTTCAATCTCTAAAAAATAAAGGACTACAAGGAGAGGTCGCTTTTAGTAAGGCTCAGGCAGACCTAATCGAAGCAAGAGCGGGGCTGAGAAATGCAAAACTTGCCCTTGCCAATACAGCAGTTAAAGCACCGTTTGGTGGTGCTATTGAGCGTTTATACATAGAGCTTGGTGATTTTGTCAGTGTTGGCGATCCTGTTGCAACATTAATTGATCTTCGTCAGATAGTAATAGAAGCCGATGTGAGCGAACGGCATATTCAAAACTTGGCGCTCCAGCAACCCGCTCAGGTGTCCTTTATCGATGATAATGAAGTTGAAGGTAAAGTCAGCTATATTTCCAGAGTTTCATCCCCTGAGACTAATACTTTTCCGATAGAAATCCTCTTGCCTAACCCTCAACAAAAAATCCCTGCCGGGGTGAGCGCTGAAGTGAAACTAAATCTTTATGAGCAGTTGGCAGTTAAAGTCACGCCAGCCATTCTTGCACTGGATGAATCCGGCAATTTGGGGGTAAAAACTCTGACTAATGAACAGGTTAACTTTGTACCAATTAAGTTAGTCAAAGCTGAACAAGACGGTGTCTGGCTTACAGGATTGGGAGAACAGGTAAGTATTATTACTGTCGGCCAGGGTTTTGTCCGCCATGGTGATACAGTGATTGCGGTCGAGCAAAAAAAGTGAGGGTAAGTTATGTACTCCTTGATTGATGCGGCACTCTCTCGGGTCAGAACAATGTTGGTTCTGTTGGTTTTTGTTTTAGTTGCAGGGGGGGCGACTTATTTTACTGTGCCTAAAGAATCGAGCCCAGATATCACAATCCCTATCATTTATGTGTCTGTTGGTCATCAAGGTATTTCTCCAGCTGACTCAGAGAGACTGCTTGTTCGCCCTATCGAACAGGAGTTACGTTCGATTGAAGGGGTGAAAGAAATGACATCTACAGCATCTGAGGGACATGCTTCAGTGATGCTTGAATTTAGTGTTGGGATTGATCTGAACAAAGCCATGTCTGATGTTCGCGAAGCCGTCGATTTAGCTAAGCCGAGACTACCTGAAGATAGTGATGAACCAACAGTTAGTGAAGTCACTTTTGCGTCTCAAGAACCAGCCTTAACGGTTGTGCTTTATGGCGGCGTCCCAGAGAGAACCGTGGTAAAAATTGCTCGCCAATTAAGGGATAAGCTCGAAAGTTTCCGTCAAGTTCTTGAAGTTGATATTGCTGGAGATAGAGAGGATATTATCGAAATCATCGTTGATCCCTTGCTGATGGAAAGCTATGGCCTTGATCAAGCTGATATCTATAATTTGATTGCTCTAAATAATAGGGTCGTTGCGGCAGGTTTTGTTGATACAGGTTATGGTCGGTTCTCGGTCAAAGTCCCTTCTGTATTCGATTCCATCAAAGACGTATTAGAGTTACCAGTTAAAGTTGACGGTAAGCAAGTGATTACTTTTGGCGATGTAGCAAATGTTCGGCGAGCTTTTCGAGACCCTGAAAGTTATGCACGCTTAGATGGGCAATCTGCGATCGTTCTCGATGTCAAGAAGCGTGCGGGTGAAAACATCATTGAAACAGTCGCTCTCATCAAGCAAGTACTTATGGAAGCGCAGAAGCATCAAGAATGGCCCAATAACTTGCAGGTCAAATATACTTGGGATCAGTCTAACGATGTCAAAATGATGCTTAATGATCTGCAGAATAACATTTTATCCGCCATCATTCTTGTGGTCGTTGTTATCATTGCAATTCTTGGCGTCCGCACTGCATTTCTTGTCGGTATATCAATTCCTGGCTCGTTTTTAACGGGTCTATTAGTGCTGGCTGTGTTTGGTTTAACAATTAATATTGTTGTGTTGTTCTCTTTGATCATGGCCGTCGGTATGCTGGTTGATGGCGCAATTGTAGTGACTGAATTTGCTGACAGGAGAATGCAAGAAGGCGTAGGTCGGAAAGAAGCATATCGTGAGGCAGCTAAGCGTATGGCATGGCCTATTATAGCGTCAACGTCGACGACTTTGGCAGCTTTTGCACCATTGCTTTTTTGGCCTAATATCACTGGCGAGTTTATGCAGTACCTCCCCCTAACTTTGATTGCCACCTTGTCGGCATCATTGGCAATGGCACTTTTGTTTGTGCCGGTAATGGGGAGCTTGTTTGGTAAACCGCAACAAGCAACAGAGAGACAAGGTGAAATAATGCTTGCGCTCGATAACGGGGACTTTTCCAAAGCCAAGGGGATTACCCAATATTACTACCAGATTTTAGATACAGCCCTTCATTACCCATTTAGAATTCTCGTTAGCGCTATTGTACTCGCTATTTTAGTTGGTTGGGCCTATGCAAAATCAGGCCTCGGCGCAGAGTTTTTTCCTGAAGTTGATCCGCCGTTTTTTACCGTCAAAGTTCGCTCTCATGGCGACTTATCACTGGATGAAAAAGATGTGATCATGCGTGATATTGAGTCCGTAATGCTTGGCCATCAGGAGTTTGAGAGTGTATATACCAAAACAGGGGGAGATGATGAAATAGGGCAGATTCAAATTACTCCTGTTGATTGGCAATATAGGCGCAAAATAAAAACAATTATCGAAGAGTTGAAGCGCTCGACAGATCAATATGCTGGTGTTGAGATTGAATATAAATTTCCTGATGCAGGCCCTCCTGTAGAACATGATTTGGTTATTGAATTGTCCTCTCGAGCACATGACCAACTTGATGTTGGCGCCAAATTAGTTCGTCAGTGGGCGGATGGATATTCAGCGTTTACCAATATCAGTGATACTTCGAGTAAAGGGGGAATTGATTGGCAGATAGATATACGCCGAGATGATGCGTCTCGTTTTCTTGCAGACGCCACTTTGGTAGGAAATACCGTTCAATTTGTTACGAATGGGCTTAAATTAGGTGACTATTTACCTGATGACGCGACTGAGGAAGTTGATATCCTTGTCCGATATCCGCAAGAAAAAAGAGATATTGGCCGCTTTGACCAGCTTAGAGTGAAAACAGCAGCTGGCATGGTACCAATAACCAATTTCGCCAGTATTATTCCTAGCCCTAAACAAGATACCATTCGCCGTATTGACGGCACCAGAGTAATCAATGTATTTGCAGATATAAAAGAGGGTTATAACCTAACACTTGAATTACCTAAAATTGAGCAAGCATTAGCCCAGTTGTCACTACCTGACGGGATCGAGTTTAAAATTCGTGGCCAGAATGAAGAGCAGGAAAACTCGTCAGCATTTTTACAAAAAGCTTTTATGATTGCTTTGGTTGCAATGGCACTTATTCTACTGACTCAGTTCAACAGTTTTTATCAATCATTCTTAATTCTTAGTGCGGTGTTGTTTTCCACGGTTGGTGTTCTGGTCGGTCTGTTAATTTTCCAAAAGCCTTTTGGTGTCATCATGTCTGGGATAGGTGTCATTGCGCTGGCTGGAATTGTCGTGAATAACAATATTGTTTTGATTGATACTTACAATCAGCTAATTAAACGTGGTGTCGAAAAACGTGATGCTATTCTGCGCACTGGAGTACAACGTTTGAGGCCCGTGCTGCTGACAACGGTAACCACTATTCTTGGTCTACTCCCCATGGTTTTAGAAATGAACATTGACCTGATTAACCAAAAAATAGAGTTTGGTGCTCCTAGTACTCAGTGGTGGTCGCAGCTTGCAACTGCTGTTGCTGGGGGATTAGCATTTGCAACATTACTGACATTGATTCTAACGCCTTGCCTCTTGATGTTGAGTCGAGATAGCAAGATAAATACTTGTGTTCAAGAGAGCCTTGCCACTTCCTCGAAGTTAGACGAGTAACGTCGAGGAAGAAAAGTTAGGCTATTGAGTTGCGAGCAATTGGCTATAGCGGTTGAGTTTATCTAATCTCAGCTTAGCATTGGCGATAAAAGTCGTTTTATCTTTTCCTCTGAGGGATTTAGCTTGCGGTAATTTTACCGTCCTCGGGTTTTTGTGAACACCATGCACCAAAAATTCATAATGAAGATGTGGGCCAGTTACTCGACCAGTACCTCCAAGTGTTCCTATAGTTTGACCCTGTTTAACCCTTTGTCCAGTTTTCACTTTACGCTTGGTTAAGTGGAGGTATTTGGTAACGTAAGTATTACTGTGTCTGATGAAAACGTAGTTGCCGTTGAACTTGTTGTAGCTGGATTTTTGTACGACGCCATCTCCTGCTGCCCATATTGGGGTGCCTACTGGCGCGACATAATCTGTTCCTCTGTGTGGTTTAACTCTGCCAGTTACAGGGTGAAGGCGGCGAGGGTTAAAATTTGAGGACACACGACGAAAATCGACAGGGGAGCGCAAAAATGCTTTTCTCATTGCTCGGCCATTTTCATCATAATAATTGCCATCCTTATCATTCAAAATCGCTTTGAAGGTATCGCCTTGATTGGTAAAAATGGCGGCGATGATTTTGCCTTGGCCAACCACTTCACCTTCAACAATTTTGTCTTGGTAAAGAATTTCAAAATGGTCGCCTTTTCGGATATCGAGAGCGAAGTCGATGTCCCAGCCAAATATCCCAGCCAGTTCCATAATTTGGTTGGCAGTAAGTCCTGCTCCAACGCCTGCGTTCCAGAAATTTGAGGAAATGTCAGCTTCAGCATAATTATATTGATAGTGGACTTCTTTCTTCTCAAGTCTGGAGGTAAACCCAATTTCAGATCGTGTGATCAAAAAGGTTTCATAGGCACTGATCTTTCGAGAAATTTGCACTAACTGATCATCGACGTCAAAACCCAATAAAAAAGTATCTCCTGGGCGTATTCGAGTTAGCTGTTTTTTTATTTCCTTGTTGGTCGTTGTGAGCTCATGTAGAAGCCTAGGAGATAATCCTGCTCTTTGAAAAAGGAGAGCCATGGTATCGCCGGATCCAACCGTATGCTTTTCCCAGCGTAAGGTTGAACTTTTACTGTCTGAGTTTGACACCGTCAATGAGCGGGCATCTATATCTATTGGGTAGTACTCTCCGAGCTGATAGAGCTTCTTCTCCGAGCTTAATTCTCGAGGTGAAGGTAGCAGTAGCGCAATGATAATTAATGCACCGAATAACGCAATAAAGGTTCTGTGTATAGCTGGTAGCTGGTTGAAAATAGGCAGCATCTTAGTGTTCGTTCTAAAAAATCCGTAAATATAGTTACCTGTTTAGTCTAACTGGTTTCAAAAATACTCGCTATTCAAGTAATATGGTAAATTATTAAATTTTTGCCAAATCTGTGGGAGTGAACAAGAATGGCGAGTATTGAATCTGCACTGGCCGAGATTAAGCGCGGCGTTGAAGAGCTTATTCCTGAAGAAGAGCTAATAGCAAAGTTAAAAGAGAATCGCCCCTTGCGGATTAAATTAGGTGCTGATCCTACGGCTCCTGATATTCACCTTGGTCATACGGTTATTTTCAATAAGCTGCGTTTGTTCCAAGAGCTAGGTCATGATGTTACTTTCCTTATTGGAGACTTCACGGCGATGGTAGGTGACCCTACAGGTAAGAACACCACACGACCACCTTTGAGCCGAGAAGATGTTATTCGTAATGCTGAAACTTACAAAGAGCAAGTATTTAAAATTCTTGATCCGGCAAAAACTAAGGTTCAGTTTAATTCCCAATGGTTATCTGAACTTGGCGCAGAAGGTATGATTCGCTTAGCTGCCAATCAGACTGTTGCACGTATGCTTGAACGTGATGATTTCAAAAAGCGTTATGCTGGTGGTCAACCTATTGCTATTCACGAGTTTATGTATCCTCTTCTTCAAGGTTGGGACTCGGTTGCAATGGAAACGGATGTTGAACTTGGCGGGACCGATCAGAAGTTTAATTTGCTGATGGGGCGTGAACTGCAAAAAGCAAATGGGCAAAAACCGCAGGTTGTGCTGATGATGCCGCTTCTTGTTGGCCTTGACGGTGAGAAGAAAATGTCTAAGTCTGCTAATAACTACATTGGTATTAGTGAAGCGCCAAGTGAAATGTTCGGTAAGATCATGTCGATATCAGATGATCTGATGTGGAGTTATTATGACTTACTTTCTTTCCGTCCGCTGGAACAAATTGCTCAGTTCAAGGCAAGTATTGCTCAAGGAGAGAACCCTCGTAATATAAAAGTGTTACTTGCTAAAGAAATCATTGCGCGCTTCCACAGCGAGGAAGAGGCGGATGCCGCTGAGCAGGAATTTGTTAATCGATTTGCTAAAAATCAAATTCCAGATGAAATGCCAGAATTTACATTTGATGCGGGATTGCCTGTAAGTAATTTGTTAAAAGAAGCAGGTTTGTGTGCCTCTACTTCTGAAGCCATGCGAATGGTTAAACAAGGCGCAGCGAAAATAGACAGTGAGAAAGTCTCAGACGCTAAGTTTGCTCCACATACTGGCACCTACGTTTTTCAGGTCGGCAAGCGTAAGTTTGCTCGAATCACGATAAACTAAGCCATGTAATGAAAAAAGCGCCTTAATGGCGCTTTTTTCATAAGCTTTGTCAGTATTGGGACGATTTACGCATAATTAACTGTAGTAAATCGTAATTTTTGTTATCATCCAACCGCCGTCAGTTTTGATGGTTTATTTGGAGACTTTTATGAACAACATCGACCATCCCCCTAGTATGGAGGGAGAAAAGTAAACCTGCATCGGTGTTGACTATTTGCGTCTCTGCCATGTGGTAGAGAACATCTTTTCCCAAGTACTTCTCAAGTTTTTCTCCTTCCTTTCTAGAGTTTAAGTTCCTACCAGCTAATGATATTTAGTCTTATGGCTTGGTGACTTGATGGTCGTTACCTATTGCCAATCGGGAGATTCGCCATGAAGGTAATGAACAATACATATATTAAAAACAGCGCTTATTTTTCTGAGCAGGAAATTGGTGCGGCTCGCAATGCTTTTTTGCAGTACGAACAAGAGCAGCAAGTGGATCTGCTATCTGTTATGCCTATTGAAGAAGCTGTAGCCATTTTGCGCCATTGCTCTCTTGGTTATGTACAGCAGTTAATCGCTCTGCTGGAGAACAAAGGTGAAGATAAATTAGCACGCCACTATGCTCATCGATTGGGCTTTATTCATTCCGAAGCAGAAACCACGGGCAGTTACTTGAGAACCTCAGTGCTGGGACATGTGAAACAGCGTATTGGTTGGATCATATCCTTGGCCTTGCTTGGTATCGTGTCAGGGCTGATTATTGCTCAATATGAAGATACCTTAAGTCAGCTTGTTTTATTAGCTGTGTATATGCCTGTGATTGCGGCGGCAGGAGGCAATACTGGAACTCAGGCTGCGACCTTAGTGATAAGAGCACTAGCAACAGGGGAGCTTAGAAAGCGCCAGTGGCTTGTGGTTTTTTGGAAAGAGAGTCGTGTTGCTGTTTGCTTGGCGATTGCAATTGCTATGGTGATTGTTGCTCGTGTAATGCTATTTAGTGGTCATGCTTCGACAGGAGGTTTTACGCTTAGTAGCATTGCTACTGCAATCGCCATCTCTCTGTTTATTCAAGTGATTTTATCGACGGTTTTGGGGGGGCTGCTACCCATATTAGCGAGAATGTGCAAACTGGCCCCAGCCGTTCTTGTCAGCCCAGTATTAGCATCGATTGTTGATATCTCAGGTATGTGGATTTTCTTTAATGTCGTTAATCATTTTTTAGGTATTACCTGACTAAACTTGACGACATCCTTATAGAAGGCTTGTTCAAATTGGGTAATTGGAGCGACGGTTGGAGGACTGTCGCTTTTTTTCTTTTCGGGAAAGTAGTCAGAGACAAACTGAACAAATATTGTGGAAGGTTTACCTGAACTATCTAGACCAAAACCAGCCATGTTGTGGCTACCATACAAAGAGCCGCTTTTGGCTATAATTTGTCCCCTAATGGGATCTTTGCGCATGCTACGCCTGTATTTTAGCGTTCCAGACTCTCCAGAACTTGGCATCAATTCAATCATATTGAGCTTTTCATCGTTTAGCCATATGTGACGTAGAATTTGGGCCATGGTCTTGCTTGAAAAACGGTTGTTGCGTGAGAGTCCAGAGCCATCAGCCATAGGTACATCGCGTAAATCTATTCCTGTGTGCGCAAAAATGATCTGTTTGACAGCTTTAGTTCCATTATTAAAACTACCGGGTTGAATATAAAATTTAGAACCTAATGTCTTGGTGAGATTATCTGCAATCAAATTGTCCGACTCTATAATCATTGTTCCCAAAAGGTGCGGAAGAGGTAATGAGTGGTGAGTCGCAAGCAGATACGTGATGTCAGAGTTCTCTTGAGGTGTTCCTATTTTTATTGATCCAGAAAAAGAGATCTTCATTTGACTTAATAAAGTACCTAGCATTCGTTGGGTATATAACCCCGGGTCTTGGACCGCGAACTTAAGCGGTAAAGGTTTGTTGCGTTTTATTAAGCAGCCTTGCAGTTGATAATGATTATTAGGCGATGTGACCAGTTCGAGATTACATTGGGTGCTTTCTTGGTGATCTTTTGACACACTTGATGCTTGAGTTGTGACGTAAACAGGAAAATGTTTAGGTACATAGACCCTGGTCTGTCCATCATCCTGACTGTATATCGATGCTTGGACACAATTTCCATCAAGCGTGATGGCTGTTGCGGGAGCGCTATAGCAAACTCCGAGGATATCCCAAGGCCAGCCTACTGCGCGATCGTATCCTGTAAAGGCACTGTTATCTAACCAAATATTACCCTCAATATTTTTCAGTCCATTTCTTTTGGCAACCAGCAATAGTTGCTTCAAGTCTTCTGTCGTTAGTGTCGGGTCTCCAGAAAAGCGAATAATCAGATCTTTACCCATTTGTTCAAGCTTTGTTTCGTAGCGAAAGTCATCACCAAGCTCTAATTTTGCCGCCAGTGCAGTGACGAGTTTTAGAGTGCTGGCAGGTGGAAAATAGACATCTGAATTTTGTGTATCATAGATGACTTGTTGTTGGTTCAAAGATTCAATCAGAAGACTAGTTTGTGCCCCTTTGGGAAGTTGTTCGATAGTGAGGTCAGCCAGCGTAGGAAAAGAGATAAGATAAATAACAAAAGCCACAAATAATTTGAAGGTCTGCATAGAATTAGGTCACACGACTTAAAAGGTGAAAAACCAGTATAACCAGTAAAAAATACGCCCGCTAGAAGCGGGCGTGATCAGACTGTCAAATTTAGTCGTAAATTAGAAGTCGTAACGCAGACCCAGTGCTACTTCGTCTTCGGCATCTGCTTTAGTGATATTTTGTGCTGCATCTTCATCAAGTAGGTTGAAGTTGTATGAGATGTAACCACGGAAGTTAGGCTTGAAGTAGTATGTTGCATCGATAGCTACGTTATCAGCTTCATCCTTCTTCGTGCCAGCTTTATCGCTTTCAAGGTAGTTATAGCTGGTTGTAAATACAGTTTGTCCTAAAGTATAAGCCGCTGCAAATTCGTAACCAGTGAGATCTGTAGTATCACTTTCACCGACAATTTGATCTTCGCCATCAACGAAAGTACCCGCAAAATAAAGGTCATTGATAGTGTAAGATGCCGCTAGCATATATTGAGTACGTTCAGTATAATTATCAGTAGCTTCACCTGTCTCAGAATCGATTTCTGCTTCATTGCCATCGGCGTAACCAGCTCCAAGCTTGATACCTGTTTCGCCGATTGCATAAATTGCAGATAGTGAGTAGCCATCAGCATCATTGTCTTTGTAGCCATTATTACCATCAGCTTCAGCATCAGCAAAACGGTAGCTGCCTTTTAGGCTTAGGTTGTTGAATTGACCTTTGTAAGAAACCATGTTGTCTGAGCGATCTGCGATAGCAATTTTATATGCAGCAGAGTTACCATGGTAAGCCATGATATCGGTAAAGTCAGTGATTACGCCAAGTGCGCCTTCATTCTTACCATAGGTCACTTCACCAAATGTACCGCCAATACCAGCGTATAGATAGCGGTTCGTTAGGTCTGATGAGCTATTGTTACCGTCGGTAGCGCCACCATTGTCATTAGTGGTAAATTCACCTTCGTAGAAACCGACGCCGTATAGGCTATCGGTAATTTGTGCTTTACCTAGGAAATTCAAACGTACACGAGAGTTGTCTTCCGCTTTACCATCTTTTAGCGCTAGACGTGCTTCTGCACGACCACCAAGCTCGATAGAGTTACCATCTTGGTTGTATATTTCTGCTGCATTTGCACCAGTTGTAACAGCGGCAGCCGAAACGGCTAGAGCGATCAGAGTTTTGTTCATCTTATTGGTCCTAATTTACTGTCCATAAATATTTTTAAAAGGGCTTAGCCTTTCTATTTTCTTCCGTTCCACGGCTCTGACTGCATAGCTTGGCAATAAGCTTAAGCACGCAACTAGAGCCATAGAAGTCTTGCTGGCTTTTGTTTTAACGCCAAAGTTCCAATCTAAGTTAGTAAAAAGATATAAATATGAATTTTGTACGATGTTTTATTTTTGGTAAAAAACACTCAATATATTGTTTTTAATAGTAAAAAACCTCCATTTAGTCTTATTTTTACTCATGGGTTTGTTTAGTTTTTTTTATGCTTGAATAGTGCATCTAAAGAGTTTTAAGCTATGGATTTAGCTGATAAAACTATTTTATTTATAAGTCTGAGAACCCTAGAGATGAATTCAGGTGATTTAGTCGCTAACTTTGTTTACACTAGAGGAAATAATGTTAAGTCATATTCTCTACCCAATCCGTCCGATTGGGTGGTTTCGTTTTGTCCAAAGATAGCTTTGGCAATGAGGTAAAACATGGAAAAAGTCCCAATGACAGTCCGCGGTGAAAAAATGCTGCGTGAAGAATTAGACCGCTTACTCAAGCTTCGCCCTCAAATATCTGAAGCTATTGCAGAAGCACGTGAACTTGGTGATCTTAAAGAGAACGCAGAATATCATGCAGCTCGTGAAGAGCAGGGGATCTGTGAAGCTCAAATTAGAGATATCGAATACAAATTATCTGTCGCACAGGTGATTGATGTATCGAAACTAGATAACACTGGAAAGGTTATCTTTGGTTCGACAGTTACCGTCATCGATTGCGACACTGAAGATGAAAAAACGTATCAAATTGTTGGTGATGACGAGGCAGACATCAAAGCTGGACGCATTTCTGTAAGTTCACCCATTGCTCGAGGTCTGATCGGTAAAATGGAAGGAGACGAAGTAGTCATATCCACTCCTGGTGGTGACCGAGACTTCGAAATTGATAGTGTCGAGTATCGATAGACTTTCGATTACTTTTTGTCACTGTTCTGTATTCGTTATCAGTGAATGTGAAAAAGGTCGCGCAAGGCGACCTTTGTGCTATTTCGCATAATGCTATGATTATTACTTGCGTGGTAATTCAATTTTACGATCGTCGCTTTGCTTGTACAGAACAAGGGTTTTACCTATTACTTGTACATTTTCAGCACCAGTCTCACGTACAATAGCCTCAACAATAAGGTTTTTTGTTTCACGATCTTCGCTGGCTATCTTAACTTTTATCAGTTCGTGATGGTTAAGAGCGATCTCGATTTCCGCCAGAACAGCTTCAGTAAGTCCATTTGCGCCCATAAGCACGACGGGTTTCAAACCATGTGCTAGGCCTTTGAGGTGCTGCTTTTGTTTTGTGCTTAAGTTCATTACGCGGCCAATTTTCTTTACTTTAAGGGTTGAAAAATACCATTTTAACGCCATCTATCCCTGAAGACTATAATTTATTGGCTATCGTGGCCTTTTGTTTAATTAGGATTTGGATGAGCAAACAGAAACATTCAGCCAGTTCAGGACGTTGGCTGAAAGAGCATTTTGACGACAAATTCGCCAATGAAGCTCGCAAAAAGGGCTATCGTTCTCGTGCTTATTTTAAGATCGAAGAAATTCAAAATAAGGATAAGCTTCTCAAACCTGGAATGGTAGTCGTTGATTTGGGAGCAGCTCCCGGTGGGTGGTCTCAATATGCTGCTAAGCTAGTAGGTGACGAGGGGAAAATCATTGCGTGTGATTTACTTCCCATGGATCCGATTGCAGGAGTTAGTTTCCTTCAAGGAGACTTTCGAGAAAACTCTGTATTGGAAGCTTTGTTAGATAAAATTCAACCATCTATGGTGAATGTTGTTATGTCTGATATGGCTCCTAATATTGCAGGCAACAACTCTGTTGATCAACCTAGAGCTATGTATTTAGTTGAACTGGCTTTAGATATGTGTCGACAAGTTCTAGCCCCAAATGGTAGTTTTGTTGTGAAAGTATTTCAGGGCGAAGGTTTCGATCAATACGTTAAAGATGTTCGCGAGATGTTTAAAGTCGTGAAAATCCGCAAACCTGATTCTTCTAGGGCGCGTTCCCGAGAAGTGTTTATTGTAGCCACTGGTTACAAAGGTTAACTATTTGCTTTATGAAGCACAGGTTAACACTGTAGCTACAGTTTACAAACTGTAGTACCCTACCTTTAATTACAATTATTTATCGCGAGGCTTACACCTTGAGTGATATGGCAAAAAATTTAATTCTATGGCTTGTAATCGCTGTCGTTTTGATGTCGGTTTTCCAGAGCTTCGGCCCAGGAGATAGCAGTGGCAGAGCAGTTGATTACACCACATTTGTAAAAGAAGTTGGTCAAGGCCAGATTCAGGACGCGACCTTCAAAGGTGAAGAAATTACTTTCACTCGTCGCGGCGGTAGTTCTCGTTATGTGACCTATATGCCTGTGTACGATCAAAAACTTCTGGATGACATGATTAACCAGAATGTGAAAGTACAAGGAACACCACCAGAAGAGCAGAGCCTGTTAGGAACGATCTTTATTTCTTGGTTCCCAATGATCTTGTTGATTGGTGTGTGGATATTCTTCATGCGCCAAATGCAAGGTGGCGGCGGTAAAGGCGCTATGTCATTTGGTAAGAGTAAAGCTCGAATGATGAGCGAAGAGCAAATTAAAACCACATTTGGAGATGTGGCGGGGTGTGATGAAGCGAAAGAAGATGTCAAAGAGTTGGTTGATTATCTTCGCGACCCGAGTCGATTCCAAAAGTTAGGCGGAAAGATCCCGACTGGTGTATTGATGGTTGGTCCACCAGGTACGGGTAAAACGTTACTTGCCAAAGCCATTGCGGGCGAAGCCAAGGTGCCTTTTTTCACTATCTCTGGTTCTGATTTCGTTGAAATGTTCGTCGGGGTCGGTGCTTCGCGTGTGCGTGATATGTTCGAACAGGCAAAGAAAGCAGCCCCATGTATTATCTTTATCGATGAAATTGATGCAGTTGGTCGCCAACGTGGTGCAGGTGTTGGTGGTGGCCATGATGAGCGTGAGCAAACATTGAACCAAATGCTGGTAGAAATGGATGGTTTTGAAGGCAATGAAGGAATTATCGTCATTGCGGCAACAAACAGGCCAGATGTTCTAGATCCAGCTTTACTTCGCCCAGGTCGATTCGACAGGCAAGTTGTCGTTGGTTTACCAGATGTACGTGGCCGTGAACAGATTCTTAAAGTGCATATGCGTAAAGTGCCGTTGGCAGGAGATGTTGAACCTTCTCTCATCGCACGTGGTACACCGGGTTTCTCTGGTGCCGATCTTGCTAACTTAGTTAACGAAGCCGCTTTGTTCGCCGCTCGCGGTAATAAGCGTAATGTTTCTATGGTTGAGTTTGAACTGGCTAAAGACAAAATCATGATGGGAGCGGAGCGTCGTTCCATGGTGATGTCGGAAGAGACTAAAGAATCGACAGCATATCACGAAGCTGGGCATGCCATTGTTGGTCGTCTGGTTCCTGAGCATGATCCTGTATATAAAGTTTCTATTATTCCACGTGGTCGAGCTCTTGGGGTGACAATGTATCTCCCAGAACAAGATCGAGTGAGTATGTCTCGTCAGCACCTTGAATCTATGGTTTCCAGTCTATACGGTGGTAGGCTAGCTGAAGAGCTTATTTACGGGGCAGAAAAAGTTTCAACTGGTGCTTCGAATGATATCGAACGTGCAACGGATATCGCGCGTAAGATGGTCACTCAATGGGGATTCTCTGATAAACTTGGCCCTCTTCTTTATGCAGAAGAAGAAGGTGAAGTCTTCCTTGGACGTAGTGTTACTCAGACCAAGCATATGTCAGATGACACAGCAAAACTCATTGATGATGAAATACGCAAAATTATCGATCGAAACTATGCTCGTGCTAAGCAGATCCTTGAAGACAACATGGATATTATGCATGCCATGAAAGATGCGTTGATGAAGTATGAAACTATCGACGCGGGTCAGATTGATGATTTAATGGAGCGTAAAACTGAGATTAGAGAGCCAGCTGGTTGGGGGGATAACTCTGACAAGCCAGCGGCTAAAGATTCAGTTCAAGATGAACCTAAATCAAAATCTGAACAAGAACAAGCGTCATCTTCAGTAGACCCTGTTGAAGAACAAGTGTCGGAAAAAAAAGACGCAGAATAAGATAGATTAACCAATTAAACCCCGGTTTTATCGGGGTTTTTGTATTTTTTATGATAATCAAATCAAATAATAAACTCCTAGACTTATCCACACCCCATGTAATGGGTATCCTAAATGTCACACCTGACTCGTTTTCTGATGGTGGGAAATATAACTCTCTCGAGCTTGCAGTTCAGCAAGCAAAGAAAATGGTAGAAACGGGTGTCAGTATTATTGATATTGGTGGTGAATCCACTAGACCAGGTGCTCCAGATGTTGAGTTAGAAGAAGAACTTGCGAGAGTGATTCCGGTTATTAAGGCTATCCGCTCACAGTCTGATGTGTGGATTTCCATTGATACCAGTAAAGCAGAAGTTATGCGCCAAGCTGTGCAGGCTGGAGCGGATATGATTAATGATGTTCGTGCTTTACAAGAACCAGGAGCATTGGAGGTTGCAGCTAAGTCTGGAGTGGCAATATGTTTGATGCATATGCAAGGACAGCCACGCACCATGCAGGCTAACCCTCAATACCACAATTTATTCCAGGACATTACTAAGTTTTTACAGCAACGTGTGCAAGCGTGTCAGGAGATGGGAATTGATAGCAACCAATTAGTACTTGACCCTGGTTTTGGATTTGGCAAGACTCTGGAGCATAACTACCATATATTGGCGCACCTTGAAAATCTTCATCAGCTTGGTTTCCCTATTCTTGCAGGTATGTCGCGTAAATCCATGCTGTTTAAACCTCTTGATAAATCTCCAGTGGAATGCGTTGCTGCTAGTATTAGCTGTGCAACCATAGCGGCGATGAAAGGAGTACAAATCATTCGTGTTCATGACTTTGAACAAACGCTTGATGCAATGAAGATTGTTGAAATGGTAAAAGCCAATATTGATTTAAAACTTGGAAAGGAATAAATATGTCTGAGAAAAGACGTTATTTTGGTACTGATGGTGTTCGTGGCCATGTGGGGCAGTACCCAATTACCCCTGATTTTGTGTTGAAACTAGGTTGGGCAGCTGGACGAGTTTTAGCCAAGCAAGGTACAAAGAAAGTTATTATTGGCAAAGATACGAGAATATCTGGTTATATGCTTGAGTCTGCTCTTGAGGCAGGTCTGGCTGCTGCGGGGTTAAACGCGACGTTAACTGGGCCCATGCCAACGCCGGCTGTTGCTTACTTGACACAGACCTTTCGCGCTGAAGCCGGAATAGTGATTTCAGCATCTCATAATCCTTATTATGATAACGGGATTAAGTTTTTTTCTTCAGAAGGCACTAAGCTCCCAGATGATATTGAGCTTGCGATTGAAGCAGAATTAGACAAAGAAATAGACTGTGTAGACTCTGCTTTACTAGGTAAAGCTGCGCGCCTCAACGACGCAGCGGGCCGTTATATTGAATTTTGTAAGAGCACTTTTCCTTCAGACTTAAGTCTTTCTAGATTAAAAGTGGTTGTCGATTGTGCGCATGGAGCCACTTATCATATTGCACCTTCTGTCTTTACTGAGTTAGGTGCTGAAGTTGTTGCTATGGGTATTGAACCTAATGGTACCAATATTAACCATCAGGTTGGAGCAACAGATGTGAAGGCTCTTCAAAAAAGAGTAGTCGAGGAGCAAGCCGATTTGGGTTTGGCATTTGATGGTGATGGTGATCGGCTTATTATGGTTGATCATCAGGGCAATAAAGTCGATGGCGATCAAATCGCTTATATCATCGCTAAAGATGCGATGCGCCGTGGCGAGTTAAAAGGTGGAGTTGTTGGCACCTTAATGACGAATCTAGGCATGGAAAATGGCCTTACAGAGCTAGGTATTCCTTTTGTGCGCGCAGCCGTCGGCGATCGGTATGTCATGGAACAGCTGTTGGAGAAAGGCTGGCAGATTGGTGCGGAAAACTCCGGTCACATTATACTGCTTGATAAAGTCACAACAGGAGACGCTATTGTTGCTGCCTTGCAAGTGCTGGCTTCAGTTGTTGATAGTGAAACCTCTCTCGAACAGCTAACCCAGGGAATGACCCTGTACCCCCAAGTACTAGAGAATGTGCGTTTTTCTGGAGATTCTAATCCTATGGAATCGATAGAAGTGAAGTCATCGGTTGAAGAAGTAGAAGCTGAACTTGGTAGTAAAGGGAGAGTTCTCTTACGTAAATCGGGTACCGAACCTTTGATTAGAGTTATGGTTGAGGGAGAAGATACAGCTTTAGTTCAAGCCTCCGCACTTAAAATAGCGGAAGTTGTTAAAGCCAGTTTTTAGAATAATGGCCCTTTAATAGGGCCTAAACCTTTCAGGTTAGTCGTAAATTGATATTATAAACTTTGGCCATTTTAAGAGAGTTATGTACCGAGTCTATGCTGAGCAATCAACATATTTATTTGCATGAAATGGGCATTCAGGCTTATGAAGTGCAAGATATTAATCTGCTACAAGGGTATAAAGCTAAGCCGATTAGTTTAGCAGAAACATGTAAGCTCTTGTTTGTAGCTGATACTTATCCTATCGGAGATACTGCAGAGTTACTTGAAAAAGTCTTGAAAAGCATGGATCTTAGCACAGCTGAAGCTCTGCATATCTACCCACAATATCTCCCTTTTGTATCAAGCCACACTCAGGTTTGGACCTGGTTTGCAGGATGTCAGATAGACCCAAGCATTCAAGGTAAGGTCTTAAGCTCACCAAGCTTATCTTGCGTTAAAGGTAACTCTCAATATAGACGAGAGTTATGGCAACAAATTTGTGAGAATCGATAATTATTATGTTGCTTAAGCTTATGTCCCTAAAGCAAATATACCTCGAAGAGGTTTTTGCCATTGAAACACAGGCTCATACTCATCCCTGGTCTTTTAGTCTGCTTGAAAATATAAATGGACGAGGCGCTTGCCATAAAGTTTTGATCAATGAAGATGAAAAAGTTGTCGGGTATTTTTATGCGCAGAATATTCTCGGTGAGGTTACCCTTCTCAATATCGCAGTAGAGCCGAAATTGCATGGACATGGCTATGGTAAATATCTAATAGAATCATTCCTAGAAATGTGTGTAAGCGATAAAGCAGAGAGTGCGTGGCTGGAGGTTAGATCAAGTAACCATAAAGCCTATAGATTGTATGATGCAGTAGGATTCAATGAAGTAGACAGAAGAAGAGATTACTACCCCACGGAAGATGGCAAGGAGGATGCCATCATCATGAGTTATCTTTTCTTGTGAAGTTTATTTGTGTACTACTTTGTCGATCGAAGAACCCTCAATAGGATAGAAGTTGGCTTCGAATCGAGAAGGCAATTCTGATGCTGGGAGAGGTTTGTCGAAGATATAACCTTGGAACTGGTCACAGCCCAACTCTCGCAAAATGTTAAGTTCAGCTACTTCTTCTACACCTTCAGCAATAACTTCCAAGTTCAATCTCTGAGCTGTCATGATGATGGTGTCTACAATAGCTTGATCGCTTTCATCTAAATGAACTTGAGTAACAAACGAGCGATCGATTTTAAGTACATCAGCTGCTAAGTGTTTTAGGTATCTCAGTGATGAATAGCCAGTACCAAAGTCATCAATCGAGATCTTGAGATTGAATTCTTTCAACTTGCTCATTTTCTCTATTGCATCTTCTACATTTTCAAGCAGCAGGTTCTCCGTAATTTCTAGCTCAATGTGATCACCGTTTACGCCTGCTTGAGCGAGTGCATCATGTATGTATTCTACAAAGCTATGCTGCGCAAATTGAAGTGGACTAATATTGATAGCGAGTCTTTTAAAGGTGTCCGGTAACACACCTTGTTTGAGCCAGACGGAATATTGGTGTAAAGCTTGTTCAATAATCCAGTTCCCAATTTGCAATATTTGCCCTGTCTCTTCCGCAATGGGCATAAATACTCCAGGAGGAAGTAGGCCTTTTTCTGGGTGATTCCAGCGAATAAGAGCCTCGACACCCACGATCTGCTGTTTGCCACTCACTTGTGGTTGATAATAAAGCTCTAGCTGGCCTTTATTGATTGCTTCATGAAGCCCTTTCTCTATCTCTAAGAAAGACTCTACCTGAGCTTGCATCTCTGGTTCATAAAACATGTACTTGTTTCTTCCCGCCACTTTTGCGCGGTATAAAGCGGTATCAGCTTGACGCAACACATCAATGTTGGTGCTGTTGACTGATGGGAAGACAGATATCCCTACACTGGTGGTGCAGTAAAGCAAGTGGTCATCTATTGAGTAGGGATTAGAGATTAATGCGAGCAGCTGCTGAGCTGTTTCATGGGCTTTGTCTGGATGAATCGAGGGCATAAGAATTGCGAATTCATCACCACCAATGCGCGCAGCGGTATAATCATCTGCGAGCCAAGCTTGTATGCGTTTTGCGATGGCTTTTATTAAGTGATCACCAATGGTGTGTCCCAACGAATCGTTAATAGTTTTGAATCTGTCTAAATCAAGGTAAAACAGAACACCAGCCGTGTTGTCTTGTTGAGCTTTTTTGATGACGTCGTCAAGAGTTTGAAGCAACAAGCTTCGGTTAGCCAGCCCTGTTAACGAGTCGTAATAGGCTAATTGGTTTAGTTTTGCTTCCGCGGCTTCTCTGTCTTTCCATAAAGTATGGAAAGTGGTTGCCAATTGTCCTAGTTCATCATCTCGATGAAGATTGGGCATTGAAACTTCTGTTTCTTTGTTTTGTAGTGACCTGACCCACTCGATGAGTGTCACTAAAGGTTTGGACAGTTTCTGATAAAAAAACAGCAGCAGAATAGTGGTAAGTAGGATATTTCTGAAAAGGTCGAATAATAGTATCCGGCTGGTCTTGGCAATAAAGTTCTTAGCTATGTTTGCCCCATTGACGGAAAAACTCAACATACCTACTACAACATGTGAGTTAGGTTGGTGAAGCTCTGTTTGGTACACCGGCGTGTTTGGTGTAAGATAATGCGACAGTGCTTCGGTGAAAGAGCTTTCCATCGCGATGTTTCTTTCTTGCTCAGTCAATACGTCGCCAAAATCATCGACAATAGCAACTTGATAGATCGCACTATCCATCAATAAGCTTGAGGCGACCTGCTCGGCCAACAGCTGGTTCAAATGATACGCGGCTTGGCTGGCGTTACTGTAGTTTTGCAACAGCTTGAACTGGTAGTGTTCTTCTATCCGCTTATGCTCCTGATGGAGATCGACCAGAATTTGGTACAGGCTAAATATGATCCCCAGTATCACAGATACTAGGAAAACGGTTTTTGCTTGTCGGAATGCTAATGAGTTTATTCTTTTGCTCGCAGGCATAATCGTAACTGGTTCCTTCTACTCCTTTAGTTATAGACCAAATTTATTGATATTTTAATTTGTAGTGCATTTCAAGCAGAATTATTTGTCTCGGTTGCTCCCAAGGCCAATATAAGCGAAAATACCACGCAAATAGAATCATTAAGCTAGTGAAGAAATCATGACTTACTCTGTCGGCCACTAGCGCAAGGAATTTAAGAAGAATCTTTGATGTCAAATTCAGCTTTTTTGGGCGAAGTTTCCAAACGTAGGACGTTCGCTATTATTTCCCACCCCGACGCGGGTAAAACTACGATAACAGAGAAAGTTCTGCTGTTTGGACGTGCAATTCAAACTGCTGGTACGGTTAAAGGAAGAGGCTCTGCTCAACATGCCAAGTCAGATTGGATGGAGATGGAAAAGGAACGTGGAATTTCTGTCACTACTTCAGTTATGCAGTTTCCCTACAATGAGTGCCTTGTTAACCTCTTAGATACTCCAGGACACGAAGACTTCTCAGAAGATACTTATCGGACTTTGACAGCGGTTGACTCATGCTTAATGGTGATCGATGCAGCTAAAGGTGTCGAAGATCGTACACGCAAGTTGATGGAAGTGACACGTCTTCGTGATACGCCGATTGTGACTTTTATGAACAAACTTGACCGGGATATCCGTGATCCTATGGAGCTTCTGGATGAAGTCGAAAGCGAGTTGAGTATTGCTTGTGCTCCTATTACTTGGCCAATTGGTTGCGGAAAAGAATTTAAAGGTGTTTATCACATACATCGCAATGAAACGATTCTTTATGCGACGGGCCAAGGACATACCATTCAAGATATGCGCACTGTTAAAGGTTTGGATAACCCAGAACTTGATGAGGCTGTCGGGAGTGAATTAGCCCAGCAATTACGTGAAGAACTGGAGTTGGTAATTGGTGCGTGCCCTGAGTTTGATCAAGAGCTTTTCTTGGCCGGAGAACTCACACCTGTCTATTTTGGTACAGCACTTGGTAACTTTGGCGTTGACCATATGCTTGATGGCTTGACTAAATGGGCTCCAGCCCCGATGCCACGTCAGGCGAATGAGCGTCAGGTGGAAGCTAATGAGGATAAGTTCTCTGGTTTTGTATTTAAAATCCAAGCGAATATGGATCCCAAGCATAGAGACAGAATTGCCTTCATGCGCATCGTGTCGGGAACTTATAAGCAAGGCATGAAAATGAATCATGTCCGTCTTGGTAAGCAAATCAATATATCCGATGCTGTAACCTTTATGGCTGGTGACCGTTCAAGGGCCGAAGATGCTTGCGCTGGAGATATTATAGGCTTGCACAACCACGGAACTATCCAAATTGGTGATACCTTTACCCAAGGAGAAGCTCTAAAGTTTTCCGGTATTCCTAATTTTGCTCCAGAGCTTTTCCGTCGTATTCGTCTTAAAGATCCACTCAAGCAGAAACAATTATTGAAAGGCTTAGTCCAGCTTTCAGAAGAAGGTGCGGTACAAGTATTTCGTCCGCTGCAAAATAACGACCTTATTGTTGGTGCCGTTGGTGTGCTGCAGTTTGATGTGGTCGTTGCTCGATTAAAAGCTGAATATAACGTAGAGGCTATTTATGAGAGTGTTAATGTAGCGACGGCGCGCTGGGTAGAGTGTGCCGATGGTAAAAAGCTTGATGAATTCCAGCGTAAGAACCAAGTCAACTTAGCACTTGATGGCGGCGATAACCTTACTTACATCGCACCGACTATGGTTAACCTCAACCTAGCAAAAGAGCGCTTCCCTGATGTCGATTTCAGAGCGACTCGTGAGCATTAATAATATCAATGTTTGAGCTTAATTAAGAATAAAGGGCTAGCTCTTAATGGCTAGCCCTTTATTGTATCTATGATAGTTATTTTTTCTTCTTAGTGGTTTTTTTCTTATTTTTGGGCTGTACGGCTTTTTTGTCGTCCTTTTTCTTTTTCTTGAATACAGGCTTTTTGTGCTTTGGGCGAAGCTCTTTTATAAACCGCTCTTTAATTTCTTCTTTGACGTAACGAGCAACACGTTCCATCATAGGTTGATCATGGGCTTCAATCAGTGAGATAGCATTGCCTTTTTTCCCTGCGCGAGCAGTGCGGCCAATCCGATGCAAGTATACATCTGCACTGCGAGGCATGTCATAGTTGATGACATGGCTTATATCTGGTAGGTCAATGCCGCGAGCCGCTACATCTGTCGCAATAAGTATGTTGACTGTCCCATCTCGAAAGCGAGCAATCGCATTGTTGCGCCTATCCTGTGGCATTTCACCTTGAATCCAAGAACATGGAATCTGTGCTCTTTCTAACTCTGAACGCAGCTCTGCTAGACGATCGCGAGTTTTCACAAAGATAATGGTGCGTTCAGCTTGTTCTGTAAGTATGTTTTTGAGTAGGGCGAGCTTATGAGATAAGTCATCCGCTCTGTGATACCACTGAGATATTTTCTTTCTCTCTCTGCGTGAAGGCTCAGCATCGATATGAGCAGGATTTTTCAATAAGTCAGCAGTGAAGCCTTCTACACCTTTTCCTTCTAATGTTGCAGAAAACAGCAGAGTTTGTTTACGCCAGCGGCATTCTGACGATAGACGATCAACGGTTGGGCCAAAGCCCATGTCTAGCATACGGTCTGCTTCGTCCAAAATGAGCCATTCTATCGCTCGGCAGTCAAAACGTTCAGCCTCGATGTATTCCATTAGCCTGCCCGGAGTCGCCACCACAATGTCTTGTGTTGTTGAAAGGATATCCGCATGCTCTTGATATTGGACGCCACCAGTAATGGTAAAAATATTCAAGTTGGTATGTTTGGCCAAAGCTCTCGCTTGGTCTGCTACCTGCATGGCCAATTCGCGTGTTGGTGTTAGGATCAATATACGTGCAGGGCCGGGCTTTCGGCGAGGGAAATCTTGTAGGTACTGAAGTGCTGGAAGAACAAAAGCGGCCGTCTTACCTGTACCTGTAGGGGCTGATGCGAGAATGTCTTTGCCATCTAAAGCTTGCGGAATAGATTCAGCCTGAATTTGAGTTGGGCGGCTAAAGCCCATTTCTTCTATTGCGATGAGCAGGTTTGGGTCCAGCTCTAGTTCAGCAAAATGTTTGATCACTCTGGTATCTCCACAAACAGGTAAGTGAGAACAATAAATTGAGGATACGTATTATAGAGGCTTTGGTGATAAGGATCACACCTTAATTTTTACATCTTGAGGTAAAAGTCTTTGGTTAGAGCGATAAAGTCTTCGGTGTAGGTATTATTTTCTTGAATAATAATTTGCTGATACTCGGCTTCGGCTTCATACGGGGTGAATTGTATCAAAAGTCTGTTCGTTGCTTTGTTGCCCGTAGGTTTAACTTCACATAGTTTCGATAGATGCCAACCAAGTGTTTTGGCTTGTTCAATGAATTTTATTCCTTCTACTTCCGGGAGAATAAAACATGCTTTACCATCTTCAGTGATTAAGCGTAAAGCGATGTTCAGAAGATCTTCATGCTCAAGTGTCAAAGTGTGCCTTGCTATTGCTCTCGCCTTTATCAGGGCTGCTTCTCCATTGTTAAAATAGGGTGGGTTGCATATCACAGTGTCATATTTGTATTTGAAGGGAAAGGTTAGAACGTCACCTTGTTGCAAACAGATACGAGTATGCCAGGGAGAAGCAAAGAAATTATTTTTGGCGATAAGGCAAGCTTGTTCGTCAATTTCAATTGCGTCAATCAAGCAATGATGGTTTCTCTGGGCACACATTAAAGCTAACAATCCAGTTCCTGTTCCTATGTCTAGAACTCTTTTTGAGCTATGTATATCACTCCAAGCACCCAACAGGACGCCATCTGTACTGACTGGCATACCTACGTGCCCACTGTTCACTTTAAACTGTTTAAAGGAAAAACTTTTGGTTCTGGTATCACTTTTTTTCATTGTTTACAGCCATAAATAAAGGAGGTTTTGTTTCTGGTTTGTTTAAAGTTTGTATTTATTGTGTTAGGTTTGTTTTTGTATGTGAGTGAAATTATTATCTTATTTTTATTTAAATTCTAGTCAATAATACTATCAATTGACCTTTTCTATAAATTTATATGGCGTTCTTTAAGCTAGGGTTGCGGATAAGAGAGTGTTTCGTCATTATTCGCCTCCAAATTTATAGACTGAGTCGCCTATTTGGACAGCTCAGCATACACAACATCAATCTCAGATAGTTAAAGGGTCTCTTGTGAATCAGACTTTAAAATTAACAGATATTATCGCGTTAGGCTTTATGCTTTTCGCATTCTTCTTAGGCGCTGGCAATATTATTTTCCCTCCACTGGCAGGTCAGTTAGCCGGTGAAAATATCATGCCTGCAATGATAGGTTTTCTCGTAACTGCAGTAGGTCTTCCTCTAATTACAATCATTGCTATTGCGGTATCTGGTGGCTCATGGGAGCACCTTACTAAAGATTTACCTAAACGCTCTGCAACCTTAATGGCCGTATTAATCTTTATTATTATTGGCCCAGCTTTTGCGGCGCCTAGAACTGGGCTTGTTGCTTATGAAATGGCGGTTAAGCCATTTTTTGTAGAGGCTACTGATGCGCACCTTGCGCTCTTTTCTGTGCTGTTTTTTACCATCGCAATGTTTTTTGCGTGGTATCAGGGTAAATTAATTGATGTGATAGGTAAGGTTTTAACACCAGCCTTATTTATCGGGTTGATTATTCTGGCATTTGCGGTGTTTTATGATCCTCAGGGTTCAATGCTATTTGCTCAAGATGAATACCTAAGCCATCCATTGCAAAAAGGTTTTCTTGATGGTTACAACACCATGGACACCTTTGGTTCGCTGATGTTTGGTGTTTTGATTGTTGATGCACTTCGTAAAAAAGGTATTACAGAACAAAAAGCAACAGCTCGATATTTGATTAGCGCGGCTTGTATAGCAGCCGTCGGACTCGCTTTTGTTTATATTTCGCTTTTCTATTTAGGAGCGACGAGTTCTGCGATTGCATCTGGTGCCGACAATGGTGGTGTGATCCTTAGCTTGTATGTTCAGTCTCTATTTGGTTCATACGGCCAAACTGTGTTGTCAGTTATCGTATTGCTTGCCTGTTTGACAACCGCGATAGGCCTTATTTCTGCCTGTTCTGACTACTTTAGTTCTTTGACTTCAATATCATACAAAAATTGGGTCATCATAATTGGCGTGGCTTGTGCTGTGGTCGCAAATGTTGGTTTATCACAATTAATCGCACTGTCAGTACCTGTGCTTTTTGCTCTTTATCCGGTGGCGATTGCTCTTGTAGGGCTTACATTTATTCGCAAGTTTTTACCAAACCCTAAGTTGGCTTATAGACTAGTGCTTAGTGTATCGCTTATTTTTGCATTGATTGATGCAGCAAAAGTGGCTGGTGTTGATGTCTCTGCTTTGAGCATACTGCCTATGTTTGATATTGGTATGGGCTGGTTACTGCCAACTCTTGCTACCATGCTATGCATGTTCTTTATTGGTAAGGCTGATGAGCAGCCAAGCTTAAACAAAGAAGCAGCATAACCTCGTTACCTATACAGGTTCACATCCCTCTGCTTGGCCTAGTTCATCAGAGGGATTTTTGTATCCAGATTCGTGATTCACTTATAAAAAAAATCTGTATCTTCATCACACTTTTCAGTACAATCTTTCGGTTAAATTCTACTCATAAATGTTGAGCAAACATGTTTGAAATCAATCCAATTAAAAATCGCCTTAAGGACGTGTCTGAGCGCACGAGTGTCCTGAGGGGGTATCTTTGACTATGACGCTAAACAGGAGCGTTTAGAAGAAGTCAACGCAGAACTAGAACAGCCAGATGTGTGGAACGAACCTGAGCGTGCGCAAGCCTTGGGTAAAGAGCGTTCTGCCCTAGAAGCGGTTGTTGCAACGATTGACCAACTTGAGCAAGGTGTGGAGGACGTTGATGGTCTTCTCGAGCTTGCGGTTGAAGAAGAAGATCAAGAGACCTTCGATGAAATTGAACCAGAGCTTGCTGAGCTTGAAGCTAAGCTAGAAAAGCTGGAATTTCGTCGTATGTTCTCTGGCGATCATGATGAATCAGACTGTTATATTGACTTACAGTCGGGATCTGGTGGCACAGAAGCGCAAGATTGGACATCGATGATGCTACGTATGTACTTGCGTTGGGCTGAAGCTAAAGGCTTTAAGACTGAAGTAATCGAAGTCTCTGAAGGTGAGGTTGCTGGTCTTAAAGGTGCTACAGTCAAAATCTCCGGTGAATATGCTTACGGTTGGCTGCGTACTGAAACAGGTGTTCATCGCTTGGTTCGTAAATCGCCATTTGACTCTAGTGGTCGTCGTCATACATCGTTTGCTTCTGCGTTTATCTACCCAGAGATTGATGACAATATCGATATCGACATCAACCCTTCTGATCTGCGTATTGATGTATACCGTGCATCAGGGGCGGGTGGTCAGCACGTCAACACGACGGAATCTGCGGTACGTATTACGCACGTTCCAACCAACACAGTGGTTCAGTGTCAGAATGATCGTTCTCAGCACAAGAACAAAGATCAGGCGATGAAACAGCTTCGTGCCAAGTTATTTGAATTAGAGATTCAAAAGCAAAATGCCGAGAAGCAAGCCAATGAAGATGCGAAGTCAGATATAGGCTGGGGTAGTCAGATTCGTTCATACGTACTAGATGACTCACGCATCAAAGATTTGCGTACTAGCGTTGAAAACCGCAACACTCAAGCGGTCCTTGACGGCGACCTAGACAAATTTATCGAAGCTAGCCTGAAATCAGGCCTGTAAGCTTTTCACCGAAAAACTATTTTCATAAAGAAAGACAGGATACATCAAAAATGACTGATGCTGTTCAAAACGACAATGCACAAGAAGAGAATAAGCTGATTGCTGAGCGCCGCGCTAAGCTGGATCACATCCGTCAGAGCTGCAAAGCAAACGGTCACCCAAATGACTTTCGTCGTGAGCACCTAGCTGGCGATCTGCAAGCGGAATTCGGTGAAAAGACAAAAGAAGAGCTAGAAGAGCTAAACCATGTTGTGGCGATCGCTGGTCGTGTCATGGCTAAACGTGGTCCATTCCTAGCGATTCAAGAAACCTCAGGCCGTATCCAAGCCTATGCTGCAAAAGATGTTCAAAAAGAGCTGAAAGAGAAATATCAAGGTCTAGATATTGGTGACATCATAGGTGTGAAAGGTGCACTTCACAAGTCAGGTAAAGGCGATCTATATGTGAACATGGAGTCTTACGAGTTGCTAACGAAGGCACTTCGTCCACTTCCAGAGAAATTCCACGGCTTGACCGACCAAGAGATGCGTTACCGTCAGCGCTATGTAGACTTAATCGTTAATGAAGATTCTCGTAATGCGTTTATTGTTCGTTCAAAGCTAGTCTCATCTATCCGTAATTTCATGAGTTCAAAAGGCTATCTGGAAGTTGAAACGCCTATGATGCATGTGATCCCTGGTGGTGCAACGGCTCGTCCATTTATTACTCACCACAACGCACTTGACATCGATATGTACCTACGTGTTGCTCCGGAGCTTTACCTGAAGCGTCTAGTCGTCGGTGGTTTTGACCGCGTGTTTGAGATCAACCGTAACTTCCGTAACGAAGGTCTATCACCACGTCACAACCCAGAATTCACAATGATGGAATTCTACCAAGCATATTCTGACTACAAAGACCTAATGGATCTGACCGAAGAGATGCTAAGTACAGTTGCAATGGACGTTTTAGGTTCAACGTCTATGCCCTATGGTGATGAAACCGTTGAGTTTGGCGGTAAGTACGCTCGTATGAGCATGTTTGAGGCAATCAAACACTACAACCCAGAGCACGCAGAGATCCAAGCACTAACAGAACAAGACCTTACTGACCGTGACAAGATGGTTGCTATCGCAAAATCGGTACACGTTGAAGTAGAAACGTTTTGGACATGCGGTCAGCTTCTAGAAGAGATCTTTGGTGAGACCGCTGAACCTCAGCTAATTCAACCAACCTTTATCACTGGTTACCCAGCGGATATTTCTCCTCTTGCTCGCCGCAGCGATGACAACCCATTCTTCACCGACCGTTTTGAGTTCTTCATCGGTGGGCGTGAGGTAGCGAATGGTTTCTCAGAGCTTAACGATGCTGAAGATCAAGATGCTCGCTTCAAAGCACAGGTTGATGCCAAAGATGCAGGCGATGATGAGGCGATGTACTATGATGCAGATTACATTACCGCTTTAGAGCACGGTTTGCCACCGACTGCTGGGCAAGGTATTGGCATTGATCGCCTCGCTATGCTGTTTACCAATACACACACAATTCGCGATGTCATTTTGTTCCCCGCGATGCGCCCTCAATCGTAGCAAACTTAATCCATATATCGAAGAATATATTCATAAGGCCGCCACAAGTCGGCCTTTTTTGATGTTTAAATTAGGCGACTTACCAGTGCTTTTATCGGCCTATCCTTCTGTGTTGGGTAAAAATTTGCTCTACTTTATATTTCGGTGAAGGGTGAAAGAAGTGAAAGCCTTGGATAGAGTTGCAGTTTAAGTTTGAGACTAGTGCCGCTTGTTGCTTTGTCTCGACCCCTTCAGCAACAACATTAAGATCGAGAGATTGACCCAGTTTGATGATGTTTTCTATCACCGTCTTTTGTTTGGGTATAGATTTTATGTCTTTTATAAAGGTTCGGTCTATCTTGAGTTCATCAACAGGAAAGCGTGCCAGATAGGATAGTGAAGAGTAACCCGTACCAAAGTCATCGATAGACAGAGTAAACCCCAACTGCTTGATTGCATTAAGCGTTTCCAGTGTGTGCTCACTGTTGCCCATAACGGTACTTTCTGTTAACTCAAAAGTGATAGAGCGTGGGTTGATTCCAGTACGTTGCAAAAGCTTGTTGATGTAGGTTACTAGGTTTGGATTACAAAATTGTTCGGCAGATAGATTGACGGCAATTTGGCCAGGTAAGATACCTCGTTGGTCCCATTGCTTAACCGTATCGAAGACTTCTTGCATCACAACTTGACCGAGACTTTCTATTAACCCTGAACGTTCCGCTATTGGAATAAAGGAGCTTGGACTGATGTAGCCCTCAATGGGATGCTTCCAACGTAACAAAGCCTCTGCGCCATTAATATCGTGGCTTTGGGCATTAACTTTTGGTTGATACCAAACCTCTAGACCATCTTGTTTTAAAGCCTTTTCCAACTCAATTTCTAACCAAAGTCTCATGCGAGCATCTTTGTTCATTGATTGATTAAACTTGACTGAGCGGCGTCTGCCTCGTCCTTTGGCTTCGTACATGGCGATGTCAGCATTTTGAACCAAAAGCTGTGCATTATTACCATCTTTGGGATAGGTGACGCTGCCAATAGAGCAAGATAACCCTTTACTTATGTGATGTAGATCAAAAGGCATGCTCATCAGTGAAATAATACGTTTGGCCCAAACATCAGCAGAGCATGTATTACACTGGTTAGGAATTAGGATGCCAAACTCATCACCGCCGAAATGCCCTACCGAAGCATGATGAGGTAAAAATTCAATAAGGCGAGCTGATACTTCAGCTAATACCTTGTCACCAACATTGTGACCCAAAGAGTTATTAATGCTTTTGAAATTATCAATATCGAGATAGAGGAGTAACAGGGGAGTTTCTTCATTGATAAGTTTATTTATACTTTGGATGAGCTCTAACCGAGTCAGGGTATTACAGTGTAGATGCTCTAAAGTGGTATTCGGAAACAAAGGATTAGAGGTTATCTTTTTCAACCAGTATTGCAGTTGTTGCGACAGCATCAAGGGTTTTACCGACTCTCCTTAAAGTAATGTAGGCTATAGATTAGGCATAGTGCCAGACTATAACCCGGTGAATGTTCGACCAAGAGGATTGAAAATTACGGCCCACTGGAAAACTATCTAAATTAGATCATGACCATATTCCTTTATTTACAAACTAACGGATTACTAGCTTGGTTAACAAGAGCTTACATCTATAGACGTATGCTTGTGTGTCGTTTTTGAGATATTCAATCCAGTTATTGCTATTTTATGACTAAATAATGTTTCAAATTTTTTTCGTGAACAGTTGGAGTGAGATGAACGAATGAAAAATGTTTAACTCGTTGCAAACTTTTTTGATTCGTGTAGCGCATTGTGAGGATTCGCGGGTACAATGAATCATACGTAAAGAGAGGTGGTTAATGCTTATTCGAACTGAAGCACCGGCAGATATCTTGACCGTTGATACATTGATTAAGTCAGCTTTTGACACCGAGTCTGAAGCAAATCTTGTTATGAGGCTCAGAGAAAATGGTCGTAGAACATTATCGCTTGTCGTGAGTAACGATGAGGGCGAAATTATAGGTTATGTGATGTTTAGCCCTGTGACATTAAATGGCGAAGATTTGAATTGGCAAGGGCTTGCTCCATTAGCTATTCAAAAAAAATACCGATGCCAAGGGTTGGCTGCTGAGCTTGTTAAAGAAGGCTTAGCTTCTCTTAAAGAGTTTGGCTATCCCGTGTGCGTTGTACTTGGTGATCCAAACTATTATTCGCGTTTTGGGTTTGAAGCAAGCGAAAAATATGGTTTTTCGTGTCAGTGGGATGTCCCTAGTGGTGCATTTCAAGTACTAGAGCTTAGCGACAATGAGTTTGCTAATCGCTCAGGAAGGATTGAATACAGCTCTGAGTTTTCAGAACTTTAGTTCAGATCTTGGGCGGAAGAATAAGAAACACTCTTTTTGGCCTTTTTTTGAACGCTTGACGTCTATTGCATGATTTTTTTTTAAATTCTGCTTGTCAGCGTAATAACCTTTCGTTAGTATTGCTCGGCCTTCAATAAGGGGGCCGCTAGCCTTGTTCAGAAAGTGATTTCGAGCGGCGCTGGCTCAACAATTTGGAACATAGGTGGAAGCAATGTTTACAGTTCTACTTGTGATTTACCTGTTGGCAGCGATTGGAGTAATCGGACTAGTGCTGATTCAACAAGGTAAAGGCGCAGATATGGGGGCCTCATTCGGTGCTGGCGCATCAAACACAGTGTTTGGCGCAAGCGGCTCAGGAAACTTTCTAACCCGAATGACTGCAATTTTTGCAACAGTATTTTTTGCACTCAGCTTAACGCTAGGTAACATGTCAACACACAAAACTGAATCTCAGTGGGTTGACCCGACTCAAGGTCAAGTTATTCAGCAAGTTGATGATGCAGCGAGCGAAGTTCCAGCACCAACAGGTGATGAAATTCCTCAATAAGCTAAAGATTTAGCTGCCGAGATGGTGAAATTGGTAGACACGCTAGCATGAGGTGCTAGTGCCTTAGGTGTGAGGGTTCGAGTCCCTCTCTCGGCACCATTTTTACAAACTTGTAAAACAACTTAGAGAGCGTATAATGCTCGACAAGTCGGACGCGGGGTGGAGCAGCTTGGTAGCTCGTCGGGCTCATAACCCGAAGGTCGTCGGTTCAAATCCGGCCCCCGCAACCAATCCTTTTTGGAGTGGGCAAGTTTGCACAGTAGCGACTAAGTTGCTGTGGTTAGGCGAAATTTATTGCCTAACATATAAGGGTCCAGCATAAAAAACCCCGACTAATCGGGGTTTTTTGTTATCTAAATATCTGCATTTTGGGGATAGTTAGAAGTTGCTTGGAATTTAAATTGGGCTATAAGCCCTTTTTTTGTTTCTGGAGTGGTTTAAATGACTGGTTTAGAAAGACAACTTACTGAAATGCTTGAAGCTCCAGTTGTGGCATTAGGCTATGAGTTAGTTGGATTAGAGTTTATTCGCGCAGGCGAACACTCAACGTTACGTATCTTTATTGACCATGAAAATGGCATTACAGTGGATGATTGTGCAGAAGTAAGTCGTCAGGTCAGCGCAGTTATGGACGTCGAAGATCCAATCACAGTGGCTTACAACCTCGAAGTGTCTTCTCCAGGTTTAGAGAGACCACTTTTCAAAGCAGCACATTACGAACAATTTATTGGTCACGAGGTCAGCATTGTTTTGAAGATGGCTGTGGGTAATCGTCGTAAATGGAAAGGTACTATCCATTCTGTCGATGGTGAAACAGTCGCAGTTAATATTGACGGCAATGAAGAAGAGTTTGCTTTGAGCAATATTTCAAAAGCTAACCTGATCCCTAAATTTTAATCAAGGTCTTAGAGGCTATTTAAAATGAGCAAAGAAATTTTAGCGGTAGCAGAAGCGGTATCGAATGAAAAAGGGGTACCTCGTGAACGTATTTTTGAAGCGCTAGAGATCGCTTTAGCGACATCGACTAAGAAAAAGCACGAAATTGAGATTGATGTACGTGTAGAGATTGACCGTAAAACAGGCGAATTTGATACATTCCGCCGTTGGCTTGTGGTTGAAGAAGTAGAAAATCCAACTAAGGAAATTTCTCTAGAAGCGGCTCAGTATGAAGACGACTCAATTGAACTTGGTGCTTTTGTAGAAGATGAGATCGAGTCAGTTACTTTTGATCGAATCACTACTCAAACCGCAAAGCAAGTTATTGTACAGAAAGTACGTGAAGCAGAGCGTGCACAAATTGTAGAACAGTTCATCGATAACGAAGGTGAACTGGTAACTGGTGTAGTTAAAAAGGTAAACCGAGACACCATTATTCTTGATTTGGGCAATAATGCTGAAGCGGTAATCCTGCGTGATGACCAACTTCCGCGCGAGAACCATCGTCCAGGCGACCGTGTTCGTGGGTTATTGTACCGTGTTGCGCCTGATGCCCGTGGCTTCCAGCTATTTATCACTCGCTCAAAACCAGAAATGCTTGCAGAGCTTTTCCGCGTTGAAGTGCCGGAAATTGCTGAAGAGATTATCGAGCTTAAAGGTGCAGCTCGCGATCCTGGCTCTCGTGCAAAGATTGCGGTTAAGACCAATGATAAACGCATCGACCCAGTGGGAGCCTGTGTAGGTATGCGTGGTGCTCGTGTTCAAGCCGTATCAGGCGAGCTTGGTGGAGAGCGTATTGATATCGTGCTTTGGGATGACAACCCAGCACAACTTGTTATCAATGCGATGGCACCTGCAGATGTTGCTTCGATCATTGTTGATGAAGACGCTCATGCTATGGACATTGCCGTTGAAGCTGATAACTTGGCACAAGCGATTGGTCGTAACGGTCAGAATGTACGTTTGGCATCTCAGCTTACTGGCTGGGAGCTGAATGTGATGACAGTAGAAGACTTGCATAAGAAACACACAGAAGAGTCTCAGGCTGCGATTGAGAACTTCATGAAGTACCTCGATATTGAAGAAGACTTTGCTCAATTGCTGGTTGAAGAGGGTTTCTCTTCACTGGAAGAAGTAGCTTATGTTCCAGTCAATGAGCTGTTGGAAGTTGATGGCTTGGATGAAGACTTGGTTGAAGAACTGCGTAATCGAGCTAAAGATGCTTTGACTACCTTGGCTCTTGCCCAAGAGGAATCTTTTGATGGTTTAGAGCCCGCTGAAGACTTGCTAGCGTTAGAAGGTTTAGAGCGTGAACTTGCTTTCAAACTCGCAGCAAAAGGAGTGGTGACACTTGAAGATCTTGCTGACCAAGGTATTGACGATCTCGAAGGTGTAGAAGGTCTTACCGAAGAGCGTGCTGGTGAGCTTATCATGGCAGCACGTAATATTTGTTGGTTCGGTGAAGAAGAATAATTTCAGCAAGGAGGAAGCGCATGACACAAATTACTGTTAAAGCTCTGAGTGAAGAGATCGGCACGCCAGTTGATCGCTTATTGGAGCAACTTGCTGATGCTGGTATGGCAAAGGCAAGCGCAGACCGGGTGAGTGAAGAAGAGAAACAAAAGCTTCTTACCCACCTTAAAAAAGAGCATGGTGACACTTCTGGCGAAGCCGAACCGACTCGTTTGACTCTACAAAGAAAAACTCGCAGCACTCTTAGTGTGAATGCCGGTGGAGGCAAGAGTAAAGATGTTCAAATCGAAGTTCGCAAGAAACGAACTTATGTGAAGCGCAGCATTATCGAAGACGACGCAAATCGCGAAGCTGAGGAAGCAGCAAAGCGTGAAGCCGAAGAGCTTGCGAAGCGTGAGGCTGAAGAAGCAGCAAAACGTGAAGCTGCAGAGAAAGCAAAGCGCGAGGCTGAAGAAAAAGCGAAACGAGAAGCGGATGCAAAACGTGAAGCTGAAGAAAAAGCCAAACGCGTACAAGCTGATAAGGCTAAAAAAGACATGAATGCAAAAAGTGCCGAATTGACCGCGCAAGCGAAAAAAGAAGCAGACGATCTAAAACGTCGTCAAGAAGAAGAAGCTCAGCGTAAAGCAGAGCAAGAAGCGGCAAAATTAGTCGAAGAAGCTCGTAAACTGGCTGAAGAAAATGAAGCACGTTGGAGCGAAGAAGAACAAAAGAAAAAAGAACTGGAAAATTCTGATTACCATGTGACAACCTCGTCTTACGCACGTGAAGCTGAAGATGCAGCTGACCGTCGTGAAGAGGGTGGCCGTCGTAAGAAGAAGAAAAAAGCTTCTGGTTCTAGTAATGAAGAACAAAGCCGTAATAGTCGCAGCCCACGTGGCGGCAAAGGTCGTAATAAAGGCAAACTGGCTAAACCTGCTTCAATGCAGCAGGGCTTTGATAAAACAGCGACTGTTGCGAAAGCAGATGTTGTTATCGGTGAGACGATTGTTGTTTCTGAGCTGGCAAGCAAGATGTCAGTGAAAGGCACTGAAGTCATCAAAGTGATGATGAAGATGGGTGCCATGGCAACGATTAACCAAGTGATTGACCAAGAAACTGCACAGCTTGTTGCAGAAGAAATGGGCCATAAAGTTATTCTTCGCAAAGAGAATGAACTTGAAGAGGCCGTTCTATCTGATCGTGATAGCAATGCAGAAGTGGTGCCTCGTGCTCCTGTTGTCACTATTATGGGTCACGTAGACCATGGTAAAACGTCCACACTTGACTATATCCGTAAGGCCCACGTTGCTTCAGGTGAAGCTGGTGGTATTACACAGCATATTGGTGCGTACCACGTTGAAACTGACAACGGTATGATTACTTTCCTTGATACTCCTGGACATGCAGCGTTTACTGCAATGCGTGCTCGTGGTGCTCAAGCGACTGATATCGTTGTACTTGTTGTAGCAGCGGATGATGGCGTGATGCCGCAAACTATCGAAGCGATTCAGCACGCTAAAGCTGCTGGTGTACCTTTGATTGTTGCTGTTAACAAGATTGATAAAGAAGACGCTAACCCAGACAATGTTAAGAATGAGCTTTCTCAGTATGACGTGATCCCTGAAGAGTGGGGTGGTGAGAACATGTTTGTTCACATCTCAGCTAAACAGGGCACTAATATTGAAGGCTTACTTGAAACTATCTTACTTCAGTCAGAAGTTCTTGAACTGACTGCTGTGGAAGAAGGCATGGCTTCTGGTGTTGTTGTTGAGTCCCGCCTAGATAAAGGACGTGGCCCAGTTGCAACGGTTCTTGTACAGTCTGGTACTTTAAACAAAGGTGATATCCTTCTTTGTGGTCAAGAATATGGCCGTGTTCGTGCAATGCGCGATGAAAATGGTCAAGAGATCTTCACAGCAGGTCCTTCTATTCCGGTCGAGATCATCGGCTTGTCTGGTGTTCCTGCATCAGGTGATGAAGCAACGGTTGTACGTGATGAGCGTAAAGCTCGTGAAGTTGCAAACTACCGTCAAGGTAAGTTCCGTGATGTTAAACTCGCTCGCCAGCAGAAAGCTAAACTTGAGAATATGTTCTCTAATATGGCCGCAGGTGAAGTTGCTGAACTTAACGTGGTACTTAAAGCGGACGTTCAAGGCTCTGTCGAAGCTATTGCTGACTCACTGCTGAAACTTTCGACTGATGAAGTGAAAGTAAACATCGTTGGTTCTGGTGTCGGTGGAATCACTGAAACTGACGCAGTACTAGCGGCCGCTTCTAACGCAATTATTCTTGGCTTTAACGTGCGTGCCGATGCAACAGCACGTCGCGCAGTGGAAACTGAAAACCTAGACTTGCGTTACTACTCAATCATTTATCAATTGATTGATGAAGTGAAACAGGCTATGGGTGGTATGTTAGCGCCTGAATTTAAGCAAGAAATCATTGGTCTTGCTGAAGTACGTGATGTGTTTAAGTCGCCTAAGCTTGGTGCGATTGCTGGCTGTATGGTGACGGAAGGCCTTATCAAACGTAACAACCCAATCCGCGTTCTACGTGATAATGTTGTTATCTATGAGGGCGAGCTTGAATCACTTCGTCGCTTTAAAGATGATGTTCAAGAAGTTAAGAGCGGCTACGAGTGTGGTATCGGCGTTAAGAACTATAATGATGTTCGCGTTGGTGATCAAATTGAAGTATTCGAAATCGTTGAAGTAAAACGTACTCTTGATTAATTGACTAAGAAGCTTTGAAAAATAAGCGGTAATTGGTTGTTGAATACGCCATGGGGGGCTGGTTATAACCATCCCCCCATTCTTTCTAATAAGAGAAAACATATGTCAAAAGAATTTAGTCGTACGCAGCGTGTCGCACAGCAGCTGCAGAAAGAACTAGCGATGATCTTACAAAGAGAAGTCCGTGACTCACGTTTAGGTATGGTTACGATTTCTGATGTGGAAGTATCACGTGATCTTGCCTACGCAAAAGTATTTGTAACCTTCTTGTGCGTGGGTGAACAAACACCTGAATCATGTTTGACGGCATTGCGTGAGCATGAGGTTCATATCCGTATGATGCTGGGCAAACGCATTCGCTTGCGCTTAACCCCAGAAATTCGTTTCCACTATGACAATACGCTTGTCGAGGGTATGCGTATGTCAAACTTGGTCAGCGAAGTCATTAGTGAAGATAAACGTAAGCAGAAAGATGCAGGTCGCGAAGATAGTAATCCAGAAGAGGGGACGGCTTAATGGGTCGTCGTCGTAAAGGCCGGCCAATTAATGGTGTGGTTCTTTTGGATAAACCTACTGGCATTTCATCTAATGACGCACTGCAGAAAGTAAAGCGTATCTATTTTGCAGAGAAAGCTGGTCATACGGGAGCTTTGGATCCTCTGGCAACGGGCATGTTACCTATTTGCCTGGGCGAGGCGACTAAGTTTTCTCAGTTTTTGCTCGATTCTGATAAACGTTATCGAGTGATTGCCAAGCTTGGTCAACGCACAGATACTTCAGATTCAGACGGTGAGGTTGTCGAAACTCGCCCTGTTAATGTTTCTCACGAGACATTAGAAGCCTGCATTGATAAGTTTCGAGGCGAATCCGATCAAATTCCTTCGATGTTTTCAGCATTAAAATACCAAGGTAAGCCATTATACGAATATGCACGACAAGGTATAGAAGTACCGCGTGAGGCTCGTAAAATAAAGGTATACGAAATTTTGCTTCATCGCTTTGAAGGCAGTGAAGTTGAAATGGAAGTGCATTGTTCGAAGGGCACTTATATCCGCACTATAGTGGATGATCTTGGTGAGATGCTTGGCTGTGGCGCGCACGTTACTATGCTTCGTCGTACAGGTGTTGCGAATTATCCATACGATAAAATGGTAACGTTAGAGCAGCTTAATGAGCTGCTGGATCAAGCGCATCGTGATGAAGTGGCTCCAAAAGAGCTTCTTGATCCTTTGCTTTTGCCTATGGATACGGCAGTGGAAGATTTACCCGAGGTCAATTTGAACGCTGAATTGACCGACCTAGTCCAGCACGGTATGCCTGTTCAGGTTTTTGGTGTAACTGACGCTCCAGCTCTGCGAATGACATCGGGTGAAGAACGTACTTTTATCGGTGTTGCTGAGCTTAATGATGATGGAAAGGTTGCGCCCAAAAGATTGGTCGTCTTTCGTGATGAAGTGAACTAATTCACCATAGAATATCTAAGCCGAAGCTAAAATGCTTCGGCTTTTTTACGTCTATTTATTGAATGAGTTTCTCTGCTTGAAGCTGTTTTCTTAGCTGTTCTGCTCGTTTTCTGTTAACGCCAAAGTCTGAATAACCTATTCGTGACTCTGAGCGCACGAGCAAAACATTACCGTCTATTCGTAACTCCAAGTCATCGACAAAACGCATGATCTTTGACGTACATTCGATACGTAAATAATCGTCTCTCTTTTCAGCAAGTTTTGCTCCGGGCAATTCTAGAGCAGCTCGCTCAATCGCATTGATATTTGCTTGCTCTGTCAAAATGAAGGGCTCTATGTTGTGCTCGCCTCTGGAGTCTTGCGTAGATACACAATTAGGTTTATCACCACAAGGTAGTAAGGTTCTGTCCGTCATTGTTTGAACTCCTTGGCTACAAGCCGAAATCATCAGTAGTGATAAAGTAAGAAAGGCGGCTCTTATCATTCGAATTGTCCTAACTAGATAAGGTTTTAGTCATGACTATAAAAAAGGGTTGACGCAAATAGGTCAACCCTTTTTATACGTTTATGCCAAGTTATACATCGAGATAATCAAGAATGCCTTGTGCTGCTTTGCGGCCTTCATCAATAGCAGTGACTACAAGATCAGAGCCTCGCACTGCATCACCGCCTGCAAAAATTTTTTCATTTGTGGTTTGATATTGAAATTCTTGGTCTTTAGAGGCTTTGATACGCCCCCATTGATCAAGCTCGACTTCAAAGGGTGTTAACCACTCCATTTTATGTGGCTGAAAACCAAAGGCCATGATAACAGTGTCTGCAGGCATTATATGCTCAGAGCCTTCAATAGGTTTTGGTCTGCGTCGGCCCGCATCATCTGCGATGCCGAGCTGCGTTTTAACCACTTTAACCCCAGAAACCTTACCAGAAGCATCAACCTCTATACCAAGAGGCTGAAGATTAAATTGGAATTTAACGCCTTCTTCTTTGGCATTTTTAACTTCGCGTCTTGAGCCTGGCATGTTTTGCTCATCTCGCCGATAGGCACAAGTGACACTCGATGCTCCTTGTCTGATGGATGTGCGGACGCAATCCATTGCAGTATCACCACCGCCTAGCACGACTACTTTCTTCCCTGCCATATCGATAAAAGATGGGCAGTTGTCAAGCTCCATCACTTTATAAGTGTTGGAAATTAGGAAAGGTAGAGCGTCGTATACGCCTTGAGCTTCTTCATTATCAAGACCGGCTCGCATACTTTTATAGGTACCAACACCGAGGAAAACAGCATCATAATCCGCCAGTAATTGCTCCATCTTTATATCTTGCCCAACTTCTACATTAAGGCGAAACTCAACCCCCATGTCAGAAAAAATTTGGCGGCGATTTTCCATTACGCCTTTTTCCAGCTTAAACGAAGGAATACCAAAAGTGAGTAGGCCTCCTATCTCTGGGTAGCGGTCAAACACTACAGGTTTTACGCCATTACGAACGAGAATGTCGGCAGCGGCAAGTCCAGCAGGACCAGCGCCAATGATAGCCACTTTTTTATCTGTCCATTCGACTTGTGACATATCAGGCTTCCAGCCCATTTCAAATGCCTTGTCGGTAATATACTTTTCAATATTTCCTATTGTGACCGCGCCAAAGTCATCATTTAGGGTGCAAGAACCTTCGCACAGGCGGTCTTGTGGGCATACTCGGCCACAGACTTCTGGTAAACTATTGGTTTGGTGTGATAGCTCAGCGGCTTCTATAAATCGCCCTTCATTGGCAAGTTTTAACCACTGCGGTATGTAATTGTGTACTGGACACTTCCATTCGCAGTAAGGGTTACCGCAATCTAAGCATCGATCTGCTTGTGCTGTTGCTTGCTGTTTTGTGAAAGGTTCATAGATTTCTACGAACTCTATTTTTCTCACTTTCAGAGATTTTTTTGCAGGATCTACACGGTTTACGTCAATAAATTGGTATACGTTCTGACTCATGATTCAGACATCCTCCTTGATTACTGTGCTTGAACGCGCAGCTCTGCTGCACTGCGACTTTGATGACCGAGCAAAGTGCGAAGATCCGCTGACTTGGGTTTAACTAAGTAAAACTTGGGGATCCATTCATCAAAGTTGGCCAGAATATCTTCAGCGTGTGTAGAGGCTGTTTCTTCTAAGTGTTCTGCGATAAGACCACGTAGATGTTCTTGGTGTATGTAGAGATCTGATAGAGACAATGCTTCAACCGACTCATTGTTGACTCGACCTGTAAAATCTTGGTTTTGGTCTAAAACGTATGCGAAACCACCAGTCATCCCTGCACCAAAGTTGACGCCTGTGGCTCCTAATATGGCAACGATACCGCCCGTCATATATTCACAAGCGTTGTCGCCTGTGCCTTCAACTACAGTTATTGTTCCTGAATTACGCACACCGAATCGCTCTCCAGCTTTTCCAGCGGCGAACAGTTTACCTCCCGTCGCACCATACAGGCAGGTGTTACCAATAATGGTTGCCTCGTTAGAGCGAAATGCACTACCAAGATGCGGTTTGATAACTAATTTACCTCCAGCCATCCCTTTTCCTACGTAGTCATTGGCATCTCCAGTTAGGTATTGTTCGACTCCGCCAGCGTTCCATACTCCAAAAGATTGCCCAGCGGTACCCTCTAGGTGAAGCTTAATAGGAGAGGCGGCCATACCCTGGTTACCATAGCGCTGTGCGATTTCACCAGAAATACGAGCGCCAATTGAGCGGTCAGTATTAATGACGTTATAGAAAAAACTTGCGGGTTGACGCTTTTCAATCGAGGTGGCGGCATCATCTAGAATTTTCTGATTGAGATCGCCTTTATCAAACGGTGTATTGGGCTCTGTCCAAAATAATGGATGTTTATCAGGCGAAACTGGTGCCTCTAAAATATGAGTTAAATCTAGCTTAGACTGCTTAGCTGATAAACCTTCCATCGCTTGCAAGAGATCAGTTCGGCCAATAAGGTCAGTGAGTTTCTCGACGCCTAATTCAGCCAGTAGTGTGCGCACTTCATCAGCAAGACCGATAAAGTAATTCATGACTTGCTCTGGCAATCCTTTAAAAAACTGCTTACGTAGAGTTTCATCTTGAGTAGCAACGCCCGTTGCACAATTGTTTAGGTGACAAATACGCAGGAATTTACAACCCATAGCGACCATGGGGGCTGTACCAAAACCAAAGCTTTCGGCACCTAATATGGCTGCTTTTACGACATCCAATCCTGTTTTTAAGCCGCCATCGACCTGGAGGCGAATTTTATGTCTTAGTCCATTGGCTACAAGAGCTTGCTGAGTTTCTGCCAGTCCAAGCTCCCATGGACAACCTGCATATTTCACTGAAGTCAAAGGACTGGCCGCTGTCCCTCCATCGTATCCTGAGATGGTGATAAGGTCGGCATAGGCTTTTGCAACTCCAGTCGCTATGGTACCCACACCAGGCTCACTGACCAATTTGACAGAAACCAGTGCTTTAGGGTTAACCTGTTTTAAATCAAAGATTAATTGAGCAAGGTCTTCAATCGAGTAAATATCATGATGTGGAGGAGGAGATATCAGCGTCACCCCCTGAACAGAGTATCGAAGTTGCGCTATCTCTGCTGTCACTTTATGTCCCGGGAGCTGTCCGCCTTCTCCTGGCTTTGCTCCCTGAGCTACTTTTATTTGCAGTACATCAGCATTGGTTAGGTAGTGCGGTGTTACTCCAAATCGCCCAGACGCAATTTGTTTAATTCGAGAGTTACGTTCTGTACCAAAACGGCGAGGATCTTCTCCGCCTTCACCTGAATTTGAGTATCCGCCTAGGCGATTCATTGCTGTCGCTAAAGCTTCATGAGCTTCAGGGCTTAAAGCTCCAATAGACATGGCAGCCGAATCAAAGCGCTTGAAGAGATCCTCACTTGGCTCGATGTGCTCAAGTGGGAGCGGCGTATCGGACTTTTTCAGTGTCATTAAGTCTCTAAGGGTTGCCACGGGTCTTTGATTGACTTGTTGGGAGAAATGCTTGTAATCACTTACGTCCCCCGATTTTACTGCTTGCTGCAGAGTACTCACTACATCTGGGTTGTAAGCGTGATATTCACCACCGTGAACATATTTAAGTAAGCCCCCATGTTCAATCTCTTTTCTTTTCGCCCATGCTTTTTTCGATAAGTTGAATAAATCTTGTTGGAAGTCTTCAAAGCCTGCTCCTTGGATACGGGTTGTAACGCCATGAAAACAGAGGTCTACGATGTCGGAGCTGATGCCAACTGCTTCGAATAGCTGAGAACAGCGGTAAGAAGCAATGGTCGAAATACCCATTTTCGACATGATTTTATATAGCCCTTTATTGATCCCGTATTGGTAACTTTGCATCACATCTCGATAATTCTTATCTAAGACGCCATCATCAATTAACTTACCCAAGGATTCATAAGCTAGATATGGATAAATTGCGGTTGCGCCAAAACCGAGTAGAACAGCGAACTGGTGCGGGTCTCGCGCGGTTGCTGTTTCAACAAGTATATTAGCGTCGCAGCGAAGGTTTTCTTCTATCAATCTACGCTGAAGGGCTCCTACCGCCATGGCGGCTGGAATAGGAAGCTTGCCTTTTTCTATCGCTTTGTCTGATAGTACAACCAATACTGTGCCAGCTTTTACACACTCAATGGCTTGTTCGCACAAGTCTTTAATTGCTTGTTTGAGGTCTTTGCTATCAGGGTCGTAATTAATATCGATTACGGTATTTCGATAGTATTCATCGGAAAGTTCGAGAAGTTGCTGCATATCTGAGTGCAGTAATACAGGAGACTCAAAAGTGACTCTGTGAGCATGTCCGTCTGTTTCGCAAAACACATTCATCTCTTGGCCAACACTGCTTGCCAAAGACATCACATGCTTTTCACGCAATGGATCAATTGGTGGATTGGTGACCTGAGCAAATTTTTGACGGAAATAATCAGTGATCAAACGCTCTTTTGAAGATAGCACGGCCATTGGGGTGTCATCCCCCATGGAGCCGACGGCTTCTTGCCCCGTATCTGCGAGAATTCTGAGTACTTGATCGATCTCTTCATTGCTTACGGCAAATTGTTTTTGGTAAGTTTTGAGAAGAAGGTTGTCGAATTGGCGTTGACCAATTTGGTTATCAGGTAACTGAGAAAACGGAGTGAGTTTATGGACGTTATTATCCATCCACTCTTTATATGGATGGCGGCTTTTTAAATCATTATCGATGTCACTAGATTGCCAGAGTTTCCCATGACGTGTATCGACAACAAGTAACTCCCCAGGGCCGACTCGGCCTTTTTCAGCAACCTCATCAGGTGCATAATCCCAAATTCCAACTTCAGATGCCAAAGTAATAAGTTGATCTTTGGTTATCACATAGCGTGCGGGGCGCAAGCCATTTCGATCAAGGTTACAAGCTGCATAACGGCCATCAGATAAAACGATACCTGCAGGACCATCCCAAGGTTCCATATGCTTAGAGTTAAAGTCGTAAAATGCACGTAAGTCGGGATCCATATCTGGATGATTCTGCCAAGCGGGCGGAACCAGCATTCTCATTGCACGAAACACATCCATGCCTCCCGCTAAGAATAGGTCGAGCATATTATCTAAACTGGATGAGTCTGATCCTGTTTCGTTAACAAACGGCGCTGCGGTTTGTAAATCAGGCAGCAACGGCGAAGCGAATTTATATGCACGAGCACGGGCCCATTGACGGTTGCCTTCAATAGTATTTATTTCACCATTATGTGCAAGGTAACGGAAAGGTTGGGCAAGGGGCCACCTCGGTTGGGTATTGGTTGAAAAACGCTGATGGAATAAACAAATAGCAGATTCCATGCGTAAATCAGCAAGATCAAGATAAAAGCGTGGTAAGTCAGCTGGCATGCAGAGACCTTTGTAGACTAATACCTGAGTAGATAGACTACATATATAAAAATCTTGATCGTTAACTATCTGTTTTTCTATGCGTCTACGGGCGATAAAAAGACGGCGTTCAATATCACGTTCACGCCAGCCTGCCGGAGCTGATATAAAGATTTGTTGAATGTTGGGTAGGGAGTTATGAGCTATTGGTCCAAGTACATCAGGGTTGGTCGGAACGTCCCTCCAGCCTGCGATAGATAAGGTTTCTTGAGTTAGCTCTTTATTGATAATGTCTTTCGCTGACTGAGCTTTTATTGGATCTTGGCTGAAGAACACCATACCGATGGCGTATTGTTTGCCAAGCTTAAAACTGTTTTCTTCTGCGATGAGTCGCAGATAAGAATCGGGCTTTTGCAGCAGTAAACCGCATCCATCACCCGTTTTACCATCCGCTGCAATACCGCCGCGGTGAGTCATACGATCGAGCGCTGAAATTGCGGTACGAACCAGTTTGTGGCTTGGATGTCCATCCATATGTGCGATTAAACCAAATCCACAGTTGTCTTTGTCAAGACTTGGATCATATAAAGCCATTGCAATTCTCCCTTTGCTTCTCTGTCTTCCAGACAGTGTTGCCTACATAATGAAAACGAATGCAGGCGATTTTCTATGCACTCATAGGGTTTAAATCAACATAATAATGTAAATTAAACCTCTTATTATTTTTCTCATTATGATGAAATCATTTTCATCTATCTCAACAACGTAAATCTTATGATGTTAAAGGTCAAGCTTTTGATTAAATAGAGCATTAAATGCCTATTTATGAGATGTTTTTCTTTAAACTTATTATTTTTCAATTGCTTACTATTTTTACTGTTACATTTTTGCAACAATTTGACTCGAAAGAAATTTAAAAACATTAGAACAATATACTGACTTAAAGATAAATTTCGGAAGGATTGGGTAGTTATTCTTCTCAAGGCTAGAATTATTCATTTTTATTTAACTAAATACGCTTCCACTTAGGGAAAAAAGGGAACTAAGTAGAGAAAAATCAGCAGTCAACTGATATTTTTTGTAGTCTTATATAAGTGGTATTTAAAGGCAGAGAAGTAAGAATGGAGCAGGTGTTTTACTGGTTGTGGGATACATCTCATGGGCATGGTCTTGACCTCGTAGTGATTCTATTCTTCGTTCTATTGTCGGCCGCGCTCTATTCCCGGGTTCAAAAACATATCGAGCTTCTGGTGCAGGATGCTCCATCAGCGCTTATTCTGGTCGAGGCTAAGACAGGAAAATTGTTACTTTCCAATAAAAATGCGATGCAGTTATTGGCTATTCGTCGTGTCGGTAAATCTTTTTTATTCCCTGATTCTGTGTCGCGAGATTTTTTGATGTCGACAGTGGGGCTTTTTGCTGGGGATGGTTTCAAGTGTTTTCCGATTGAGTGGAAGGTATCCAAAAACAACCGAATCAAAGTAGAGATAAATGGACGAAGAACTATATATCGCGGTCGTATTGCTTGGTTACTCTATTTATCATCTCATCAAGCCTCACATGCAGAGATGGAGCGTGAAATAGAGTCACTGTCTGTGGTACGCAGTGCTTTGGACAATTTGTCTGAACTTGTGTTCGTTAAAAATAACGAAGGTGAACTTATCTCCACGAATAAAGCTTTTGACCGCTTTTGGGGAGAGCGTCAACAAGAAGGATGTGCTGATATTAAAGGTGTTGTTAAAGGCCGAGCTAACAAACGCAGATGGACGACGGATGAGGAAGGTCGAAGCTGTTTATTGGAAACCTATCAAAATATTCTGATTTCCTCTTCTGGCGAAAGAATCGGCACAATAGGCATTAGTCACGACGTTACAGATTGGCACAATATACAGAAGAGTCTGCGTGATGAAATGGATAGACGTCGAGATACTGAAGTAGCGTTAGCGCAGCGTGATACCATTTTGCAAAACATCCTTGAGTCCAGCCCAGATGCCATCGGTATTTTTAATGAGAATATGGTATATCAAGCGTGCAACAAGCCTTTCATCAGAGCGCTAGGAATTTCTGACGTTAATGAACTAATCGGCAAACGCCTTCAAGATATCATTCCTAATGACGTGTACCGTCGCTTGTCAGAGACAGATCAGAAAGTGTTGTATGAGGGAAAATCTCTTCGTTACATCGACCAATTGGTTGACAGTAAAGGAAACTTTACTTGGTACGATGTTGTGAAGTCCCCTTTTCGCGATCCGGCTTCTGGCACAAATGGCGTGTTAATCATGGCGAGAGATGTTTCAGAACGTTATTTAGCGGCACAAAAACTTGAAGAAGCTAATCAGGAGCTGGAACGCTTGAGCTTAGTTGATAGCTTAACGCAAATCGGTAATCGCCGCTTTTTTGATGAGCAGCTCACTACTTTGTGGTCTTTGCACAGTCGCGAGAAAAACCCTTTAGCTGTTATGTTATGTGATATAGATTATTTTAAAGGGTTTAATGATCATTATGGGCACCAGGCCGGCGATGATGCGTTAGTAAAGGTTGCTGAGGCTTTTAGTTCAGTCTTGCATCGCAGTAGTGATTGTGTTGCCCGTTATGGTGGTGAAGAGTTCGCATTTATTTTACCTAACTCCACTGCTGAAGGGGCATATCAAGTGGCAGAAACCATTCACTCAAAAGTGAGACAGCTTAGACTTGAACATAATGCTTCAAAAGTGTGCCCAATCCTGACTGTCAGCATAGGTATTGCAAGCATAGTCCCTGAACCTTCTGACACAAGCGAAAACTTAATAGCACTTGCTGATAGCGCTTTGTATCAGGCCAAAGCTAACGGACGAAATCAAACTTGTGTTCATCACACATCCAACAACTAGGTTCATTTAGCAATTAGAATTCTTAGCCGTGTGAGGTGAAAAAAGGTAAAATTTCACTATCTTGCTGTACGGAGCGCCTAATGAAACCTATAAAAAACCTCGCTCAGTATTATGTCGATCTTTTGGTAAAGCTCGGTATTTTACGTTTTTCTATTCTTCTCGCATTAGCCATCGTTGCTTTGGCCGTGGTTGTTCAAGTTGGCATCACATTAGTTCTTAGTGGGCGTGTCGATGATATTGATATTGTCCGCTCAGTGTTTTTTGGGCTCTTAATTACACCTTGGGCTGTTTACTTTTTGTCTGTTGTGGTTGATCAGCTTGAAGAGTCGAGACAAAGACTTTCTAAGTTGGTTTCTAAACTGCGAGATATGCGTTCACGAGATCAAGATTTAAATCATAAGCTTCATCAAAATATCTCTAAACTGAATCTGGAAATAGAAGAGAGAATTAAAGCTGAAGAAGCGAGAGAAGAAGCAATGAAAGATCTCGAAAATGAGGTCTATCAAAGAGAGCGAACTCAGCTAGAGCTGGCTGAAAGAACAGCACTTTTACGCTCTTTTATTGACGCTTCACCTGATCTTATATATTACCGTAATGCTGATGGCGTATTTTCTGGGTGCAACCGTGCCATGGAAGAGCTTACGGGTAAGAAAGAGAACCAGTTGGTCGGTTTAACTCCTTGGGATGTATATCGAAAAGAAGTTGCTCAACAAATTGTTGATACGGACCAGAAAGTCTTTTCTGATAATAAGGCACTGACTTACGAGCAATGGTTAGAGTACCCTGACGGCCGTAAGAGCTTTTTTGAACTACGTAAGGTGCCTTTCTACAGCAAAGATGGTCGACATCTTGGCTTGGTTGGGTTTGGACGTGACATTACGGAACGTAAACGACATCAAGAATCATTAGAAAAAGCCAGCCGAGATAAGACAACGTTTATCTCAACGATTAGTCATGAATTACGTACACCACTCAATGGGATTGTTGGGTTAAGTCGCATGCTGCTTGAAACGAAACTCACCGATGAGCAGCGCAACCAAATGCAAACTATCAATGTCAGTGCAATTACTTTGGGGAATATATTTAACGATATCATTGATATGGATAAGTTTGATCGACGTAAGCTTGAGCTGTTTCCTGCTAGGTTAAACTTTGAAGAATTTGTTGCAGAAATCGAAAGCATCTCAGCTTTAATGGCTTCACAAAAGAATCTACGTTTTGACTTAGAGCGTCTAACTGAGTTACCTGATGCTATTGAAGTTGATGCGACTCGTCTTCGTCAAGTACTTTGGAATTTGATCAGTAACGCCATGAAGTTCACCAAAGAAGGTGGTGTTGTCATGACGGTAGAAGCTGAAATCAGGGATGATGTGGCGTACATAACTATTGAAGTGGAAGATAGTGGAGTTGGCATTCCTGAATCTGAAGTGGATAAAATTTTTGCTATGTATTATCAAGTAAAGTCGGGTAAAGATAATCTTCATGCTGTCGGCACAGGTATTGGGTTAGCTGTTTCTAAGCAGCTAATCAAGATGATGGGAGGAGATATCAGCGTTAGTAGTGAAGAAGGGTTTGGTAGTACCTTTACTGTTACACTCAGTGCCCCATTATCAGCTACTAAGGAAATGTCAGAATCTTCTCAGGCTGCTCAAAGAGATTTAAGTATCTTCATGGTAGAGGATATCGAACTCAATGTTACTGTTGCTCGCTCTTTATTTGAGAGTATGGGACACGAGGTGACGGTGGCAATGACAGGCCAAGATGCGATTGAGATGTTTGACCCTGATCTTTATGACCTTGTATTTCTCGACATTCAACTTCCCGATATGACAGGCTTTGATGTAGCCAGTTTTTATCGCCAAACTTATAAAGACTTACCCCCTTTGATAGCTTTAACGGCTAATGTACTCAAAGACAAAGATGAATACTTACAAAACGGAATGGATGAAGCAATAAGTAAACCTTTGTCTGTCACTGCCATGCAAGAAGTCATCGCCCAATTTACTTCTAATGATATACAAGAGCCTTTGCAGCCTACCAAGTCTCAAAACCTAGGTGAGAAAAGTGAGTTGTACAATAAAGTCTTAGACCTAGATATGCTTGAGTCTTATGTTGATATTGTTGGTACTCAGCCAGTGCTTGAGAGCATTAGTATGTTTGAGGATATGATGCCTGATTATATAAAAGTGCTTGATTCAAATATGACGGCAAAAGATCAGCAAGGTATTGTTGAAGAAGCCCATAAGATTAAAGGAGCTGCAGGTTCTATAGGCTTAAAACATATTCAGCTAGTGGCTCAAAAAGCACAGTCGCCAGAACGACCTGCTTGGTGGAAAAATATTGATGATTGGGTCGAAGAAATCAAAAATGAATATCAAAATGATATTGCGACGTTAAAGGAATGGCTTGGACAAAAAGGTGAGTAAAGAAGGATGAAATGTATTTCATCCTTCTGTTTTATTCAAAGTTAGTAGTGATTAACTTTTGTTTTTTTGGCTTGCAACTTTGAGCCCAGCATTGATATCAAGAATATCTTGCTCACTCAGGGTTCCTACCGCTTCTCGCAGCTGAAGAACACTGAGTATGTAGTTGTAGCGAGCATCAGAGAGGTTTTTATTTGCGTCGTACAGGTTTCTTGTTGAGTCTAAAACGTCAACAATAGTTCGAGTCCCGACATCAAAACCAGCTTCAGTTGCTTCTAAGGCTGATTTAGCCGAAACCACGGCCTGCTCATAAGCACGTAGTGCACCGATAGAGGCATTAATGTTGTTATTAAAAGCTCGAACATCTTTGACAACACTTCGGTAAGAGGCTTCAAGGTTTTGGCTTGCCGCCACAAAATCAAACTCAGCTTGTTTGGTTAACGATGACGTTGCGCCGCCACTATAGATAGGAACTGAGAGATTGAGGCCGATATTAAAATTGTCAGAGTCAAAATCATAGCTAGATACATCACTGTTCTTTTGTTCTGCAAGTGTATAGCCGCCATCTAACGTAAGTGAAGGAAGGTGACCGGAGCTTTGCAGGGAAATATTGTCTTTAGCAATATCTTTGGTGATTCGTGATGACAGTAGGGTTAAATTTTTCTGCTCTGCTTCTTTTAGCAGGGTGTCAACAGGTGTTTCACTTTTACTCGCTGAAAAACGTTCAATATCCAATACATAGAGGTTTGAGTGTTCAACGCCTGTAATTTCACGCAGACCTTCATAGCTATTGATAAGTTCATTTTCAGCTAAAACTTCATCTGCGAGAACAGAGTCATACTGAGCTTGTGCGTCATGAACATCGGTAATTGCTGATAAACCGACTTCAAAACGCTGCTTTGTTTGTTCTAGTTGACGGCCAACAGCGGCTTTCTCTGCTTGGACAAACTCTAAATTGTCTTGAGCTCTTAGCACATCAAAATAGGCAGTCGACACTCTAAGAATCAGTGATTGCTGAGCTGCGGCATAAGCAGCATCGGCCTTACGAGCATTTTTTTCTGCTGTGTCTAGGGTTATCCAACTTGAGCGTTTATACAGTTCCTGCGAGAAGCCTAGAGTCGCGTTCCATGCATCTGAATCGTTGCCATTATCATTTTGACCTAGAAAGGGTGGATTTTTCTCACCACGATCAATGTCATAAGATGCGGTTAAGTTGATTTGAGGAAGTAAGGTTGCACGGCTCGAATTGATCGCTTCAAAAGCAGAGTCTTTTGAGGCTTTTGCACTCAATAGAGTAGGATCGTTTGTGATTGCTTGATTATAAATTTCCGTTAGTGTATCTGCGAAAGCGTTCGCGCTAAGGCTGCCTAGTGCTGCACTTATCACCAGTGGAAGCAGTTTTCTCATCGGTTTTATCCCTGCCAAAATATGAAAAAGGTAACTCGTCGAGAGTTTACCTCAACTTTGATGCAAATTTACGCAAATTTACGCAAATTTTTGTAAATTTTTACACTTGGTTATCTAAAAAAACTCATTCCAAAGCAGTTAAATTTAACTCAGAATATAAAATTTGCATAAAAAGTTTATCTAGACCCTTGGAAGTTAAGCTTTTGTCTGAGTAAACTATAAAATTAACTTATGGGGTAGCCAATGTCACACAGTGAAGAACAACAGCACGAATTTACTTCTAAAGATGTAGAGATACTCTCAAAAGAAACCGTGTTCTCCGGTTTTTTTAATATGGTGAAATATCGTTTCAGACACAGATTGTTTAATGGTGGCTGGAGTGAGGTTATTGAACGAGAAATGTTTGAAAGAGGTAATGCTGCTGCCGTACTTCCATATGATCCTGTTACTGATAAAGTTGTTTTAATTGAACAAATACGTGTTGGCGCTTTGACTCATTCGAGTCCTTGGCAATTTGAGATTGTGGCTGGGATTATTGATAAAGGGGAAAGTGCTGAAAGTGTTGCTCGTCGTGAGGCAATAGAGGAAGCCAATGTTTCTATTGACGATCTTTTGAAAGTTACTTCGTATTACCCCTCTTCAGGAGGTTGCTCTGAGAGGTTAGATGTCTATGTTGGCAAGGTTGATGCATCAAACGCAAGTGGCATTCATGGTTTAAACTATGAAGGAGAGGACATTAAAGTTCATGTCGTAAACCGAGAGACTGCCTATCAATGGGTAGTCGAAGGTAAGTTTGAAAATGGTGCTTCTATCATTGCGTTGCAATGGTTGCAGTTGAATTACCAGTCCGTAAGAGAGCAATGGCAAATTTAGCAGTAAAAAAAGCGTATCATGTAGATTTGGCAGATTTGATGCGAACATATGAAACCAATTATGCCAAGTTAAATGCTTTGTTGCCAAACAAGGCAAAGGTTGGTGATGTGCGCTGTTACCAAGCTGCCCATATGACATACCAAATTCAAGTGGCAGAAATCACAAAGTACACAACTTTGGTTGATATTTGTCAAAGCGATGATGTTCCGGTATTTCCTTTGCCAAAAATGTCTGTCAGGCTTTACCATGATGCTCGAGTGGCAGAGGTGTGCGAGTGTGCACATCTGAAACGAGTCAGAGCACGTTACGATTACCCCAATGATAAAATGGTTCAACAAGACGAAAAATTACAGCGCAACCGCTTTTTGGGGGATTGGTTATCTTTCTGTTTAAGGCATGGTATTAGTCGAACGCCGCTCAATATTTAGGTTTTTATTTTGAAAGTAACATCTAGTTCTGTGGATGGAAGCATCAGGCTGCTTCAAATTACAGATACTCATCTGTTTGAAGCTAATGATGGCAGTCTTCTTGGTGTCAACACGAGTGACAGCTTTGATGCTGTGGTGAGTGCGATCACTGAACAAAACACAAATTACGAAGCTATTGTCGCCACTGGAGATATTTCGCAAGACCACAGTGCGTTATCTTACCAACGTTTTGAGTCAGGCATTTCAAAGCTCAATAAGACTTGTTTTTGGTTACCCGGCAATCATGACTTTAGGCCCAATATGGATTCTGTGCTTTGTTCTCAACAGATCCAATACCTAGAACACCTTTTACTTGGCGATTACTGGCAAATGATAGTCTTAGATTCTCAAGTGGTTGGTGTACCACATGGGCGTCTTAGTGAAGAACAACTGTCACTGATTGAAGATAAACTCAACCTTTATCCTGAACGCTATGCGTTGATTTTATTGCATCATCACCCTGTACTTATCGGTAGTGCTTGGTTGGATCAGCATACCCTCAAGGATTCAGAGAGCTTTTGGAAAGTTATAGAAAAGCACTCCAATGCTAAGGCCGTGCTTTGTGGCCACGTTCATCAGGACATGGATAGATATCGACATGATGTTAGAGTAATGGCAACGCCATCGACATGTGTACAATTTAAACCACTAAGTGATGACTTTGCAGTGGATAACCAGTCTCCTGGTTGGCGTGAAATTGTGTTACATCCAAGTGGGAACCTAACCACAGAGGTTAAGCGTTTGCCTATGGGGAGCTTTATTCCTGATTTTAGCTCTTCTGGGTATTAATTTTTACTGCGTCATTATTATCACAGGATACATGATGAAACCTTCTTTACTCTTATATATCCATGGTTTTAATAGCTCTCCATTATCGCAAAAAGCGACCTTGATGAGCGAATACTGTGCATTACACAGGCCTGATATTAAAGTTGTGGTTCCTCAGCTTCCATGTTTTCCCCAACAAGCTGCGGACTGCCTACTAGACATAGTTGAGCAATACAAAAGTGATTATCGCATTGGACTTGTCGGTAGCTCTCTTGGTGGATACCTCTCTGTGTGGCTGAATGCTCGTTTTGGCTTTAAAGCTGTGGTTGTAAACCCTGCGGTAAAGCCCTATGAATTACTGCAAGATTATCTAGGAGAACAAGAAAACCCATACACAGGCCTGCGCTATGTTCTATCTGAAGCTCATATCGATGAATTAAAATCTCTCGATGTTGCGAGTATTCAAAATCCAGAAGACTTTTGGCTTTTGCAGCAAACTCATGATGAGGTACTTGACTTTCGTCAAGCTGTTGAGAGGTTTTCAATGGCTAAACAGACTGTAGAAGAGGGGGGGAATCACAGTTTTGTCAGTTTTGAACGTCATCTAGAACCAATCATCGACTTCCTTCAGCTATAGTTTCCATTGAGGGAAAAGTCATAAATTTAGTGGTTAGTTAATTATCTCACTTGACATAGTTCCTTCTCTTCCAGACTATGTTTCTCCTGTACTGAGCTGGATACAAAACGATGAGAGTTTGAGTGTTTTTACAGTCTATATGCAACCTAATTGACGATAAAAGCAGATTAGCTCAGTTATTCATTATTTTCTACAAACGATATTCCGTATTATGACTGAACAATATAATGCTGGAGCCATTGAGGTTCTTAATGGCTTGGAGCCGGTAAAACGCCGACCCGGGATGTATACGGATACTGCGCGGCCCAATCACTTAGGGCAAGAAGTCATCGATAACAGTGTCGATGAAGCGCTAGCCGGACACGCTTCCAAGGTTCAAGTAATTTTGCATGCCGACCAATCTCTCGAAGTGATCGATGATGGACGCGGTATGCCTGTTGATATACATCCAGAAGAGAAAGTATCTGGGGTCGAGCTGATACTGTGTAAGCTTCATGCTGGTGGTAAGTTCTCAAACAAAAACTATCAATTCTCCGGAGGCTTACACGGGGTCGGTATTTCAGTAGTCAATGCTTTATCAAAGCGTGTCGAAGTCACTGTAAGACGAGACGGACAAGTGTATGAAATTGCATTTGAACATGGCGATAAAGTTTCCGATCTGACAGTAACAGGGACATGTGGTCGACGCAACAAGGGTACAAGTGTCCACTTTTGGCCTGATGCAAAGTATTTCGACTCCGCCAATTTCTCGGTTGCTCGTTTGGTGAATAACCTTCGAGCTAAAGCGGTATTATGCCCTGGACTTGAAATTACTTTCACAGACAAAGTAAATGGCAATGAGCACAAATGGTTATATGAAGATGGTCTAAAGGATTATCTTGCCGAGGGCGTCAAAGGTTATACCGTATTGCCTGAAGCGCCTTTTACTGGCGAATTCTCAGCTGAAACCGAAGCGGCGACTTGGGCTGTTATTTGGCAGCCAGAAGGCGGCGAAATGATCACCGAAAGCTATGTTAACTTGATCCCAACTGCGCAGGGAGGAACTCATGTTAATGGTTTGCGTCAAGGTCTACTTGATGCCATGCGAGAGTTTTGTGAATTTCGAAACTTGTTACCACGAGGCGTCAAGTTAACAGGGGATGATGTATTTGACCGATGTTCTTATGTATTATCAGTTAAGATGCAGGACCCTCAATTTGCCGGTCAAACGAAAGAACGTCTTTCATCCCGTCAGACCGCTGCTTTTGTATCGGGTGTTGTAAAAGATGCGTTTAGTTTATGGCTAAACGAAAAGCCTCAATTAGCTGAACAGTTGGCAGAAGTGTGTATTGCCAACGCTCACCGTCGTATGCGCGCGAGTAAAAAAGTCGTACGTAAGAAAGTTGCATCGGGGCCTGCGTTACCGGGTAAATTGACCGATTGTTCTTTGCAAGATTTAAGTCGTACTGAAATTTTCTTTGTCGAAGGAGACTCGGCTGGTGGGTCAGCTAAGCAGGCTCGAGATAGAGAATTCCAAGCCGTAATGCCGCTTAGGGGAAAGATCCTCAATACTTGGGAAGTTTCCGCTGACCAAGTGCTCGCGTCTCAGGAGGTGCATGATATATCCGTTGCTCTGGGAATAGACCCTGATAGTGAAAATCTTGAAGGCTTGCGGTATGGCAAAATCTGTATTTTAGCGGATGCTGACTCTGATGGTTTGCATATCGCTACATTGCTCTGTGCTTTGTTTACCCGCCACTTTAGATCCTTAGTCGAAGCTGGACATATCTATGTGGCTATGCCGCCACTTTATCGCATCGACTGTGGTAAAGAAGTTTTCTATGCCTTGGATGATGATGAAAAAGAGGGAGTTTTAGAACGCCTATCGAAAAAGAAAGCCAAGATTAACGTGCAGCGATTTAAGGGACTTGGTGAAATGAATCCACTGCAATTGCGTGAAACGACAATGGATCCAAATACCCGACGTCTTGTTCAATTAACAATTGATGATTCAGAAGCGACGATAGAAATGATGGATATGTTGCTTGGTAAGAAACGGGCAGATGATCGCCGTTCTTGGTTACAAAACAACGGTGATTTGGCAGAGGTTTAACGAATGTCGACAGAAATTACATACGATGGCGTTGAACAGTTGCCAATGCGCACCTTCACTGAAGACGCTTATCTAAATTATTCTATGTACGTCATCATGGACAGAGCCTTGCCATATATTGGCGACGGTTTGAAACCTGTTCAGAGACGTATTATTTATGCTATGTCTGAGCTTGGACTTTCTGCTGCTGCAAAGTATAAAAAATCTGCTCGCACTGTCGGTGATGTATTAGGTAAATATCACCCCCATGGTGATTCCGCATGTTATGAAGCCATGGTCTTGATGGCTCAGCCATTCTCGTATCGTTATCCATTGGTTGATGGGCAAGGGAACTGGGGTGCTCCTGATGATCCTAAATCGTTTGCCGCCATGCGTTATACAGAAGCAAAGCTATCTAAATTTGCTGAAGTTTTATTGGGTGAGTTAGGGCAAGGAACAGTTGAGTGGCAACCAAACTTTGATGGCACAATGAAAGAGCCACAAATGTTGCCAGCACGTCTGCCACATATCCTTCTCAACGGAGTAACGGGTATTGCCGTTGGTATGGCGACCGATATTCCTCCCCACAATGTAAGAGAAGTAGCGGATGCAGCGATCCATTTGATCGACAGCCCTAAAGCGGATCTGGCTGATATAATGAATTTCGTTCAGGGGCCTGATTATCCGACTGAAGCTGAAATTATTTCCCCGAGAGCCGATTTAGAGAAGATCTATCGTACAGGGCGCGGCAGTATTAAAATGCGCGCAGTTTGGCATAAAGATGGTGGAGAGATAGTCATTACTTCTTTGCCTCATCAAGTCTCAGGTGCAAAGTTACTTGAACAGATCGCCAATCAAATGAGAGCAAAGAAATTGCCCATGGTTGATGATTTGCGAGACGAGTCCGATCATGAAAATCCCACTCGTATTGTGATAGTTCCTCGCTCTAATCGAATTGATTGTGAACAGTTAATGGATCACTTGTTTGCTTCAACGGATCTAGAGAAAAATTTCCGTGTGAACCTTAACATGATTGGTCTTGATAACCGTCCTCAAGTAAAAGGGTTAGTACAGATTCTTACCGAGTGGATTGAGTATCGCCGAACGACGGTTCGTCGCCGTTTGCAATATCGTCTCGATAAAGTTCTTGCTCGCCTACATATCCTAGAAGGTTTGTTGGTTGCTTACCTTAATTTGGATGAAGTGATAGAGATCATTCGTACTGAAGACGATCCTAAAGCTGTATTGATGGCAAGGTTTGGCATCACTGACATTCAAGCTGATGCGATTTTGGATACCAAACTTCGTCACCTTGCCAAATTGGAAGAAATGAAAATTCGTGGTGAGCAAGAGGAACTGGAGAAAGAAAGGGAAAAACTTGAGCTCCTGCTCGGCTCAGAGCGTCGTCTAAATACGTTGATCAAAAAAGAAATTAAAGCTGATGCGGAAAAGTATGGTGATGATCGCCGCTCGCCACTTGTTGAGCGCGCCGAAGCGAAAGCATTGACAGAGCGTGATCTGGTGCCAAGTGAGCCTATTACTGTTGTCCTATCGGACAAGGGCTGGATCCGTCATGCTAAAGGGCATGATGTTGACCCTGAAGGGTTGAATTATAAATCTGGTGATAAATACCTTGCTCATGCAAGGGGCAAAAGTAGTCAGCAATCAGTTTTTCTTGGTAGTGATGGCCGGAGTTACTCGCTTGAATCTCACTCTCTTCCCTCTGCACGTAGCCAAGGAGAGCCCATTACAGGTCGGTTAAATATCAATGCAGGTACAAGCATTCGTCATGTCGTTATGGGAGAAGAAGAGCAGCTGTGGTTGGTTGGCTCAGATGCAGGTTATGGCTTTGTTTGTAAGGGAAGTGATTTACTGTCTAAAAATCGCAGCGGGAAAGCCTTGGTGACCTTGCCACAGAACTCTGAAGTTATGGTGCCATATAGTATAAGTAACTTAGATCACGATGAAATTCTTGCGATCACAAATCAAGGGCGGATGTTGTTATTCCCAATAAAAGATTTGCCACAGTTAGGTAAAGGCAAGGGGAATAAGATCATTAACATACCCGCTGCAAAAGCCAAAGAGCGAGAGGAGCTGGTGTCTCATTTGATGGCCTTACCTCAAGGGGCTTCGATAACCCTGTATGCAGGTAAACGTAAACTCGGCTTGAAAGCGTCTGATTTGGATAATTTCCGAGGAGAACGTGGCCGCAGGGGTAGCTTATTGCCAAGAGGTTTGCAAAGAGTCACGCGAATCGAGGTTGTAACCTCTGAGCCCAAGGAAAGCGAATAGAGTGCTAGCCCCCATGGAAACATGGGGGTTTTGGTAGATTAGATTTCTCTCGTGTCTTCGGCAATGGTTACTTTTATTGTTTGTTCCTCACCTTTTCTTAGGATGAGCACATCTACAACAGTCCCAGGGCGGAGCTCAGTTACAATGTCCATGACACTTTGGCGACCATTAATTTTGTTGCCGTCAATTTTAAGAATAATGTCTTGTGGTTCAAACCCAGCATCTTCCCCTGGGCCGTTAGGATCGACACCAAGTACCACAATCCCTCCCATATGCTCGTTGCCTAAAAGGCGAGAAGTCACAGACGTAATATCTTGTCCATCAATTCCAATGTAGCCTCGAATTACTCGGCCATCAGCAATGATCTTTTGCATGATTTTGTTGGCCAATGCATAGGGAATAGCAAAAGAAATACCATATGTTTCAAGTTCGGTAGCCTGTTGGAAAGAAGCAGTATTGATACCGACTAACTCTCCACGAGTATTTACCAAAGCCCCTCCAGAGTTGCCGTCATTGATTGCCGCATCGGTTTGGATAAATGAATGCCGTCCCCCAGCGCTAATTGATGAGCGTCCAGTCGCGGAAATGATACCAAAGGTTGTGGTTTGACCTAAATTGTAGGGATTACCGATCGCTAATACCACATCCCCTACAGTCGGAGAATATTCTGGGTTTAATGGGATAACCGGTAAGTTGTTACCTTCTATACGCAGGATAGCGATGTCTGTTCGTTTGTCGGTGCCAACTAGCTGGGCGAAAGCGACTCGACCGTCTTGCAGTGCAACAACCACTTGATCGGCTTGTGCCACTACATGATAGTTAGTAATTATGTATCCCTTATGGCTGACGATTACCCCAGAGCCAAGGCTTTGGGTCTGCAGCTTTGAGCGGTTACCCTCAGCATACTTCCTACTATAGATATTGACGACTGCCGGAGCTGCTTTGCGAACGGCACTGTTGAAGGAGATCTCTTGTGCTGATGTAATATTGTTCCCACCCGCAAAATCGTCAGAAAGAATATTGGTCCTCAGGGAAGGTATTGCTAACAGCAGTAACAATGCCGTTGCCAAGCCTAACCCAATTGAACGCAACAAAAATTGCAGCATAGCCTCGCAACCACCTTAAAATTGAGACAAGTGGCGAAAGAATAGCATTAGATGAGAAAATAATAAAAGGATGGTAGAAGATACTACCACCCTTTGACACAAAGAATGGATGTCTTTAGCGTACGACGAGGTAAATAGTACGTTCTCCTCGCTGAATATTGAGAGCTAGTACACTTGGCTTTTTATCAAGTAATTTTCTAAACTCGGCTAAGTTCTTAACGCGTTTACGGTTAACGCCGATGATAATGTCGCCTTTTTGAAGCTGGTAAGTTGCAGCTTGTGAGCCTTTTTCTACAGAAGCCACTTTAACGCCTTGAACAGAATCACTTGAGGTTGTGTTGGTTAACTCTGCGCCAGATAATCCTTCGTGGAGTTTATCTGCTGATGCTTTCATGTTTTGCTGCTCACCCAATGTAACGTCATAGCTTTCTTTCTTTCCGTCACGAATGATACCAAGTGAGACTTTTTTTCCAGCACCTAAAGTCGCCACTTTAGCTCGTAATTCGCTGAATGAGTTAATGTTTTTGCCGTTTACAGACACAATCACATCGCCAGCTTTTAGCCCGGCCTTATCGGCAGCGCTGTCTGGTACAACCTGACTAACGAAAGCCCCCTTGCTCGACTCATAGCCTAAAGCATCCGCGAGCTCAGATGTAATTTCTCCTCCTTGAACACCCAACATGCCTCGTTTAACTTCGCCAAATTCTAGAATTTGATCAGTCAGGTTGGTCATCATATTAGAGGGGATCGCAAAACCAATACCAACGTTACCACCACTAGGACCCAAAATAGCCGTGTTGATACCAATCAGTTCACCTCGCAAGTTCACCAAGGCTCCACCTGAGTTTCCGCTATTAATGGCAGCGTCTGTTTGAATAAAGTTTTCGAAGTTTTCGATATTAAGTCCACTGCGTCCTAAAGCAGAAATAATACCTGAGGTGACAGTCTGTCCCAAACCGAAAGGGTTACCTATAGCAACAGCAAAATCACCCACCCGTAAAGAGTCGGAATCTGCAATCTTAATTTCCGTTAAATTTTGCGCTTTTTCGAGTTTTAGAAGCGCAACATCGGACATCTTATCGCCACCAACGAGCTCAGCACCATATTCTCGGCCGTCATGAAGTTTGACTCGAATTTTTTCCGCTCCATTGATGACATGATAATTGGTGACGACATAAGCTTTATCTGCATCAATGATTACCCCTGAACCCAATCCTCTAAATGGGCGTTCTTGCAGTTGTTCTGATGGGAACTCTGGCCCGAAAAAGAAACGAAACTGCTCTGGAATGCGCTGTTTAGAGACCTGAGTTCCTTCAACTGCAATGCTGACAACAGCAGGGGTTACTTCCTCCAGCATAGGGGCAAGGCTGGGTAGCTGTTGACCAGAAACGACAAGGGGAAGAGCTGCTGTTGCTTGTATTGGTGTGATGATTGAACTTAAGCTTAAGGAAAGAACGGATAAAGCAAGCAAAGGTTTTTTCATCTGATAACTCCTAGTTTTAGTTAAGGCCTAAGACTTAATATTTGTGTAAAAAATAAGAAATCAAACGACACTTACGGGAATTATGACTAAAAAACCTTTACAAAGTTCACTATGAGCTGTTTGAACTTATGATGCTTCAGCCGCGATAGCCTGATCGGCGCTGAGTTGCTGTTTTTTTTCTTCCTTGAGTAAGCCCGTTGAACCAGAGGCATAATCCTTTGGCGCTTCACTTATAACTGAAGATGTTTTTTCAGTGGGTGCTTTGGTTGAAGCATCCGACTGCTCAGCGACTTTCTTGCTAAACGGATTATCCTGTTCTGGAAGGCTAGGTAGTAGCTCAGAAGATGTCTTAGCCATATGTTGATATAGTTTGGTGTATTCTTTACCTAAAGAGTCCAGCATATCGGCCGTTTTAGCAAAGTGGTCTGTGAGATCTTGTTTTTGCTGTTCAAGTTCAAACTTTGCACTTTCTAAATCTTTTTGGATGGTTTTTTGCCTTTTGTATCCCGGAGTAGTAATGCGCGAGATGATGATGCCTAAAACCGTACCAATAAGCAAACCTACGAGGGCGTAAATCCAAAGCATATTCGCTCCTTATCATTGTTATTTAACATGTTTTTCACCGAACGGTTACACATGCTTAGTGACATGTTACTATGAGAGGCCGAGACGATAAAGAAAAATGCGTGTGCACTGCATAGCAGTTTGTCTTCTTTTAAAGCATTTGAGTAAAGTAATGACACCATTAGATACCTATACCCGAGACATTAAACAACACGGTTTTCAGCAAGATGACGCACAGCTCAAAGCGGTTCAATCTCTAGATAAGCTTTATCATGATTTTATAGAATATGTGAGTAATCCAGTCGTCAAGAAAACTGGATGGAAGCGCTGGTTTAGTAAAACTCAAGCTCAGCCTGTTGCACCGAAAGGGCTGTATTTTTGGGGAGGAGTAGGGCGCGGGAAAACGTATTTAATGGATACATTTTTTGAAGCGTTACCTTGCGAAAAAAAGATGCGTGTACATTTCCATCGCTTTATGTACCGCGTTCATGACGAGTTAAACTCTCTAGGTGAGGTGAATGATCCGTTAGAGCTTGTTGCTGATAAATTTAAATCTGAAGCGGATATTATTTGTTTTGATGAGTTCTTTGTTTCAGATATTACCGATGCCATGATTCTTGGTACTCTTTTTCAGGCATTATTTCGACGTGGTGTAGTCTTGGTTGCAACCTCGAATATTCCTCCTCAAGACCTCTATCGAAATGGGTTACAACGAGCTCGCTTTTTACCTGCTATCGAACTCATTCAAGCAAATTGTCAGATACTCAATGTCGATAGTGGAATTGACTATCGACTTAGAACCTTGGAGCAAGCCGAAATTTATCATTTCCCTCTCGATGAACAAGCGAGTATTAATCTTGGCCGCTACTTCGAACAATTGGTAGGAGAGAGCAAACAGGGAGAGACATGCATAGAAATCAATCATCGGCAGATAAATATCGTTAACTCTTATGAGGGAGTACTTCATGCAACCTTCGAGCAACTTTGTCAATCAGCGAGAAGTCAGAATGATTATATTGAGCTATCGCGAATCTACAATACAGTCCTACTTGCAGATGTGAAGCAAATGGGGCGGTTAACTGATGATGCCGCGCGCCGTTTTATTGCTTTAGTGGATGAATTTTATGAGCGTAATGTCAAATTAATCATTTCCGCAGAAGTGGCTTTGGAAGACTTATATACTCAAGGACAATTGGAGTTTGAGTTTCAGCGTTGTCAGTCACGTTTGATAGAAATGCAAAGTCATGATTATCTAGCCAAAGAGCATTTAGCATAAAGGAGTGAAGGTATTTGCTCTGACAAGAAAAAAAATCGACTTTTTTGCTGAAAAAGAGGTGATTTTTTCAACTGACTTCTCTATAATCCTGCGACCCACCGTTACTGCAGACCAAGTCCTAACGGATTTAGGGTCGAGAGTGCCAACCACTCGAAGGGGTGATGACTGGGCTCTTAGTCAGTGGGAGCAATGCTCCTTAAGTGTAAATTTTAATTAACGGGTTATTATTAGCATGAAAACTTTCGTTGCTAAACCAGAAACTGTAAAACGCGACTGGTACGTTGTAGACGCTGAAGGTAAAACTCTTGGTCGTCTAGCAAGTGAAATTGCATCTCGCCTACGTGGCAAACATAAAGCTGAATACACTCCACACGTTGACACTGGTGATTACATCATCGTTGTGAATGCGGAGAAAGTTACCGTAACTGGTAACAAGGCTAAAGGTAAGATTTACCATCGCCACACTGAGTTCCCTGGTGGTCTTAAGTCAATCAGCTTTGAGAAGCTTATTGATCGTAAGCCAGAGATGGCGCTTGAGCTAGCAGTTAAAGGTATGCTACCACGTGGTCCTCTAGGCCGTGCTATGTACCGTAAGCTGAAAGTTTACGCTGGTGCTGAGCACAACCATGTTGCTCAACAACCACAAGTACTAGACATCTAATCGGGGATTTCGAAAATGGCAGAGAATCAATACTACGGCACTGGCCGTCGCAAAAGCTCAGCTGCACGTGTTTTCATCAAACCAGGCAGCGGCAACATCGTAATCAACAAGCGTGGTCTTGATGAGTACTTCGGTCGTCCAACTTCTCGTATGGTTGTTAAGCAACCTCTAGAGCTCGTTGAACTTACTGAAAAGCTAGATCTATATGTTACTGTTAAAGGTGGCGGTATTTCTGGTCAAGCAGGTGCTATCCGTCACGGTATCACTCGCGCTCTAATGGAGTACGATGAGTCTCTACGTCCAACTCTACGTGCAGCGGGTTACGTAACTCGTGATGCTCGTTGTGTTGAGCGTAAGAAAGTTGGTCTACGTAAAGCACGTCGTCGTCCACAGTTCTCCAAGCGTTAATCTTTCTTCAAAGGTTATTTCCGGTACATTTATCGGAACTTGGTATCCAAAGCCTGGCTTTTTGTCAGGCTTTTTGTTTTCTATCCGTAAATACCTCTCTTTATATCCGTCTTAATAATATATTTTCTGCTAATCTTTCTTTTGTGAGCGAACGGGCTATTTACTTGACGCTTGTTGCAAAAAGGTACCTTTATCTTGTCAAAAAGTAGGGTTTTAATTATCATTTGCCGTCAAATACATACAACTAGATTCGTATTTTTTAGCCATGCTCTGTAATAGGAATAATAATAATCCAAAAGGAGCAACTGGGAGAATGTTTGGATGAGCAATGCGCCTTTAAATAACGGTCGCAGACGTTTCTTGACCGCTACAACTGCCGTTGTAGGGGGGCTCGGAGCTGCTGCTGTCGCCGTTCCTTTTATTAAATCTTGGAACCCAAGTGAGAAAGCAAAAGCTGCGGGTGCCCCTGTCGAAGTTGAAATCGGTAAGCTTGAAGAAGGACAAATGGTTCGCGTTGAGTGGCGTGGTAAGCCAGTTTGGGTTGTCCGCCGAGCGCAGTCTGTTGTCGATGGGCTAAAAAATATTGATGGCCAACTTCGTGACCCATCTTCAGGGGAAGAGCAACAGCCCGGTTATGCACAGAATGCTTATCGCTCCATTAAACCTGAGTACTTTGTCGCAGTGGGCATATGTACGCACTTAGGCTGTTCACCAACTTATTTACCTGACACTTTTAGTGAACAAGTCCAAGGTGTGAAATCAGGGTTCTTTTGTCCATGTCATGGCTCTAAATTTGATATGGCTGGACGTGTTTTCCAAGGGGTGCCAGCGCCTTTGAATCTTGTTGTTCCAAAACATATGTATCTCACGGATACCAGAATTATTATCGGTGTTGATGAAGAAGGAGAAGCATGATGCAAGCTCTACTTGATTGGGTGGAAAAACGCATACCAGCGATGAATGCGTATAAAAAGCACCTCTCTGAATACCCGATGCCAAAAAACTTTAACTTCTGGTATCTATTTGGTTCATTGGCAATGTTGGTTCTGGTCAACCAAATTTTGACAGGTATCTGGTTAACGATGAACTATGAGCCATCGGGCGATGGTGCATTTGCCTCTATTGAATACATCATGCGTGATGTTGATTATGGATGGTTACTACGCTACATGCATTCAACGGGTGCCTCTGCGTTCTTTGTGGTTGTTTACCTGCATATGTTCCGTGGTTTGATCTATGGCTCCTACCAAAAACCACGTGAACTGCTGTGGATCTTTGGTATGTTGATCTTCCTTGTATTGATGGCAGAAGCCTTTATGGGATATCTATTACCTTGGGGGCAGATGTCGTATTGGGGAGCTCAGGTAATCATTTCTTTGTTTGGCGCGATTCCTGTGATTGGCGACGATCTGACGCTTTGGATTCGTGGTGACTATGTTATTTCTGGTGCAACGCTAAACCGTTTCTTCGCACTGCATGTGATTGCTCTGCCGATTGTGTTGTTGCTTCTTATTGTTTTGCATGTTCTAGCGTTACATGAAGTAGGCTCGAATAATCCTGATGGTATTGAAACTAAGTTGCCAAAAGGCGCCATGGGTGATGACTATAAAACCCAGTTCAAATTCCATGATGATTATGTGAAGAAATATGACATCATTGATAGCATACCTTTTCATCCATATGGCACAGTGAAAGACTTAATTGGAATCGCTGGATTCTTATTCCTGTTCTGTTATGTGTTGTTCTTCAATCCTGAAATGGGGGGCTATTTCTTAGAGCCACCTAACTTTGAAGCTGCTAACCCTCTGAAAACACCAGAGCATATTGCGCCAGTTTGGTACTTTACACCTTTTTATGCCATCTTACGTGCGGTTCCAGATAAACTGCTAGGGGTTATCGCTATGGGTGCATCGATAGTTGTTCTATTTGTTCTACCCTGGTTGGACCGTTGTCGAGTACGTTCATATCGTTATCGCAGTAAGTTCCATTTGTTCAATATCATCCAATTCACGATCAGCTTCATTGCTTTGGGTGTGCTTGGTGCGCTTCCAGCGACACCGACATACACGTTGCTAGCGCAGATCTTTAGCGTAGCTTACTTTATGTTCTTCGTTCTGCTGTATTTCTACAGTAAGAATGAGGCAACTAAGCCACTACCAGAAAGGGTGAACTTCAAATGAAAAAATGGATTGTAACTTTATTTGCAATGCTGCCCTCTCTGGCAATGGCAGCAGGAGCGAACGTGCCTTTGGATGAAGCGAATAATGATTTGAGTGACCAAGCTTCGTTACAAAATGGCGCCAAGTTGTTTATGAACTACTGTTTTGGTTGCCACTCGTCTCAGTATCAACGATATGAACGTGTCGCAAGAGATATAGGTATTCCAGTCGAATTACTCAAAGAAAATTTGATTTTTGATCCTAATGCTAAAGTTGGCGACCTGATGGAAAACGCCATCCCAGATAAGGCTGCTGCCAAATGGTTTGGTGCGACGCCTCCTGATCTCACTTTAGTTGCTCGTGTGCGCGGTGTAGATTGGTTATATACATATCTTCGTTCGTTCTATGAGGACCCTTCTAGGCCGTTTGGTGTGAATAACATCGTTTTTCCTAGTGTGGGTATGCCTCATGTACTAGAAGAGCTTCAGGGCATTCCTAGCCCCATTTATGAAACTAAGGTTATCGATGGCCAAGAGCATAAAGTGGTTGTAGGCACCGAAAGTAATGGCAAAGGGGAACTAAACCAAGAGGAATACGATGATGCAGTTCGTGATCTCGTTAACTTCCTCGAATACTCGGGCGATCCGGTTAAATTAGAACGCCATGCTTTAGGTTGGTGGGTAATGGCTTTCTTAGTTATTTTCACTATAGTTGTTGTCTTGCTTAAGAAAGAATATTGGCGCGATGTCCATTAATTGTGCTAATATGCGGTGCTAATTCCAAATTTTATTGTTGATAATGGAGGCATAGCCTCCATTATTTTTATATCTGTATGTGTGCTGGAGGGCTCCATGGCTGTAGCTGCCAATAAACGTTCTGTGATGACTCTATTTTCAAGTGCATCTGATATGTATAGCCATCAGGTCCGTATCGTCCTGGCTGAAAAAGGTGTAAGTGTTGAAGTTGAATTAGTTGATGAAGTAAACCTTCCTTCTGAGTTGATTGAACTTAACCCTTATAAATCAGTACCCACTCTAGTTGATCGTGAGCTGGCGCTATACGACTCAAAAATCATTATGGAATACTTAGATGAGCGATTCCCTCATCCACCCTTGATGCCTGTTTACCCCGTAGCGAGAGGAAACAGTCGTTTGATGATTTACCGTATTGAAAAAAATTGGTACACCTTGGCAGAAAAAATTGCCAATGGTAATGCTGATGAAGCCGAGAGCGCACGCAATAAGTTGCGTAACGATTTACTAACATTGGGTCCAGTTTTTGCCGAGTTTGAATACTTTATGAGTGAAGAATTTAGTTTGATTGACTGCTATCTTGCTCCTCTACTGTGGCGTTTGCCTCAATTAGGTATTGATCTTGTCGGCCCCGGCTCAAAAGAATTGAAAGTTTATATGAATCGTGTATTTGAACGTGATTCATTCTTAGCATCTCTAACAGAGGCTGAGCGCGAAATGCGCCTGAGTCGCTAATTTAGGGAGCAAAATGGACATCGCAAACATGACGCCACGTCGGCCATATATGCTGAGAGCATTCTATGATTGGCTAGTTGATAATGACTTAACCCCTCATCTGGTGGTTGCTGCCACCTTACCGGGAGTCCGTGTACCAGAGGAATTTATTCAAGATGGACAAATTATTTTGAATATTGCTCCTCGAGCGGTAGGCAATCTAGAGTTAGGTAATGAAGCTATCATCTTTAACGCTCGTTTTTCTGGTCGCCCTCATAGCGTAATTGTACCTCTTTATGCAGTTCAGGCTATATATGCGCGTGAAAACGGTGCTGGGACTATGTTCGAACCAGAAGATGCTTACGACGAAGAACGGATAGGGCTTGATGATGATTTATCATCTGCAGAAGAACATGATGCTGAAAGTTCTGGCCTTTCATTGGCAACAGAGGTCACTGATGATGATCCGACGCCTGATGATGAGCCGCCTAGGCCTAAAGGGCGTCCAAGTCTTCGAGTAGTAAAGTAATAAAAAGCAGCTTGAGCTGCTTTTTTATTAGTTGCTGGTTTTAAATGCTTTGATTACTTGCTTTACGCCCGAGACATTTCGGGCAACATCGACGGCAATATCCGCTTGTTCTGGTGTCAGATAGCCAAGTAAAAAGACTTCTTTATCTTCAGTAATCACTTTTACTTTTACGCCATTAAGCTTTTCATTGGTGAGCAAGGCGGATTTGACTTTAGTGGTTATCCAGCTGTCATGACTAATTTGGCCAATAGATAGAGGTGCTTTGACCCGAACTTGATTGTGGATTTGTTCTACACCTTTTATCTTTTGAGCTTTAGAAATGAAGTTATCAAGAAGTTCAGAGTTACTTGCTTGGCCGATTAAAACAACAGTGCCTTCGTAGGAGCTGGCTGAAATTCTCACCTGATGTACAAAAGGTGCCTTATTCGCTATGCCAGCAACCTCAAATTCGATATTGTTGTCATCCCAAATTTCTTGTGTGGTACGCGTATCTGTGACTATGTTTGCCGTAGTTGCTGCACCAGCAACAAAAAGACCAGCACAACCTGTAGTGCCGAATAGAGCGCAGCTTATAAGTAATGTGCTTAAATATTTCATGAGTTACTCATCGTGAGCCGGAAATAGAACTTGATCGATAAGATCGCACAAGCAGTGAAGTGTCACCATATGCACTTCGTGAATTCTGGCTGTTCTGTGAGATGGAATCCTAATTTCGACATCGTTATCGCCCAATAGACCTGCCATTTCACCGCCATCTTTACCAGTAAATGCAATGATAGTCATATCGCGAGTTACGGCAGCTTCCATAGCTTTGATGATATTCTTGCTATTACCGCTGGTTGATATTGCCAAAAGAATATCACCTGCCTGACCAAATGCTCGGACTTGTTTAGAGAAAATTTCTTCGTAGTGGTAGTCGTTAGCAACGGCTGTTAGTGTGGTATTATCTGCTGTTAGAGCCATGGCAGGCAAGCTAGGGCGCTCAGTTTCAAATTGGTTGAGTAGACATGATACAAACTGTTGAGCATTGGAAGAAGATCCTCCATTGCCACAGCATAATATTTTATTGCCATTGAGTAAGCTAGCAACCATTGCTTGTGCAGCGTGAGTGATGGCATCAGGTAATGCCTCTGCCGCTGCAATTTGAATCTGAATACTTTCTGTAAAGCTATCTTTAATGCTGTCTAGCATTGATTATCCTTGAGTTATTGCGTTTTTTATCCATTCGATTTGTTGGCCGTGTTGGTGAATGGCTATAAGATCAAATCGAAAGTCAGTAGTATGAACTGATTTACCCTGTTTCATCAACCATACATTGGCTGCTTTGATGAGTTTGAGCACTTTACTCTGGTTCACGGTTTCTGCAGCATGACCAAAATATTGGCTTGAGCGATAGCGCACTTCAACAAACACTATACTAGCGCCATCTTGCATGATTAGATCGAGCTCACCTCCCTTTACATGGAAGTTCTTTTCGATACTAGTTAGCCCTTTGCCAATCAGAAACCGCTCAGCCAAAGCTTCGTAATGTTCACCACTTTGTCGTTTATTCAACTTGCCCATATTCAGCCCAACTGATCTCACGCTGTACGACGCAGTCTGAGCTGAGACTTAGCAATCCTGTATTTCCTTGCAATGTATAGCCTTCGACTACTTTCATTTGTGGAAGTTGCTCCATCAATAAATAAGCGTCCATACCAAGAGCTTGTAAACGTTTTTCTGAATTAGAGTCTTTGGGCCAAAGTAGCTCCATTTGCGCTTCAAGTGACTCATTAGGCTGAACAAGCAATGGTATATCGCTATACATTACTCCTGACAAATCCTCATACTGTTGACGTCCGTTGTTACTGCGTGAATTCGAAAATAGCTTAGGTGGAATAGTGTCCGGGTTAACTGCTACTTCAATAAAAGGTTTGATTAAGGTCAGTTCAGCATTCCCAGCAACAATATAGACGGCATCTATATCACGCCTACTACGTGGCTGTGTTTTGAGAGGGATGTTCAGCAGTGATTCCATTTGTGCGATGTGCTGCTGGCTTTCCTGCAAACCAAATACTTTGTTGATGTCTTTTTGAAGTTGGCGTTTATCTCCGAACAAATTAACCGCAACGTGATTATTACTATGCTTTTTCCACTCTTGCTCAAAGGCTTCGACAACGCGCGTACCTAGGCTTCCTTTAGGTGCCAAGATCAGTGGGTAGCGGTAACCTTGTGAATATAAATGTTTTGCTGCCTGAGAAACCTCTTGCTCAGGAGAAAGCGCAAGGTAACAAGTATTATTCCCGTTTTCCAAGCTATCGGGAATGTTGAGTGCGAGTGTCGGTAAGGGTTGTGAGAAACCAGACTGTGCTTGGGTGAGCTTGTCTATATTGCTTTTTATTAGTGGCCCTACCACGAAGTCGATACGTTTCTCTACCAGGGTTTGTTCTAGCTGCTCAACTGTAGTGTTGTTGGTGTCAATAATAGTCAGACTGGCGTTTTCATCACGCTGAGTGTCGTTCATCATTTCCAGAATGAAGCCATCACGGATAAGTTGTGCCTGTTTAGAAAATTTCCCTGATAGTGGGAGTAGTAGAGCAGTGTTTACAGGCTTAGTGACTTCTAGGTTGAGAAGATCAATAATTCCTGATGGTGTATATAGCGCGGCAGGGTGATTAGGGTTTTCTTCGAGCCACTTTTCAAGGGTATTCTTCATCTGAGAAAGATTAGCAGATAAGGTTTTTGTGTAGATAGATAATTGCAACCAACCATCTAAAACTTCTTCATCACGGTTAGCAGTAAACTCTGTGATCTGATATTGGTTATACTGACTCAAATTGTCCCAAATACTTTGAGAGATACCTTTTTGTTGTGAAGGTTGTGCGTATTTAGCTGAGGCGATCAGCTCCCTAGTGGCTTCAAAGTAATTGGCCTGCTTGTTGAATAATTGGGCTCTCACTTGATGATAGGCTTGCCATTGAACGTCTGCTAACTTCCACGAAGCATCGAAGTTTAAGTTATTCAAGGCTTCATCATACTGAGCTTGTTTAATTAATAATTCTGTATGTGCTAGTTGCAACTCTGCTTGTTGCATGTGAGAAAGATCTTGTCTAGCTAAGCGACGGATGAGTAAATCACTTTGAGTGTAATCGTTGGATTTTATTGCAGCTTTCAGTGCCATGATTAGCCAGTCATTTTGAATATTGCCTTGACTGCTGTCAGCCCGCATAAGGTAAGTTCTCGTTGATTGATTTGGAGAAAGGGTGATATCAACGTTTGTTTGCTTAGATGGGGCTGTAGAACAAGCTGTCAAAATGACAGCAAGGGCTACAGGAGTCAATATGCGTGTTACACTGCGTCTCTTGTGGTTATTCATAGCCATGAGTTATTAACTATTTCCGTACAAAATTTTGTCTATATTAATCGTTGAAGTGATGGTAAACAAATGACAGATAAAAAAACCTTACCAACTGAGGTTCCAACTCTTTACATTGTCCCGACGCCAATTGGCAATTTAGGTGATATCACTCAACGGGCTCTTGATACATTAACCAATGTTGATCTTATCGCTGCTGAAGATACTCGCCATACTGGCAAGTTGTTATCCCACTTTGGTATTTCGACGAAAACCTTTGCTTTGCATGATCATAATGAGCAACAAAAAGCGCAAGTTTTAGTTGAAAAACTGTTAGCTGGATACTCTATTGCACTGGTTTCTGATGCTGGTACCCCATTAATTAGCGATCCAGGATACCATTTGGTGACAAAGTGTCGTCAGGCTGGCGTTAAAGTTGTACCGCTGCCTGGTGCATGCGCGGTTGTCACCGCTTTAAGTGCATCTGGTTTACCTTCCGATCGTTTTAGCTTTGAAGGCTTCTTACCCGCTAAGAGCAAAGGACGAAAAGATAAGTTTCTTGAGATTGCTAAAGCTGAGCGTACCTGTATTTTCTATGAATCGCCACATAGAATACTCGATTCTCTTCACGATATGCTAGAGATCCTAGGGGCTGAACGTGAAGTGGTTCTCGCTCGTGAATTGACCAAAACCTTTGAAACCATTCAGGGATTACCCTTGGCTAAGCTGGTTGATTGGGTTAAATCTGATGAGAACCAGCAAAGAGGGGAAATGGCGTTGCTTGTTCATGGATATCGAGCAGTTAGTGATGATTCATTGCCTGAAGAAGCAACTCGAACTCTAGCTATTTTAAGTAAAGAGTTACCCCTTAAAAAAGCCGCAGCTTTGGCCGCTGAGATATATAACTTAAAGAAAAATGCGCTTTATAAGTGGGGCCTTGAGCACCTTGACTAATGGGGCTTATAAAATGCTCTTAGGCAATCTGAGATGGTTTTTTCGCCGTTTGTTCGCTTGATTTCATCATATTTGTGATCTCACTAGACACTGAGTGTTAATGTCTATACAATCCGCCTCGGAGTTGACTGGGTAGTCGCTGCTTTATTGATGTCCTTTATCCATGTGGTAGGGGAGACTGATAAAGGGGAGGAAAGTCCGGGCTCCATAGAGCAGGGTGCCAGGTAACGCCTGGGAGGCGCAAGCCTACGACAAGTGCAGCAGAGAGAAGACCGCCGATGGCTCGTTAGAGTACAGGTAAGGGTGAAAGGGTGCGGTAAGAGCGCACCGGACGACTGGCAACAGTTCGTTGCAAGGTAAACTCCACCCGGAGCAAGACCAAATAGGCTTCCATATTGCGTTGCTCGCGTAAGGAGGCGGGTAGGTTGCTTGAGCCAGTGAGCGATTGCTGGCCTAGACGAATGGCTACCGCCGCGTATGCGGAACAGAACCCGGCTTATATGTCGGCTCCACCTATTCGAAACCCATCATAACTCTCATGTTGTGATGGGTTTTTTGCTTTTTATTGACGAACATACTGCCGTAAGCACTAAACTTAGCGCAATATCACGTGTACGATTTAGCATAGGTGGTGATCCTAGACCAAATCAGTAAACTGGCTAGTTTGAACGCATTGGTGCAAGAGTGAGATACAAATACAATGACCGAAGAATTTAAGCACATTTCCGTACTACTGCACGAGTCAATCGATGGTTTGGCAATTAAGCCCGATGGTATTTACATCGATGGAACCTTTGGTCGAGGCGGCCATAGTCGTCAGATATTAAGTCAATTAGGAGACTCTGGACGCTTATTCAGTATCGATCGTGATCCTCAAGCTATTGAAGAGGCCAAGACTATTCATGATGCTAGGTTTACTATTATTCACGGTCCTTTCTCTGGGATGGCCGACTATGCGGAGCAAAGAGGTTTAGTTGGCAAAGTGGATGGTGTATTACTTGATTTAGGTGTTTCTTCCCCTCAACTCGATGACGCTGAACGCGGCTTTAGTTTTATGAAAGATGGTCCTCTGGATATGAGAATGGACCCAACCACGGGTATTCCTGTGTCTCAGTGGTTATTAGAAGCTGACTTGGATGATATAACTTGGGTTATTCGTGAGTTTGGCGAAGATAAACACGCTCGCCGTATTGCGAAGGCCATAGTTAACTATCGCGAAAATGAAGATAATGAACCTTTGACTAGAACCAGTCAGTTAGCAAAGCTCATCTCAGAGGCGGCTCCTAAAAGTTTCAAAGAAAAGAAACACCCAGCCACGCGCACTTTTCAAGCATTTAGAATCTACATAAATAGTGAATTAGAAGAAATTGATACCGCGTTAAAGTCGGCCGCCAGTATTCTTGCCCCTCAAGGGCGTTTATCTGTGATCAGCTTCCACTCATTGGAAGATAGAATGGTAAAGCGATTTATCCGTAAAGAAAGTAAAGGACCAGAAGTGCCTCATGGTATCCCAATGACAGAGGAGCAAATCAGTGCACTTGGTAAAGCAAATTTAACGCCTGTCGGCAAGGCGATTAAACCCTCTAAACAAGAAATTGATATCAATACACGCTCTCGCAGCTCTGTGCTTCGAATTGCGGAAAAACTATAGGTAACCATGGACAAACCTGTTCCTAATTTGGCTAAGCTCATCGTATTGGACCTTGTTACTATTGGTCGAATACCTTTGTTGATCCTTGTGTTTATATTCGCATCAGCAATGGCGGTTGTGTTCACGACACATCATACACGTCAAGCGATTACAGAAAAGGACTTAGCTTTACAAGAACGTGAACGTCTAGATAATGAATGGCGTAATTTACTGATCGAAGAAACGGCATTAGCAGAACATAGCCGAGTTCAAGAAATCGCAAAAGACGAATTGCAGATGAAGCGTCCAGATGCGGATAAAGAGGTGGTTATCGACCTACCATGAGTAAAAATAGAGAGCCTTCCTCAGCAAAGAAAACATCCAACAAAGTATCGGGAAAAAAGTCTGGGCATATTGAACAGCCGAACCTGATACGTTGGCGTTTCTATTTAGTGCTACTGGCCATGTTTGTTGCATTCTCAGCACTTATCACAAGAATTGCTTATATTCAAATTGTTGAGCCAGATAATCTGATTCAGCAAGGTGACTTACGTTCAGTGCGAGCCAAAACGATTCACTCTGCCCGTGGCATTATTTCTGACCGCAATGGTGAACCACTTGCGGTCAGTGTTCCTGTCGAGGCTGTGTGGGCTGATCCTGTGACCATATTTAAACGCGATGGCTTTAGCAATATGGATCGTTGGTACGCATTGGCTGACGTGCTCGGCCTTGATCGTCAGAAAATGATTGAAAAGATTCGCCGCAGTAAATCACGCCGATTTATTTATCTCCAACGTCAAGTTAGTCCTGCGATGGCTAACTATATCCGAGAGTTAAAACTCGCGGGTGTTGGGCTTAAAGCTGAATCCCGTCGCTATTATCCCACAGGCGAAGTGAGTGCCCATATTGTAGGCGTAACAGGAATCGACGGACATGGTTTGGAAGGTGCTGAGCGCAGTTATGATAAATGGCTAACAGGGGAAGCAGGAAAGCGGATCATCCGTAAAGATAGATATGGTCGAGTGGTTGAGAATATTTCTCTTGAAGAGAGGGAGCAAGGTAAGCCTTTAGACTTAACCATAGACCAGAGAATTCAAGCCATCGCTTATCGCTCTATTAAACAGGCAGTCGCCGATTATAGGGCGACATCGGCAACGGCTGTTATCCTTGATGTTAAAACGGGTGCTGTGTTAGCCATGGTTAACGCGCCGTCATACAACCCCAACAATCGATCCGATCTTCAATCGGCAAAAATGCGTAACCGTGCTATTACCGATGCGTTTGAGCCAGGCTCTACCGTGAAACCTTTTGTGGTTTTAGCGGCTCTCGAAAATGGAGTAGCCGATAAAAATACAATTATTGATACCGGCAATGGCATTATGCCGATCGGTGGTCAGAAGGTGCGTGATGTCTCTAAAGTAGGTAAAGCCGACCTGGCTACGATATTAAAAAAGTCGAGTAATGTTGGAGTTGCTAAGCTTGCGCTAGATATGCCTCTTGAGGCTTTATTGGGTATGTATAGCTCTGTCGGTTTTGGTGAGTTATCTGGTTTAAATCTTGTTGGCGAGACACAAGGTATTTTTCCTAATCGTCGCCGCTGGTCAAAATTTGAAATCGCTACCCTTTCATATGGTTACGGTATAGCGATTACTCCTCTACAGCTAGCTCATGCTTATGCAACCTTGGGTAATTACGGTAAATACCAACCGATCCACATTATCGAAAGTAATCAACAAGATTTGTCACGCCAAGTGCTTAACGAAGAAAATGCGCATATTGTACTTGATATGCTCGAAACGGTAACACAACCTGGCGGTACTGCAACGAAAGCAGCGGTTCCGGGCTATCGAGTGGCAGCCAAAACAGGAACATCAATTAAAGCTATTGCAGGCGGTTATGGGGATGAATATTTTGCTTACACCGCGGGCGTTGCACCTGTGAGCAACCCAAGAATTGCGGTTGTTGTAGTTGTGAATGAACCTCAAGGGGACAACTATTACGGAGGTTCGGTTGCAGGTCCAGTATTTTCTGAAATCACTAAAGGCACGTTACAAATTCTGAATGTCGCCCCTGACGAGAATCGATTTAAAAGAGATAAATAGAGAAACGCTATGGCCCAACCCATGACTGCTACTGAGTTATTATCACCTTGGCTAGATATTTCGGCTGAAAACAGCTTAGATATTGTTGTTAAAAAGCTTGAACTAGATAGTCGTCTGGTAAGTTCCGGGAGCACCTTTGTGGCGGTGAAAGGTCATGTGGTTGATGGTCGGGATTTTATTGACTCGGCTATTCGTCAAGGAGCAAACGCAGTCATTGCTGAAACCGAAGAGCTAGACAGCCATGGTAAAATTGAATGGCGTAGAAATATACCTATCATCTATATTTCGAACCTAAGTCAGTACCTGTCGCATATTGCAAGCCGATTAATGCCGTTAAAGCATAACCGTTTGATTGCGGTAACAGGAACCAATGGTAAAACGACGATTACTCAGTTAATCGCCCAGTGGCTAGATCTTTCGGGGAAAAAGTGCGCGGTTCTAGGTACTACGGGTAATGGATTTCTTGAAGCTTTGCAGCCAGCGGCCAATACGACTGGTCATGCATTAGAAATTCAGGATGTTTTATCAGCACTAGAGCAACAAGGCGCTAAATATACAGCTATGGAAGTGTCGTCCCATGGTTTAGTACAAGGCCGGGTTAAAGCACAGCAGTTCGAGGTAGGTGTCTTCTCCAATCTAAGCCGTGATCATTTAGATTACCATGGCAGCATGGAGCAATATGCGTTAGCTAAACGTTCGCTTTTTACTGAGCATAATTGTGCTCGGGCTGTTATCAATATCGATGATCCTATTGGCGCCTCATTGGCTAAGGAAATCAAATCTTGTATTCCAGTATCACTGTCGCTGATAGCATCTGGTCAAGGTGTATATGCTACCAGTATAAAATATGCATCAACTGGGATTGAATTAACCTTTTCTGGTCAGTTTGGCGAGGGTTGCTTCACCGTGCCTCTAGTTGGAGAGTTTAATGCAAGTAACATACTGCTTGCATTTGCTACTTTGCTTTCTCTAGGAATAGAAAAGAATCAACTGCTGGGTAGTGCTGGTCAATTACAATCAGTGTTGGGTCGTATGGAGTTATTTCAAGCAGAAAGTAAAGCGAAAGTTATTGTCGACTACGCTCATACTCCTGACGCATTGGAAAAAGCCCTTCTAGCACTGAAGCGCCATTGCAATGGCAAGCTTTGGGTGATTTTTGGTTGCGGCGGAGATAGAGACAAAGGGAAACGACCTATGATGGCCGCGATAGGAGAATCGCTCGCAGATGAAGTGATTTTAACCGACGATAACCCTAGAAGTGAGTCGCCCATAGAGATAGTAAAAGATATGCTGGCTGGAATGACACTTCCCACAAAAGCAACTGTGGAACACGATCGCTATCAAGCTTTGGCTTATGCTCTGCGGCACAGTTGCGCAGACGATATTATCTTGTTAGCAGGTAAAGGTCATGAAGATTACCAGATCATAGATGATAAAACGCTACATTATTCAGATCGCGAATCGGCATTACAACTTTTGGAGCTAACACAATGATCTCTCTAACTCTGTCACAATTGGTTGAGGTGCTCGATGCTGAGCTTATCGGTGATGATGCCGTGGTTAATAGTATCTCGACAGATACTAGAGTCATTGAAGAGAATGCTCTTTTTATTGCTTTGATCGGAGAGCGATTTGATGCTCATGACTTTATTCCTCAAGCAATCTCCTCTGGCGCGTCTGCTTTGCTCGTTAGTCGCTGTGCTGATGTAAAAGTGCCTCAATTATTGGTTAAAGATACCAAAGTCGCGCTTGGCTTATTAGGTAAATTTGTTCATCAGATCTGCCAGACACCTACGGTGGCAATCACGGGTAGTTGTGGTAAGACAACGGTTAAGGAAATGGTAGCAAGCATTATGTCTCAAGAGGGGAGAGTGCTATATACCGCTGGTAATTTTAATAATGACATCGGAGTGCCATTAACCTTGTTGCGTTCACAGCCCGAAGATGATTTTGCTGTCATCGAATTAGGGGCTAATCATGTCGGTGAGATTGCTTACACGACCCAGCTTGTCAGCCCTGATATTGCTCTTGTCAATAATGTGGCTGCAGCACATCTGGAAGGGTTTGGCTCATTGGAAGGGGTTAAGAGAGCAAAGGGTGAAATTTACCAAGGGTTGAAATCTGGCGCTGTTGCTATCGTAAACTTGGATAGTAATGGCGGGCCGCTATGGGACAGAGTTTTATCTGACAAAACAGTAAAGACTTTCTCACTCTCTGATAACAGAGCGCAATATAAAGCACGTAATCTAACAATGGATATCAATGGTATGGCTTCTTTTACCATTGATACGCCGGATACCAGTTTTGATGTGTCGCTGGGAATGATCGGCCAGCATAATGTCGCCAATGCTTTAGCGGCCACTGCGCTATCGATTGAGTTGGGAGCTTCAACACAAATGATTGCTGCAGGATTGGAAGCTCTGTCTATGGTTAAAGGTCGAGTCGAGAGTATAGAACTCAACGAAAATATTAAACTGATTGACGATAGTTATAACGCCAGTGTACCTGCTATGAAAGCGGCTGCAGATTTGTTAGGTAGCTTTAATGGTGTACGATGGCTTATTTTAGGCAATATGGCTGAGTTAGGTGAGGAAAGTCTTGCACTTCATCGCCAAGTCGGTGAACATGCGGCCCCATTTAAATTTGAATATGTGCTTACTTACGGATCAGATAGCATAGCGATTAGTGATGTATGTGACGGTAAGCACTTTGATACTCATGACAGCATGATTGAGTTTATAAAGCAGCACATTGCTCAGCATAACGGTTCCCAGACAATACTTGTCAAAGGGGCGAATAGTGCAGGCATGAATCATATTGTTGCTGCTGTGAAGGAGATGTATACATGATCATTTGGCTTGCAGAGCTTCTACAGCCATACTTTTCATTTTTCCGTTTATTTGAATATTTGTCTTTTCGAGCCATTGTTAGCGTATTAACAGCCCTTGGTTTGTCTTTGTGGATGGGACCTCGTCTTATTAAGCGATTACAAACATTGCAAATTGGCCAAGTCGTTCGTGATGAAGGCCCAGAGTCTCACTTCAGTAAACGCGGGACTCCCACTATGGGAGGGCTGATGATTTTAACCAGTATTATTACAACCGTTCTTGTTTGGGCTGATTTGTCTAACCCTTACGTTTGGGCTGTACTCGCTGTATTGGTTGGGTATGGGACTGTTGGTTTTGTCGATGACTACCGTAAAGTTATTAACAAAGATACGGATGGTCTCATTGCTCGTTGGAAATACTTCTGGCAGTCCGCTATCGCTTTGGTGGTTTCCTTTGCATTGTATGCCTATGGAAAAGAGACAACCGCTACTCAGCTTGTGGTACCATTTTTCAAAGATGTTATGCCGCAGCTTGGGCTCTTCTATATCGTTTTGAGTTACTTTGTTATTGTTGGAACCAGTAACGCAGTTAACTTAACGGATGGTCTTGATGGATTGGCCATCCTACCAACTGTGCTTGTCTCTGCTGGTTTTGCTGCAATTGCATGGGCAACAGGTAACGTGAATTTTGCTAATTATCTCCATATTCCCTATGTTCCTCATGCCTCCGAATTGGTTGTAGTATGTACTGCTATGGTCGGCGCAGGGTTGGGCTTTTTGTGGTTCAACACCTACCCAGCACAAGTTTTTATGGGAGATGTTGGCTCACTTGCTCTTGGTGGTGCTTTAGGAACTATCGCTGTATTGGTACGCCAAGAGTTTGTCCTAGTTATTATGGGTGGGGTGTTTGTTATGGAAACGCTCTCTGTAATCCTCCAAGTCGGTTCATATAAACTCAGAGGTCAACGCATTTTTCGTATGGCGCCAATTCACCATCACTATGAGCTGAAAGGTTGGCCAGAACCACGTGTAATCGTACGGTTTTGGATTATGTCGATTGTGCTTGTGCTGGTTGGCCTAGCAACACTGAAAGTACGTTAAGGAAGTTGAGTTTGAAACCTTGGCAAAATATTGAGAGTGTTGTCGTTGTAGGCCTTGGTTTGACAGGGGCTTCGGTAGTAAGGCATTTGTTAAGCCTGCCTAAAAGTCTGAGGATCAAGGTGATCGATACTCGAGAGCAGCCACCAGGTTGTGAATCTTTGCCGAAAAATGTGGAATTAGTTTGTGGTGGTTGGCCCCGAAATTGGTTGATAGATGTAGATCTTATAGTTGTTAATCCTGGAATTGCGCTATCAACTCCTCAACTGCAACAAGCGATCGGTATGGGAATTCCTGTCATTGGAGATATTGAGCTTTTTGCTTGGCAAGTGGATAAACCTGTGATTGCTATTACTGGGTCAAATGGTAAGAGCACTGTGACTGATCTCGCAGGTGTTGTGGCAAATGCATCAGGTGTTAAGACGGCTATTGGTGGAAATATAGGTGTTCCTGCATTGGACTTACTTGACCAAGATGCTGACCTGTATGTTTTAGAATTGTCTAGCTTCCAATTAGAAACGACTTCAAGCCTTTCTTTGGTCGCAGGCGCTTTCTTAAACCTTTCGGAAGATCATATGGACCGATATTCCGATATGGAGGCATACCGCCAAGCTAAACTACGTATTTTTGCCCATGCTCAAGCATGTGTGGTTAATGCTGACGCTCTCGCAACCTTTCCTGATCAGCAGGACAAGCGTCTGATCGAGTTTAGTTTGCAGAGGCAAACCGAGTATCATGTCAAATCAGTAGATGGGCGAGAGTTTTTATGTCATCGAGATTTGGCAATATTAGCTGCCGACGAGCTTAGCTTAGTGGGTCGACACAATATGGCCAATGCTCTCGTTGTTCTGGCGTTGCTAAACGAAGCTGGTGTAGATGTCGCTAAGGGTTTGTGTGCATTAAAAGCTTATACTGGGCTTACTCACAGGTGTCAGCTTATAGCTAATAAGCAAGGCGTAAAATGGGTCAATGACTCCAAGGCAACCAATGTTGCAAGTACTTTAGCGGCTTTATCCGGTTTATCTCTCTCTGGGAAACTTTATTTACTCGTTGGAGGAGATGGTAAAGGCGCTGACTTTTCAGAGCTTGAGTCTGCCCTTAACCCCTTGGATGTTCAGCTATGTTGTTTTGGCCAAGATGGTCGACGCTTTATGTCACTCACACATGATTCAAAGTATTTTGCAACACTAGCGGATATTATTAAGTGGGTGAGTTGTAGAGCGCAACGTGGAGATATGGTTATGCTATCCCCTGCCTGTGCTAGCTTTGATCAGTTTGAAAATTTTATGGTACGCGGCGAAACCTTTACGGCGCTAGTCAAGCAATTAGCATAACTAAGCTATCACATATGCAACTAAGAGAATTATTAGCAAGCACTAGACATTGGATCACCACCTCTTCTCCTGAGGTATTGTATGATCGCCAGCTGGTTTGGATAGCTTTAGGCTTAATGCTGACAGGGTTAGTGATGGTGACCTCTGCTTCATTTCCAATTAGCACGCGTCTTACAGACCAGCCATTTCACTTTATGTTTCGCCATGCTGTATTTCTGTTGCTTGCGTTAGTAACCGCTAGCATAGTACTTCAGGTTCCCTTGAGTAAATGGTCCCAATATGGCTCTCTGCTATTAGGTTTATCGGTTTTTCTTCTTATCGTTGTTTTGGTGGCGGGTAAGTCAGTCAATGGAGCTTCTCGCTGGATACCCTTGGGTCTGTTCAATTTGCAGCCTGCAGAGCTTGCAAAACTGTCATTATTTATCTTTATGTCAGGCTATCTTGTTCGTAAACACCAAGAAGTTCGTTCAAGTTTTTTTGGTGGATTTATCAAGCCGATCATCATTTTTGGTACCCTGGCTAGTTTGCTTTTACTCCAGCCTGATTTAGGAACAGTTATTGTCATGCTGGTTACTTTGTTTGGCATGCTATTTATTGCCGGAGCTAAATTAAGTCAATTTTTAGCACTCATGGCAGTCGGTATTTTTTCTGTGGTTGCTCTCATATTGTTAGAGCCTTATCGAGTAAGGCGAGTGACGTCTTTTCTTGACCCATGGGAAGACCCGTTTGGCAGTGGCTATCAGTTGACACAATCCTTAATGGCATTTGGTCGAGGGGAATGGTTAGGGCAAGGCTTAGGCAACTCAATTCAAAAACTGGAATATTTGCCGGAAGCCCACACTGATTTTGTTTTTGCTGTACTTGCAGAAGAATTAGGCTTTGTAGGTGTTGTTTTAGTTCTTATGCTGATTTTTAGTTTAGTCATCAAAGCGATTTTAATAGGGCGTAAAGCATTTGAAAATGATGTGCTTTTTGGTGGTTATTTAGCATTCGGCATCGGAATTTGGTTTGCGTTTCAAACCTTGGTCAATGTAGGAGCCGCAGCGGGTATGGTTCCTACAAAAGGGTTAACTTTACCTTTGATTAGCTATGGGGGATCGAGTTTAATTATTATGACAGTTGCGGTGGCGATATTATTAAGAGTTGATTTTGAATGTCGTATTAGTTCGATGACCCCGAGACCTAAAAAGATAGCAGATGATGAAAAAAAATAAACGTTTGATGGTAATGGCTGGAGGAACGGGTGGACATGTCTTTCCTGGTTTAGCTGTTGCTAAAAAGCTTCAGCAACAAGGTTGGGATATTCGCTGGCTTGGCACTGCCGATAGAATGGAAGCTGAACTGGTTCCCAAACATGGCATAGAAATCGATTTTATTAAGGTTAAAGGCTTACGTGGGCAAGGTATATTGAAATTGATTCAAGCGCCTTTTCAAATAGTTAATGCCGTTCTTCAAGCAAGAAAGCACATCAAAGCTTGGCAGCCAGATGTGGTTTTGGGCATGGGAGGCTATGTTAGTGGCCCTGGAGGAGTAGCCGCAAGAATTCAGGGTATTCCTGTTGTTTTGCATGAACAAAATGCCGTTGCTGGATTAACCAATCGTTGGCTATCATGGATTGCAGCTAAGGTTTTCCAAGCTTTTCCGGGGGCTTTCCCTGATGCTGAAGTTGTGGGCAACCCAGTTAGAGAGGACGTTGTTGCTATTAGAGATCCTTCTCAACGAATGGGTGGACGTACAGATAATATTCGTATTTTAGTCATGGGCGGCAGTCAAGGAGCACAAGTTCTTAATCGCACTATGCCTGAAGTCATGGCAAAATTAGGTGTCGGATATGAGGTTCGCCATCAAGCAGGAAAAAATAACAAGGCTGAGGTTGAGTCTCAGTACCATAGTCTTCAAGTTGAGTCTGCGCAGATAGTCGAGTTTATTGAAGATGTTGCTGAAGCGTATGCTTGGGCTGATATACTTATTTGTCGTTCTGGTGCGTTAACGGTATCAGAAGTTGCAGCAGCAGGTCTGGGGGCTATTTTTGTCCCCTTTATGCATAAAGATAGACAGCAAGCTTTGAATGCTGATCATTTAGTAGAATGTGGGGCTGCAAAAATGATAGAACAACCTGAGCTTACAGTAGATAAACTCGCTCAGCAAATACAACAACTCGATCGCCATAAACTGATTGAAATGGCAAACAGTGCGCGTTCGGTAGCAAGGTTAGATGCAGATGATAAAGTGGCTAATGCCATCATTGCACTAACAAATTAACGAGAAATTCCATGACTATTTTACATACTCAAAATTTAGCCCAAATTCGATCCATGGTGCCAGAAATGCGGCGTGTAAAGTGTATTCACTTTATTGGTATAGGTGGTGCCGGAATGAGTGGTATCGCTGAGGTATTGCTCAACGAGGGGTATCAGATATCTGGTTCTGATCTTGCGAATAATCAAGTGACCGATCGCTTAGCTCAGAAAGGAGCATGTATCTTTATTGGTCACAATGAGTCTAATGTTCAAAAGGCTAGTGTTGTGGTTGTATCGACGGCTGTCAGCGAGGATAATCCTGAAATTAAAGCCGCTAGAGCAGCTCGAATCCCGGTCGTGCGCCGAGCCGAAATGCTTGCAGAGTTGATGCGTTTTCGTCATGGTATCGCAGTGGCAGGCACGCATGGTAAAACGACAACAACAGCTTTAGTGACTCAGATATATTCTGAGGCTGGTTTGGACCCAACCTTTGTTAATGGTGGTTTGGTAAAAAGTGCAGGTACTAATGCGCGCTTGGGTTCAAGTCGTATATTAATTGCAGAAGCAGATGAAAGTGATGCTTCATTTTTGCACTTACAGCCTATGGTGAGTATCGTCACCAATATTGAGTCAGATCATATGGACACTTATGGTGGTGACTTTGAAACACTGAAGCAGACTTTTATCGACTTTTTACACAATTTACCTTTTTATGGACAGGCAATTGTTTGTATCGATGATCCTGTGGTAGTTGAACTCATCCCGAGAATTAGCAGACAAGTCATTACTTATGGCTTCGACGAACAAGCCGATGTTCGTATTGAAAATTACCATCAGCATGGTCAGCAAGGCAAATTCACAGTAGTTCGAAATGGTCGTGCAGATTTGGAGATCACCCTAAATATTCCTGGTCGACATAACGCTCTGAATGCGGCGGCCGCAATAGCTGTGGCCACTGAAGACGACATTCAGGATGATGCTATTTTGCGCGCAATGGCCTCAACCCAAGGTACTGGACGGCGATTTGAACATTTAGGTGAATTTGAAACGGGTAACGGCCTCGTTATGCTAGTTGATGATTATGGCCATCATCCGACGGAAGTTGATGTCACAATCCAAGCTGCTCGTAATGGGTGGCAGGATAAGCGTTTGGTCATGGTTTTCCAGCCTCACCGTTACAGCCGAACACGAGACTTATACGATGATTTTGCTAATGTTCTTGAACAAGTTGATGTGTTGATTATGTTGGATGTCTACTCCGCAGGTGAGAAGCCTATATCAGGTGCCGATGGCCGTTCACTGTGCCGCACCATTCGTAGTCGAGGAAAGTTGGACCCTATTTTTATTCCTGATATCAGTGTTTTACCTTCAGTTTTGGTGAATGTTTTGCAAGATGGTGACTTAGTGTTAACTCAAGGAGCTGGTGATATTGGCAAAGTGGCGAAGCAGCTTGCAACACTTGAATTAAACTTAGACAAAATGACCGCTGGCGATTGAAAAAAATGAAAATTCTATTTTTTGAGACAAATAATAGAATTAAAGTGTTATTTCTCAATTTCTGTGTTTGATACTTTAGATGACGCCAGTATAATTCGAAGGTTAAAGTCAGTACTTTACCTTCTTATGACACACAGGTAATTGATAGGGTTAGGATTGAATGACGGAGGCAATTGCCTTGGTTGAGAGTACGAGCACACAAAAACGTCATTTAACCAAGTATCCACTAGCAAAAAAACATAGCCTTGGTGGGTTGTTTTTATTATTCGTGGTGCTGTCGATTAGCTCGATTCTATACTCTACGGTATCTTGGATGTGGGATGAAAAGCGTCTGCCTTTGTCGAATATTATATTGGAAGGGGACCTTAAGTACGTATCACCCCGAGACGTGCAACGCGCCTTTGCAACTTTGCCGCATGTGGGGACTTTTATGTCACAAGATGTCAAAGTTTTGCAAGAAACGGTGGAAGATATTCCTTGGGTTGCGCATGCTTCAATAAGAAAGCAGTGGCCAGATACGATTAAAGTGTTCTTAACCGAGTATGTTGCAGTGGCTATTTGGAATGGGACTGAGCTTCTTAATCGGCAGGGTAATGTTTTCAATGGTGATATCGATAAATTAACTGGTGATCGTGTCAGGCTATATGGCCCTTTGGATAGTAGTAAAGAAGTATTAGAAGTGTGGCGAGAAGTAAGTCCCAAATTTGCGGCTTTAAATCTCAATATTTCGTCTTTATTGCTCAACGATCGCCGAGCTTGGCAGATAATTCTGGATAATGGTATTAGGCTTGAGCTAGGTAAAGAATATTTACATGAGAGGGTTGAAAGATTCCTTTCATTATACAAAAACTTAGGTAGCGATTCACAGAGAGTCAGCTATATTGACCTCAGGTATGATACGGGAGCTTCCGTAGGTTGGTTTCCCGGACAAGAGATAGAACAAGAGAGCTCAGATGACAAAGACCGCTGATGACAACATTATTGTTGGTCTTGATATAGGCACTGCAACCGTATCAGCTCTGGTTGGAGAAGTATTGCCTGATGGTCAGATAAATATCATTGGTGCAGGCAGCAGCCCGTCTCGTGGGATGGATAAAGGCGGGGTTAATGATCTGGAGTCTGTTGTCAAGTCTGTCCAACGTGCTGTTGACCAAGCCGAGCTCATGGCTGAATGTCAAATCAGTAATGTGTTTATCTCGATATCGGGTCGACATATTGCTAGCCGAATAGAAAAGGGTATGGGAACCATTTCTGATGAAGAGGTTTCTCAAGAAGATATGGATCGAGCGATTCATACTGCTAAATCTATCAAAATAGGTGACGAACAGCGCATTCTTCATGTAATTCCTCAAGAATTTACTATTGATTACCAAGAGGGGATAAAAAATCCGCTAGGGTTATCAGGAGTAAGAATGGAAGTCAGCGTTCATTTGATCTCATGTCACAATGACATGGCAAGGAATATCATCAAAGCTGTCGAGCGCTGTGGATTAAGAGTTGAACACTTAGTCTATTCTGGTTTAGCTGCGAGTACCGCAGTGATAACTGAAGATGAACGTGAACTCGGCGTGTGTGTTGTTGATATTGGTGCTGGCACCATGGATGTTTCTATATGGACTGGCGGAGCACTGAGGCATACTGAGGTATTTTCTTATGCTGGCAATGCGGTTACGAGTGACATTGCCTTTGCATTTGGCACACCAGTCAGCGATGCTGAAGAGATTAAAGTCAAGTACGGTTGTGCCCTCAGTGAACTGGTAAGTAAAGATGATACCGTCAATGTTCCTAGTGTTGGAGGAAGACCTTCACGTAGTTTACAGAGACAGACTTTGTCTGAGGTTGTGGAGCCTCGTTATACTGAATTGATGGGGTTGGTCAATCAAACAATAGATACGATTCAGGAAAAACTGCGAGAAGATGGGATAAAACATCATCTTGCAGCAGGCGTAGTTTTGACGGGTGGAGCTGCGCAGATTGAGGGATTAGTTGAATGTGCTGAACGTGTATTCCGCAATCAAGTAAGAGTTGGAAAGCCTCTCCAAGTGAGTGGCTTAACAGATTATGTAAAAGAGCCGTATCATTCAACGGCAGTGGGTTTACTTCATTATGCAAGAGATAGCCAAATTAATGATGATACAGAGTATACTGAGCCGAAGCGCCAGTCTGTAACGACATTATTTGGTCGTTTGCGTAATTGGATACAAAAAGAATTTTAACCTGAGTACAGGATAAACGGAGATAACACATGTTTGAACCGATGATGGAAATGTCTGATGACGCTGTCATTAAGGTCGTTGGAGTTGGTGGCGGCGGCGGTAATGCCGTTGAGCACATGGTACGTGAGTCCATCGAAGGCGTGGAATTCATTAGCATTAATACCGATGCGCAGGCGCTTCGTAAAACAAGCGTTAACAGCGTTATCCAAATTGGTGGTGATATTACAAAAGGTCTTGGAGCGGGTGCAAACCCTCAGGTAGGGCGTGATGCAGCTCTCGAAGATCGCGATAGAATTAAAGAAGAGCTCGATGGTGCCGATATGGTATTTATCGCAGCTGGTATGGGCGGTGGAACAGGAACAGGTGCTGCCCCAGTGATTGCAGAAGTTGCAAAAGAGCTGGGAATTTTGACAGTAGCTGTTGTGACTAAGCCATTTAGCTTCGAAGGTAAGAAGCGTTTAGCTTTTGCAGAACAAGGAATTGAAGAACTATCGAAGCAAGTCGATAGCTTGATAACGATTCCAAATGAGAAACTGCTGAAAGTGTTAGGGCGTGGTATTACTTTACTAGAAGCTTTTGCTAGTGCGAATGACGTACTTAAGAATGCAGTACAAGGTATCGCAGAGCTTATTACTCGTCCGGGCATGATAAACGTCGACTTTGCGGATGTTCGCACTGTGATGTCGGAAATGGGTCATGCAATGATGGGAAGTGGTGTGGCTAAAGGTGAGGATCGTGCTGAGGAAGCTGCTGAGATGGCAATCTCAAGCCCGCTTCTAGAAGATATAGATCTCGCTGGTGCTCGTGGTGTTCTAGTGAATATTACAGCTGGTCTTGATATGCGTCTGGATGAGTTTGAAACGGTTGGTAACACAGTTAAGGCATTTGCGTCAGATAATGCTACAGTTGTTATTGGTACTTCGTTAGATCCTGATATGGCTGATGAAATTCGTGTTACTGTTGTTGCTACAGGTATAGGTACAGAAAAAAAACCTGATATCACATTAGTCGCTGGAGGGAAGGCAAAAGCGTCTCCCGTTGTTCAGCAACAAGCTCAACCAGTTACTCCAGCTCAACAGCCAGCTGTTGATAAAGTAGAAGAAAAAGCGGCATCAAGTTTGCAAGAGAAACCTCAGGCAACTCCTCAGCCGACAAGTTCTGCTCCTTCAAGCGCAGGTGCTGGCCAACAAAGTGCTGCACCTAAAGCCGACAAGGACACAGGATATCTGGATATTCCAGCATTCCTTCGTCGTCAGGCTGACTAAGCATAATTTGACACTGTTCAAAATTATAATTTGACAGTGTTCAAAATTATGAACTAAACATAATTTGACACCGTTCAAAATTATGGTACGATTCGCGGTTGATATTGCTTATCAACCGGGTTTTGTAGCAATTTGTACTGAGGCAAGCAGATGATCAGACAACGTACTCTGAAAGAAATAGTGAAAACAACTGGTGTGGGCTTACACTCCGGTCGTAAAGTCACATTAACTCTTCGCCCAGCGGCTGCAAACACTGGCGTTATTTATCGTCGAACGGATGTGAATCCACCTGTTGATTTTCCTGTTGATGCTCAATCTGTTCGTGACACTATGCTTTGTACAGCATTAGTCAATGATGAAGGTGTGCGTATTTCAACAGTTGAACACTTAAATGCAGCGCTCGCGGGGATGGGGATCGATAACATTATTGTTGAGGTCGACGCTCCTGAAATTCCGATTATGGATGGCAGCGCAAGTCCATTTGTATTTTTACTTCAACAAGCTGGCATTGAAGAGCAAAACGTAGCAAAGCATTTTATTCGTATTAAAAAACCAGTGCGTTTTGAAGATGGTGATAAGTGGGCTGAGTTCGTACCTTATAACGGTTTTCGTATGGACTTCGAGATTGAATTCAGCCATCCAGCAATAGAATCTGATGAGCAGCACCTTCTGTTTGATTTCTCATCGCAAGGTTTTATCAAAGACATATCTAGGGCCCGAACTTTTGGCTTCATGCGTGATATAGAATACTTGCAGTCACAGAATTTGTGTCTCGGTGGTAGTTTCGATTGTGCAATCGTGCTGGATGAGTATCGCATTTTAAATGAAGAAGGCCTGCGTTTTGACAATGAGTTTGTTACTCACAAGGTGCTTGATGCTATCGGTGATTTATACATGTGTGGACACCCAATTATTGGTGAATTCCGTGCATTCAAATCTGGTCATGGATTGAATAACCAGCTGCTGCGATCAGTGCTTGCTGATCAAGAAGCTTGGGAGTGGGTAACGTTTGAAGAAGAAGCCACATCTCCTGTTGCTTTTGCAAGCGCTAACGCATTAACTGTGTAAAAATTCTTGTATTTAGAAACCAGGCAATCTGCCTGGTTTTTTTGTTTATAGTAGCGGCAAAATACTGCCTTATTGAAGCAAGTTGGCTCTTAAAGCGGCCAAACATCCGTCATATAATCACTGAAAATAAAGAATGCTTCAAACAAATCACCTTGTTATTGGTCCTTGATGGTAAAATTCCTTAAACTAAGCGCCACTTACGCCTTGAAATCCCGTGTTCTCATCTCAATATCTGAGTAACGTGATTTATCTCAGTATTCTTAGTTTAGAACTGTTAGAGACTGAAGGCATAGAATGTAGATCGGGCCCGATCTAAGTAAAGAGAGATGCATAACAAATGATAACTAAGCTACTGACAAAGGTAATTGGTAGTCGCAACGACCGCACGTTACGTCGCCTTAGAAAAATTGTAAAAGAAATAAATAACTATGAACCGGGCTTTGAAGCACTTTCTGATGAAGAGCTAAAAGCAAAAACTGTTGAATTCCGCCAGCGTCTTGAACAAGGTGAAACTTTAGATGGCCTACTTCCTGAGGCATTTGCGACTGTGCGTGAAGCGTCTAAACGCGTATTCGGCATGCGTCATTTTGATGTGCAGCTTATCGGCGGTATGGTGCTTAACGCAGGCCAAATTGCAGAAATGCGCACAGGTGAAGGTAAAACACTGACGGCGACACTGCCAGCCTATTTAAATGCTTTAGCTGGGAAAGGTGTACACGTCGTGACGGTCAATGACTATCTTGCTAAGCGTGATGCTGAAACAAACCGTCCTTTGTTCGAGTTTTTGGGTATGACGGTTGGTGTCAATATTCCTAACATGCCACCTCAAGAGAAAAAACAAGCCTATCTAGCAGATATTCTTTACGGAACTAACAACGAATTTGGTTTCGATTACTTGCGTGACAATATGGCGTTTCGCTCAGAAGACAGAGTTCAACGCGAGCGTTTCTTCGCTGTTGTTGATGAAGTCGATTCCATTCTGATCGATGAAGCCCGAACTCCTTTGATCATTTCCGGTCCTGCTGAAGATAGCTCGGAATTGTATACCCGTATCAATACCTTAATTCCTCACCTTGAGAAACAGGATCAAGAAGACTCTGAAGAATATCGCGGTGATGGCCACTACACAGTGGATGAGAAGTCAAAACAAGTGCACTTGACCGAAACTGGTCAAGAGTACGTTGAAGAATTGATGATCAAAAATGGTTTAATGGAGGAGGGGGATACACTTTACTCGCCGACCAATATTAGTTTGCTACATCATGTCAATGCTGCCTTACGAGCGCATGTTTTGTTTGAGAAGAACGTCGACTACATAGTTAACGAAGATGGTGACGTCGTGATTGTTGACGAACACACTGGTCGTACTATGCCCGGGCGTCGTTGGTCTGAAGGCCTTCACCAAGCTGTGGAAGCAAAAGAAGGCGTTAAAATTCAAAATGAAAACCAGACACTAGCATCGATTACTTTCCAGAATTACTTCCGTCTATACGAAAAGCTGTCTGGTATGACAGGTACGGCAGACACTGAAGCGTTTGAATTTCAGTCTATCTATGGGTTGGAAACTGTCGTTATCCCAACGAATAAGCCTATGGTTCGTAACGATATGCCAGATGTGGTGTACCGTACTGAGACAGAAAAGTTTGCCGCTATTATTGAAGATATCAAGCAGCGAGTGGAAAAAGGCCAGCCTTCTTTGGTGGGCACAGTGTCGATAGAAAAGTCAGAGCTTTTATCGAATGCACTGAAAAAAGCCAAGATCAAACACAATGTCTTGAATGCTAAGTTCCATGAGCGAGAAGCTGAAATTGTTGCAGAAGCAGGTACACCAGGTGCCGTTACCATTGCGACTAACATGGCTGGCCGTGGTACAGATATCGTGCTTGGTGGCAGCTGGCAGGCGAAAATTGATGCTTTGGATAGCCCAACTCAAGAACAGATTGAGGTGATCAAAGCAGATTGGAAAGAAGTGCACGATAAAGTGTTAGAGGCTGGTGGTCTGCATATTATTGGTACGGAGCGTCATGAATCTCGCCGTATTGATAATCAGCTGCGTGGTCGTTCTGGCCGTCAAGGTGATGCTGGTTCGTCACGTTTCTACCTTTCTATGGAAGATTCACTGCTGCGTATCTTTACTTCCGATCGTATGGCGAGCCTTATTCAAAGTGGTATGGAAGAAGGGGAAGCGATTGAGTCTAAAATGTTATCTCGCTCAATTGAGAAGGCTCAACGTAAAGTTGAGGGCCGAAACTTCGATATCCGCAAACAGCTTCTAGAATACGACGATGTGGCCAATGATCAGCGTAAAGTTGTTTATGAGCTGCGTGATGAACTGATGAATGTGGAAGACATCAGTGAAATGATTGAGCAAAATCGAGCGGATGTTATAGCTTCTGTCATTGACGAATATATTCCACCTCAGTCTTTAGAAGATATGTGGGATGTCGAAGGGCTACAGGAACGTCTGAAAAACGATTTTGACCTCGATGCGCCAGTCAAGCAGTGGCTTGAAGATGACGACAAGCTCTATGAAGAAGCTCTGCGTGAGAAAATCTTGGAAACATCGATTGCAGTCTACAAAGAGAAAGAGACTGTAGTTGGTGAGCAGGTGCTGCGTAACTTTGAAAAATCAGTCATGCTACAGACTCTTGATACGCTCTGGAAAGAGCACCTTGCAGCTATGGACCACTTGCGTCAGGGAATTCACCTACGTGGCTATGCACAGAAAAACCCGAAACAGGAATATAAGCGTGAGTCGTTCGAGTTGTTTGAAGGTTTGTTGGATGCACTAAAATCAGATGTGATCACCATTTTATCTAAAGTTCGTGTTCAGCAACAAGAAGAAGTTGAGCGCATGGAAGAGCAGCGCCTAGCACAAGCTGAAGAAGCGGCGAGACGAGCTCAAGCACAGCATGCTTCAGCTGGTAACCAGCTAGCTAATGAAAGCCAAGAAGACCACTCCAATCAGCCTATGGTCCGTGAAGAGCGCAAAGTAGGACGTAATGAGCCTTGTCCTTGTGGCAGTGGCAAAAAGTACAAACAGTGCCATGGCCAGCTGAGTGGCTAAAAATAGATAGATTTTAAAACATCAAGAGTCGCATTAGCGGCTCTTTTTTTGAGGAAACTGATTGTGAAACGTATCCATATTGTCGCGGCTATTATTTTAAATGCTGAAAAAAGTGAAGTCTTTATCACTAAGCGCCCAGAGGAAAAACATAAGGGTGGATTTTGGGAGTTTCCAGGAGGAAAGGTTGAAGACAAAGAAACTATCGCACAAGCCATTAAACGCGAGTTAGATGAAGAAGTTGGTATTCAGGTGACACAACATAGCTTGTTCGAGCATTTAGAATATGACTACACGGATAAGTCATTGAAGTTTGATTTTATTCTTGTCACCGATTTTGAAAACCAACCTTTTGGTAGAGAAGGGCAGCAAGGTAAGTGGGTACCGATCACTAAGCTAAGGGACTATGAATTTCCCGAAGCAAATAGAACAATCCTTGACAGAGTGGTGGATGAATATAGCTAGCTATAAGAGTCGTCAATCAGGAGAAAGAAGATAGTGCTTTTAAGCCAAGTAGGAAAATTTCACTATCGAATGTATAGCCAGTTGTCTTTAATATTGGTAGTTTTAACTCAGTAGCATACAAAACGTGAATAATGGAGAAGTGCATGGTACGTATTGCAATTGCGGGAGCAGCTGGACGCATGGGGCGCAACTTAGTCAAAGCGACTCACCAGAACCCACTTGCCCAAGTTGGTACAGGCTCAGAAAGGCCTGAATCTTCTTTAGTTGGTGTTGATATTGGTGAGCTTTGTGGAGAGGGTAAGTTTGATGTTGTACTGACGGATGATTTGAGTAAACAGATCGACCAGTTTGACGTCATCATAGACTTTACTGCGCCAGCAAGTACCTTAGCAAACCTCGAACTCTGTCAGAAGCATGGTAAAAGTATTGTCATTGGCACGACAGGCTTTTCAGAGGCAGAGCGCCAGCAAATCGAAGAAATGGCAACGAAAATGCCTATTGTTATGGCATCAAATTACTCTGTTGGCGTAAACCTTGTTTTCAAGTTACTTGAAAAAGCAGCGAAGGTAATGGGTGATTACTGTGATATTGAAGTGGTTGAAGCTCATCACCGCTACAAAGTAGATGCCCCTTCTGGAACTGCGCTTAGCATGGGTGAAGCCATTGCGGGTGCTATGGGTAACAAGCTGAGTGACGTTGCTGTTTATGCTCGTGAAGGGATTACTGGTGAACGAACCAAAGATGAGATCGGTTTTGCTACAATTCGAGCTGGCGATATTGTCGGCGAGCATACCGCTATGTTTGCTGATATTGGCGAACGGGTAGAAATAACCCATAAAGCTACCGATCGTATGACCTTTGCTAATGGTGCGGTTAAAGCTGCGGTATGGTTAAAAGAGAAACCTGCGGGTTTTTATAGCATGACAGATGTGCTTGGATTAAATGATCTGTAATTAAATAATTATGCGCCGAGCTTGCTCGGCGTTTTTAATCCCTTCCTCTGCTTTCACTGTTTACAAAACTTTAGTTACTTTGTCAGTTATCACGATCTTTTCTTTATCTTATGGAGTTAAGGCTGATTTTTTTATCTGAAGCCTTTAAAAATAGTCTTTAATCGGGTGGTTTAACGTTTGCGTATTGCTGTTATCTTTTGATGCCATACTCTTCTGCTATCTTACCAAGTAAATTTATACGTTTTGTATCCAATGGCTAAAATTACGGGAGTAAAGCTAGTATTTTAGCTACTACAAGCGCTTATTTGCATTAACTGCCCTAAAGTCTGAATTAATTTTTATGCTCCTGTTGACACATTTAATCTTCGTCATTAGAATGCTGCCAATTTGTCTAAATAACCTGAAATCACTTATTCAAGGTGTAAAGGAAGGCAGATTTGCAGTTTAATTTATAATTTATGCATTTTTATTCTGGAGGTTGTCTTGAGTAAATCAGCACTGTTAGTCCTAGAAGATGGGACAGTGTTCCACGGAGTTTCCATTGGAGCAGATGGTTCATCCGTTGGTGAAGTCGTTTTTAATACCTCGATGACGGGGTACCAAGAAATCCTCACTGATCCTTCCTATTCTCAACAAATCGTCACTCTCACTTACCCACATATAGGCAATACCGGAACCAACTCCGAAGATGAAGAATCCTCTTCTATCCATGCACAAGGCCTTGTGATTCGCGACCTTCCCCTTATCGCTTCTAACTTCCGTAATGAACAAACCCTTTCTGATTACCTTAAGTCACAAAATATCGTAGGTATCGCTGATATCGATACGCGTAAGTTGACTCGTATTCTGCGTGAAAAAGGTGCGCAAAACGGTTGTATTGTTGCAGGCAGCAATCTAGACGAAGCTTTAGCCTTGGCCAAAGCAAAAGAATTCCCTGGCTTAAAAGGTATGGATCTTGCGAAAGAAGTTACAACGAAAGAAGCGTATCAATGGCAACAAGGTTCGTGGACGCTCGAAAGTGGTCTTCCAGATGCGCAAGACAGCAGCGAGCTACCATATCACGTTGTTGCCTATGACTTTGGAGCAAAGCGAAACATCTTGCGTATGCTCGTTGACAGAGGTTGCCGCTTAACAGTTGTGCCTGCGGAGACAACAGCAGAAGAAGTGATGGCACTTAATCCTGATGGTGTATTCCTCTCAAATGGCCCTGGTGACCCTGAACCATGTACTTATGCGATTGAAGCAACAAAAGCATTCCTAGATAAAGGTTTACCCATCTTTGGCATCTGTTTAGGGCACCAAATCTTGGCGCTTGCATCGGGTGCAAAGACGGTGAAGATGAAATTTGGTCATCATGGCGCAAACCATCCAGTGAAGGATCTTGACCGAAATGTGGTTATGATTACTTCACAAAACCATGGGTTTGCAGCTGATGAAGATAGTTTGCCAGAGAATTTGCGTGCTACCCACGTATCCTTATTTGATGGTTCTCTTCAGGGCATTCATCGCACCGATAAACCAGCATTTAGTTTCCAAGGTCACCCAGAAGCGAGCCCAGGTCCTCATGACGCTGCGCCGCTATTTGATCATTTCATTGAACTTATTAAACAACACAGCGCTTAATTTGGAGTAGTAGAGAATGCCAAAACGTACTGACCTAAAAAGTATTCTAATTCTGGGTGCTGGCCCGATTGTTATCGGTCAAGCATGTGAGTTTGACTACTCTGGTGCTCAAGCGTGTAAAGCGCTTCGCGAAGAGGGATATCGAGTTATTCTGGTTAACTCTAACCCTGCGACGATTATGACTGACCCTGAGATGGCAGACGCCACCTACATTGAGCCTATACAATGGGAAGTAGTACGTAAGATCATCGAAAAAGAACGTCCCGATGCGGTTCTTCCGACCATGGGAGGGCAAACTGCTCTTAACTGTGCACTTGATTTAGAAAAGCATGGCGTGCTTGAAGAGTTCGGTGTTGAGATGATAGGCGCAACTGCCGATGCGATTGATAAGGCGGAAGATCGTTCTCGTTTTGATAAAGCGATGAAGTCTATCGGTCTTGAATGCCCACGTGCTGATACTGCTAAGACTATGGAAGAAGCATACCGCGTTCTTGATATGGTCGGTTTCCCATGCATTATTCGCCCTTCATTCACTATGGGTGGTACCGGTGGTGGTATTGCGTACAATAAAGAAGAATTTGAAGAAATTTGTCGCCGCGGTTTAGATCTTTCTCCCACTAATGAATTGCTGATCGATGAGTCTTTAATTGGCTGGAAAGAGTACGAAATGGAAGTGGTTCGCGATAAAGCGGACAACTGTATCATTGTTTGTTCGATTGAAAACTTCGATCCAATGGGTATTCACACTGGTGACTCGATCACAGTGGCTCCAGCACAGACATTGACGGATAAAGAATACCAATTGATGCGTAACGCCTCACTTGCGGTACTGCGTGAAATTGGTGTTGAAACGGGCGGTTCAAACGTTCAGTTTGGTATCAATCCGAAAGATGGCCGCATGGTTATCATTGAGATGAACCCTCGTGTGTCACGTTCATCAGCTCTAGCATCAAAAGCAACCGGTTTCCCTATTGCTAAAATCGCAGCCAAACTGGCGGTTGGTTTCACTCTCGATGAGCTACAAAATGATATAACAGGTGGTGCAACGCCAGCATCATTTGAGCCTACCATCGACTACGTTGTGACTAAGATCCCGCGCTTTAACTTTGAGAAGTTTGCCGGTGCGAATAATCGTCTTACGACTCAGATGAAGTCAGTGGGTGAGGTTATGGCGATTGGTCGTAATCAACAAGAATCATTGCAAAAAGCATTACGTGGCTTAGAAGTCGGTGCAAACGGCTTTGATGAAATGGTCGATCTCGATGCGCCAGACGCGCTAACAAAGATTCGCCATGAACTAAAAGAAGCAGGCGCTGAGCGTATTTGGTATATTGCTGATGCGTTCCGTGCAGGCATGTCAGTCGACGGTGTGTTTAACCTCACTCAGATTGATCGCTGGTTCTTGGTGCAAATCGAGGAACTCATCAAGCTTGAAAATGAGGTTAAAGCAGGTGGCTTCGCCGGCCTGACTCAAGATGTATTGCGCAAGATGAAGCGTAAAGGTTTCTCTGATGCTCGCCTGTCTTCAATCCTTGGCGTATCTGAGAATGAAATTCGTCGTCTACGTGACCAGTATGACATTCACCCAGTCTACAAACGAGTTGATACTTGTGCGGCTGAGTTCTCATCTGATACGGCTTACATGTACTCATCTTACGATGAGGAGTGTGAAGCGCAGCCAACCGATAAAGACAAGATTATGGTTCTGGGCGGCGGTCCAAACCGTATTGGTCAAGGTATCGAATTTGATTACTGTTGTGTACACGCTTCACTTGCACTGCGTGAAGATGGTTACGAAACCATCATGGTTAACTGTAACCCTGAGACGGTTTCTACCGACTACGATACGTCTGATCGTCTTTACTTCGAACCTGTAACTTTAGAAGATGTACTTTCTATCGTACGTGTTGAAAAGCCAAAAGGTGTGATTGTTCAATACGGTGGTCAAACACCACTGAAACTGGCTCGTGCGCTAGAAGCGGCTGGTGTTCCTATTATTGGTACTAGCCCAGATGCGATTGACCGCGCAGAAGACCGTGAGCGTTTCCAAGCAGCTGTTGACCGTCTTGGGCTTCTGCAGCCTGAGAACGCGACAGTAACGACTATCGAGCAAGCGGTTGATAAGTCAAAAGAGATTGGCTTCCCACTGGTTGTACGTCCATCATATGTTCTTGGTGGTCGTGCGATGGAAATCGTATACGATGAGCAAGACCTGCGTCGCTACTTCAACGAAGCAGTAAGTGTATCAAACGAGTCGCCAGTACTTCTTGATCGTTTCCTAGATGATGCAACTGAAGTGGATATCGATGCTATCTGTGACGGTGAGCGAGTGGTGATCGGCGGTATCATGGAGCACATCGAGCAAGCGGGTGTTCACTCGGGTGACTCTGCATGTTCACTTCCTGCCTACACGCTAAGTCAAGAGATCCAAGACAAGATGCGCGAGCAAGTTGAGAAACTCGCATTTGAGCTAGGTGTACGTGGCCTGATGAATACCCAGTTTGCGGTGAAAGACAACGAAGTTTACCTAATCGAAGTAAACCCTCGTGCTGCACGTACTGTCCCGTTTGTTTCTAAAGCAACAGGTGCGCCGCTAGCGAAGATTGCTGCACGCGTAATGGCAGGTCAATCTCTTGAATCACAAGGCTTTACCAAAGAGATCATCCCACCTTATTACTCAGTGAAAGAAGTCGTACTACCGTTCAACAAGTTCCCTGGTGTTGATCCACTGTTAGGCCCAGAAATGCGCTCTACCGGTGAAGTTATGGGTGTAGGTACAACTTTTGCAGAAGCTTACGCGAAAGCGGAACTAGGTTGTGGCAATGTTTACCCAGAAGGCGGTCGTGCACTATTGTCTGTTCGCGAAGGTGACAAGCAACGTGTTGTTGATCTCGCCTCTAAGCTAACCAAACTTGGTTACCAGCTAGACGCAACACACGGTACAGCGATCATCCTAGGTGAAGCGGGAATCAATCCTCGTCTTGTTAACAAGGTACACGAAGGTCGTCCACACATTCTAGACCGTATCAAAAACAACGAGTATACCTATATCGTGAATACGACGGCTGGTCGTCAGTCTATTGAAGACTCTAAAGTATTGCGCCGCGGTGCCCTAGCTGAAAAAGTGAACTATACGACAACTCTCAATGCGGCATTTGCCACTTGTATGTCACATACGGCTGATGCCTGTGCCTCGGTGACTTCAGTACAAGAGTTACATGCAAAAGTGGCGAAAAGCCAAGCTTAAGTAGATAAGGTTTACGCTGTATATAGAGACTATAAAGCCTGCTTATTCAAGCAGGCTTTTTTATTGGACAAACAGTTTATTTAATAAGTCGCGCCGAGCTCATGACGTTTTTATTCATGATTGGTTGGGAGAGTAGCCCAAAGGCTGTGTGCCCTTTAATCCATTGAGTGCGACGGAGTAGTGAGTGCTGGATGATACGGTAATGAATAACACCTTCTCTTTACTGATATTGGCTTGTATATAAAACCCAAGCGGCACGAAAACCAGTACATCATCTTCCTGAATCGCGAGTAGCATAGTGTAGTAGTAAGAGGACTTATTGGCAGATTCGCTGGACCAAAAAATCCAAGCGCTGCTTTCGTGTCGATAAAGGTTTACAAAACCATCAGATACGATATCCATAATTTTCGCTTTTAGATTAGCTGGAAAGGTACCGCCAACAACTTCATCAAGCTGTGCTTCAAGCTTTGAAATTGCCCCCTGAGGAGAATCACTCGATATTACAGGTTGGATAGTCCTTTCGATGTGAATGTTATTCTCTTGTGCTAATTGTTCAGCTTTAGCAATATTCAACTCTAATGATGAATTGAGCGCTTGTTGAAATACTCGTGTTGCCGCTATTGCTTGGTTGATATATTGAGGCTCCAAAGAAAATAGCGTTTTGAATTTCAGATCTTGTTGATCGTCTGTTGCCAAAACCCTTGAGTTTGGAGCTAAAGCATTGTTTTTTAAAATTGAGTCACCCAGTACAACGGGGCTATTTACTGGAGTAACCTTTACATCTCTGGTGATGTACATATTGGCTTACCTCTATGAAACTAGCTAAGTTGTCTGACGGCCTGCAGTCCTTTCAGTTTGATGTCTATCTTATCACTGTCTATCGTCAGCGCGTCCGGTTTATGTGGCTGACTAAAAATGCTGTGGCTGTTATTTTCTATCTCAACTTCTATTGAAAGTAGGCTGACAGCCATAAGAGGGCCTGTGCGATCGCTTTGAGAAATAACGAGGAAATTGTACTGATAGTGGGCATGATTACCCTGATTTGTTTCAGTTTCTAAATAGCCAAACCAAGGTTGATCCTTTTGTTTATCGAGATCGCAAAATGCGTGGGCTACTATGGTTTGGAGTCTCTGTTTATCGAAAATACCGAATGAATCTTGTGCTGTCAGTTGGCCTGCTATGTCTGAAGTGAGCATAGATAGGGCTTGATATTGTTTATTTAGTTCTACGTTTAATGTTGCAATTATTGCTAACCCAGGCTCTGCTTTGATTTGTGCTTTGGCCTGTTCAAAGTCAATAATGCGGTTTTCATTTGAACAGTCAGTAAAGAGTTTGGATAGCTCATATGCTTGAGTCAGATAGCGCTCATCCTCTACTTCTAAAAATACCTGATAAGGTAACTCTTTTTGTTTACAGGGCACGATTTCAATATTCATAAATAACCTCTCAGAAGATGTAAGGTTTATATCAGCGTTCTAATGCTTCGGCTATGACCATGCTTTTAAAGTTCATGGTTTGTGTGACTTTTGAACCTGCCACCAAAGACAATACGTTGCTATCAGAGGACTTTAGGTGAATGTCGACGGATGTAAGTTGGCCAACCATAGTGGCACCTGTCGACTGATTTTGCACAATGTTAAACATATTGTACTGGTAGGACACTTCTTTTTCACTTTGACCAAATATCACAAAGTAACCGCCATTTTTCTGAGCATTGAGATCCAAAAAAGCTCGCGCAGCCATACCAAATGCAGCCCAATTTTCAGTCACCGCTCCTTGAACCATACCGATCAAATTTTGTAATTGATCTATCGCGACCCATGCTTGCATTGTTTGGGCTGTTTCGGCAACCGTCTTTGTGCCAATAACTGCCATGGTTTTATGGCTTTTAGCAATAGTAAGAGCTTGGTCAAAATCTATACCTTGTGTTGCGCTGTGAAGATTGTCAAAGGCACTTAACATATTTACTGCTTGATCTAGATATTCGAGGTTGATGTTTAAGATGGGGCTAAAAATATCAGTTTTAATATCCGGTGCTATGGTTACTGATTCCATGACCTTTCCTTAGTTGATTATATTGCGAATTAGGAGGTGGCAAATGGCCACCTCCAAGGCTTTTATGCCTGCAGCGCTTCAACGACAGTGATTGATTTAACGTTCACAGAGTAGTTATGCTTATCTTTGGTTGTAATCCAAAGTACTTTCTCTTTGTCGACATCAACAGTGATGGTTAAGCCAATTGGAGCGGCCGCCATAACCGAGCCTGTATCTTTATTGGCCACAGCAAATAAGATGTTGTAGGTGTAGGTGGTCTTGTGCTCGCTTTCCTTACTCCAGAAAATCCAAGAACTTTCTTTTTGCTCATTGAGGTTCGTAAAGCCTTGCTCAATCGTGTTTTTGAATTTTTCATAGGTTGGCGTTTCTTTGTCTAGGTAAACACCCACTACAGTATCAAGCAGGTTCATGACATCATCGACCATGGCCGATACTTGATTATCTTGCTTTACGATTGACTGGTTTATCGTGCCAGTGACGGCCATTTCTTTGTGTTCTTTGACAAGCTGTAGTGCTTGGTCAAAGTTAAACTCTAGCGTGTCACCATTGATGGCATCTTGAAAAACTTGTGCCATTTCAATTGCCTGATGAACATTCTCTGCTGGAACTTGAAACAGAGTATTGAAGTTAAGCTTGCTTTCACCTGCCTTTTTGATCACATCGTTACTGTCTAGAACGACAACGCTATCAAAAGTCATAATCTGATCTCCATGCTGTATTGGTTGGGAGTAAAGTTCATCCCAAGGTCTATATGCAGATCGTCTTATATGCAGGTTTGGTGTTTCATAATTGCGACACTATTCACATAACGAATAACTTGTTATGAGAGGGTGTTATTTAAGTTGTTGATTAATATCAGCTTTGCGATTATTGAATCAATAGTGACCTGTGCTGCGTATTTGGAGGGTTTGATTGATAGTATTCATTTATCTACGGCAGGTTAAAATTTAATCTATCAATAATGGGTTTATTTTTATAAAGGAGCGCTAACTTAATAACGCTCCTTTAATCATGGATTATTTAAGAATACAAGTGGTTCTAGCAAAAGCATCATCATATGTTTGGTAAACCAATCCATTATCTAAATGAGCGGATATATGTCCGTCATAGCCCATACTTGACCATTCATCTTGGTTTCTAAATAGCTTATAAGATATATCTTGATCAGATGTATACCAACCAGATTGATTTAAAGAAAAGCTTCCCCACTCAGAAAATAAATAACCAAACATTCTAGCAGTTGGAAAGAGTGCAATATCTTCAATCTTGGGTAAGCTACCACCTAGTTTGCTACAGTATTTCTCAGACTGAGAAAAGGTTCTGATCACATTGTCGGGTGTAGAGAAAAAACTCGGATTAAAAGAATAAGTGAAACTTGAGCCTACAGAGTCAGAGATGAGCAATTTGATTTTTCCTTTCTCTCTAATGGTCAGGACATCGTCTTTAATATCTACATTACCTTCTGTTACTTCGACAGAGTAGGGCGCCACGCCGCCTATCATATTAAGCTTCATGGTTGCACCACTATAAGCGGTTTTAGGTAAGCCCGAAGTCGCGCCATTTAGAGCAAGTTCTTTTCTCATTGGAGTGCCGTAGCTCATCGTAATGGATTCAATGGAGGGGGTGTTTTCATCTTTTGGTTGATAAAGCGTATTATCAGCGAAACACAGTTGGCTTGAAGCCAGTAAAGAGAAAACTAACGCTGTTTTTTTCATCGCAGGATTATCCTTTATGTTATTGGGTTATCAAGGCTTTTACATTTCGGATAATAGTGATTTAGTTCCCACCTGCTAGAAGAAGCAGCGAAAGCTTTGGCTCCATTCCATGCAATCAGTTTTGTATCTAGATGCTGATCACTCAATATATTTTATTCTGTTCAGTTTATCTAAACGATAATTAAAAATATATAGATATTCTTAACTTCATTTATTAGATATCTTAGTTGAGTACTTTGACGGACATCAAAAACAGCTCGTTTTTCCTGCCCTTGTTGCTTCTTTGGCTGCTCACCCAAAGAAGAGAAATAATAAATGTCACTCATAGGTATCTGATATGAAAAAGCCTTTAAAAGCCTTGATACTAGCGATGGGGTTATCTCTTGGTTCAGTGAATAGCTACGCTCTTTCTCTCGAACCGCTCGATAAAAATTTTACTCTCCAACTGCTTGGATCTGGCGGACCTATTTCCGACGATCTTCGCGCTTCTTCCGGTGAACTTATCTGGTGGAAGGGAAAGTCACAAGTGATGATAGATGCTGGTGGCGGAGTTTACCTAAGGTTTGGTCAAGCTGGCGGTAAGCTTGAGGATCTCGATTTTCTCGGTCTAACTCATTTTCACACCGATCACGTTGCTGATGTGCCAGCACTGCTTAAAGGTGGTTACTTTTTTGATCGCCAAGATCCTTTAGATATTGCTGGGCCTGAAGCCGGTTCTGCTTTTCCTAGTATGACTGGTTATATGAAAGCATTGTTCGATGGTGATAAAGGTGCTTATGCCTATCTCAATGGTTTGTTTGATGGTAGTGATGGCTTATTTCCTGTCACTATCACAGACGTACCCTATAAATCTTCACAAGGAACCAAAGTTTACCAGCAAGATGGGCTGACTATCTTTGCGCTCGGCATCCCCCATGGTGATGTACCTTGCCTAGCCTATCGCATTGAAAGCGAAGAAGGCGTGATGGTGCTTTCTGCTGATCAAAATGGCAGTAATCCGGATTTTGTCGAGTTTGCGAAAGGGGCTGATATTCTTTTGATGCCTTTAGCGATTCACGAACAAGCCGATGAAACATCTGCATTTTTGCATGCTAAGCCCTCAATCGTTGGCAAAATCGCCGCGCAAGTGAACCCCAAAATTTTGGTCCTCAATCATTGGATGGGACTAGGTCTTAAGCTCAAACCCGAATCGATCAAGATAGTGAAACAGTATTACAAAGGTCAGGTGATTGCTGGGCACGATTTATCCAGTTATCCCATGAGCGCCGCTAAGGAGATATCCAATGAACAATAAACTCGTTCTATCTATTGCAATGACATCGGTTATTACTCTCAACTCAGGTATGGCCTTTGCTGATACTTCGCCGGAAGCTCCGGTTGAAGCTCAATCTAAATCAAAGCATGGCGGGAAATGTGCAGCGGGTAAATGTGGCACAGAAAAGCGCTTTGAAAAACAAGAATTAACAAGTGACCCCCAAGGTCGGTTAGTTCGTGCTCGTGATGGTAAGTGTGGCGTGACAGGGGAGGGAATTAACCCTTCTAATGAAACCATTAAATTAACCCAAAGCAAAATCACAGGTGGCGTATGCGGACAATAACCAATACGTCAAAAGGACTAGGGCTGCGCAGCGAACATATTGATTTGCTGTGCCAGCTACCTGAACATCCTGATATTGATTTCCTTGAATTGGCGCCAGAGAATTGGATGAATATCGGTGGGTTAAAGCGCGAGCAGTTGCAAGATATTGCGCAAAAATATCCTTTGGTTGCTCATGGACTCAGTTTATCTATTGGTGATTGTCAGCCTTTAAATGAACCTTTTATAAGAGATGTCGCGAATTTTCTCGATGAGTTTAATATCGAGATATACAGCGAGCATTTGAGCTTTTCAAAGGACAGTCAAGGCTATTTGTATGAGCTACTGCCAATACCAAGACAAAAAGAGAATATTGCCTATTTAGTCGAACGTATTCATCGGGTCCAAGATGTGATTCAGAGGCCGATTGCGCTGGAAAATATCTCTTATTACCACAGTTATGGCGACGAAATGCCTGAGGGAGAGTTTATTGCTGAGATATGCGATAGAAGTGGCTGTGAGCTGTTGCTGGATATCAACAATGTGTTTGTAAACAGTCACAATCACGGTTATTGCCCTTATAACATGCTTAATAGCTTACCAAGTGAGGTGATACGCTATTGCCATATTGCTGGTCATCTTAAAGAAAAAGATGGTTTTTTGCTCGATACCCATGGAGCTCCGGTTCCTGAGCAAGTATTGGATTTAGCTCGCTACACCTATGGTGTTCATGGTAGTAAACCTTTGCTTCTAGAGCGGGATCAAAATATGCCATCTCTACTGGTACTCGCTGAAGAATTGCGCAGTATTCATGGTGAAATACAGGAATTTGGTCAAACGCTCGAGGGGCTTTGTAAGGGGGTAGTTAATGCTTAACCCTCCTAGCCAAATGCAGGCTCAAACCGAACGTTTATCGGCAATGATACGTTTGCCAAACGAGCAAAGAGACGGCTGTCGATACAGCGAATTCATTCGCGATAATGTTTTTGGTGTGGTGACCAACACCTTCCCACTTTTTTCAGCGCAATTTTCTCATCTACAACTTGAGCAAATGATTGATGGCTTTGTGGCTAAACATGCTGCCTTTGAGGCTGAATTTCACCAAATAGCAAGCGAATTTGTACAGTTTATGCAGAAAGATGAAGGTGCCAGTTCGGGAGCTGTATCATTGCAACAGTTAGCCTTGCTTGAATATGAATGGGTTACTTTTTGTGTGGAAATCGACGCTGTAAGCAACAATTTTGCTGAGTTTTCTCGAAAAGAGGTAACAGAAAACGATAGCTTACAAGTCAATCCAACCTTAAAACTCACTCAAGTCCCTTTCTTGCTTCATCAAGACTCAGTGACATTTTTAACCACTGACCGTCATAGTGTGTTTTACGGCGTATTTCGTAACCAAGAGCAGCATGTTGTCTCTCAAAGGTTAAGAGATATAGATATCGCTTTGATTCAAATGCTGATAGAGCAACCTGATTTAACTTCAGCCCTGCTGCAACAAAGGGTTAATCACAAAAATATCAGCTTTAACGTGATGGAGTGGGTGCAACATTTTAGTGAATTAGGACTTATTAAAGTCCAATTTTTAGGAGAATAATTATGATTAAGTCAGCTCTTAATTGGTTCGATGGCTTAGTGGAAAAGTGTCAAAGATATGATTATCTGGCCTTGCTTGCTATCCGCCTCTATCTTATCCCGGTTATCTTTGTCGGCGCTCGTTCTAAAGTTTTGGGATTCTCGGGCACAGTCGCTTGGTTTGGTGCTTCTGCGGCTGATGGTGGCTTAAACCTTCCTTTTCCTGAGCTTCTGGCATTTCTTGCTGCCGCGACTGAAGTAGTCGGGTGCATTTGTATTGCTCTGGGTCTTTTTACCAGAGTGATGGCCATTCCTATGATCTTTTTGATGAGTGTTGCCAGCGCCATGGTGCATTGGAAGCATGGTTGGGACGCCATAGCTACTAGCAGTATGGAAGCAAGTGTACGGCTGAACGGGTTTATTGAATGGCTAGCTACTAACTTCCCTGGTCGATACAACTATATTACAGAACTTGGCGATCCTGTGATGCTCAACAATGGGATGGAGTTTGCCGCAACCTATTTTGTTATGTTGATGGTGCTGTTTTTCTACGGTGGCGGCCGATATGTGAGCCTAGATTACTGGCTCCGAAAACCATTCAACTCTACTCCAGTTAAAGCCTAACCACACCTTCATTAAATCGATTAATCCTCTTTACCTAACCCGCTGTTTTCACAGCGGGAAGGAGTTTCTATGTTCGCAGATGTTGTTGAACTATCTCGATTTCAGTTCGCAAGTACCGCTCTTTATCATTTTATTTTTGTCCCGCTAACGATTGGTTTGTCTTTCCTGCTTGCCGTTATGGAGTCCTTGTATGTGATGACAGGTAAAACAGTCTACAAGGATATGACCAAGTTTTGGGGCAAGTTATTTGGAATTAACTTTGCTGTCGGTGTCGCAACGGGTTTAACCATGGAGTTCCAGTTTGGTACCAATTGGGCGTATTTCTCACACTATGTTGGGGATATTTTTGGTGCACCGCTTGCCATAGAAGCGCTGATAGCTTTCTTTCTTGAATCAACCTTAGTGGGGATGTTCTTCTTTGGCTGGGAACGTTTAACTAAGCGACAGCACTTATCTGCCACTTGGTTAATGGCCTTAGGTTCCAATTTCTCGGGACTTTGGATTTTAATGGCGAACGGCTGGATGCAAAACCCAGTCGGCGCTGAATTTAATTATCAAACTATGCGTATGGAGATGGTCGACTTTGCACAAGTGGTGTTTAACCCAGTGACACAGGTGAAGTTTGTCCATACCGTTGCCGCAGGCTACACCACAGGTGCTCTTTTTATCATGGGCATCAGCGCCTATTACCTGCTTAAGGGGCGAGATCTTCCCTTTGCTCGACGTTCTTTCGCTATCGCATCTGCATTTGGGATGGCGGCAATTTTATCGACAGTGCTGCTTGGAGATGAATCTGGATACGAGCTTGGTGATGTTCAGCAGGTTAAACTGGCTGCGATTGAATCTGAGTGGAACACCGAAGAAGCACCTGCATCATTCACTTTATTTGGTCTGCCAAACCAAGACAGCATGGAAACGGATTACGCGATTAAGATTCCCTATTTGATGGGGATAATTGCCACGCGATCTTTGGATAAACCCGTCACGGGGATTAAAGATCTTATGGCTCAAAATGAACAGCGGATTCGCTCGGGAATACAAGCGTATGGCTTATTAGAGAAACTTAGAGCAGGTAATGATCAACCGGATGTGATCGCTCAATTTGATGAAATTAAACAAGATCTTGGCTATGGTCTACTGCTAAAAAAATACACAGACAAGGTGGTAGATGCCACCGATAGCCAAGTTAAGCTAGCAGCTCAAGACACCATACCGCAAGTTGCCCCCTTATTTTGGAGCTTTCGCATTATGGTAGCCTGTGGCGTTCTAATGTTTGTCATTATAGGACTGTCTTTTATTCAGGTTTGCCGACAAAAAATCGAATCTAATCGATGGCTATTAAGAGCTGCAATCTGGGTGATTCCAGTACCTTTTATTGCCTGTGAAGCGGGTTGGTTTGTTGCTGAATATGGACGTCAGCCTTGGGCTATTGGAGAAGTGTTACCAGTTAATATTGCCGTATCTAATCTTACGACGAATGATATTTGGATCTCTTTAGGTTTTGTGTTTGTTCTCTACAGCATATTTTTGTGTATCGAAGCCTTCTTGATGGTGAAATTTGCCAAACGTGGCCCAAGTGTGTTGAAAACTGGGCGTTATCACTTCGAGCGAGAACAATCATTACAGACCATGATAAAGCAAAATTAGGGAGAGGGTATGTTTGATTATGAAACTTTACGCCTGTTTATATGGGTGGTAATTGGTGTGCTGTTGATCGGTTTTGCGATTGCAGATGGTTTTGATATGGGGGTGGCTGCGCTACTGCCTATCTTAGGAAAAAATAACCTTGAACGCCGAGTCATGATTAATACGATTGCGCCACACTGGGATGGCAATCAGGTATGGCTTATTACTGCTGGCGGCGCCATTTTTGCTGTCTGGCCTTTGGTGTACGGGGCGGCGTTTTCGAGTTTTTATCTTGCGATGATCTTTGTACTGGCCACGCTATGGTTACGTCCTATCGGTATGGACTATCGAGCCAAACTAGACAGTCCAAAATGGCGCGCTGCATGTGATATGGCTTTGTTTGTTAGTGGTGTAACCCCACCGATTATTTTCGGTGTTGGTTTTGGTAACTTGCTTGTTGGAGTGCCATTTGAATTGAATCCTTTGCTTATGCTCGATTATCAAGGTGGATTGCTTGATTTACTCACGCCGCTGCCCATCTTATGTGGTTTAGTCAGTTTGAGTATGACCGTGACTCAAGGCGCGACATTTTTGCAAATGAAAACCAAAGATGTACTGCGCATGCGAGCGCAAAAAATAGCAACCTATAGCGCTGTGACGACAATCTTATTGTTTGCGTTAGGTGGTTTTATAGCTTCCTCTCAGTCCGGTTACATCATAGTTGGAACTTTGGTAAAAGATGCAGCATCGAATCCACTCAATAAACAAGTCGTTAGTGATGCGGGCGAACTATTACACAACTTTCGCGATTTTCCCTTACTTTGGCTACTACCAATAAATGCCATAGTAAGCTTGATGTTAAGTATTTGGGCGGGTGTTTATCAACGCGCTGGCTTGGCATTTAGCCTATCAAGTGCGGCAATTGCAAGTATCATCATCACTGCAGGTGCGGCGTTATTCCCTATGATCATGCCATCGAGCATTAATCCATCGCATAGCTTGACTTTGTGGGATGCTACGTCGAGTCAAAAGACACTTGGTATTATTGCTGTTGTGGCGATTGTTGTTGTACCGATGATCCTGAGTTACACAGCTTGGTGTTACTACAAGATGTTTGGGCGTTTGGATAATGACTATGTGCAAAGCAATAGCTCATCACTCTATTAAGGAGGCTTTATGTGGTATATGTGTTGGGTACTAGGTGTGTTACTCGCTTGTTCTTTGGGCATTATTAATGGATTATGGCTTGAGCATGTTGGCTTTTTTGGCTGTGATAAGTAGAAGTTAAATAATACATTGGGGATACACACTAGGAGTGCTCTGTTGGCTCTTCGCCTTTATCGGGTTCCTGCTATTTTGAGAAGTACCTTCTAAGGAGTTTGGTTTTCTCGGTATGGTTACTTGTTTTGGCGAGCTAGAATCATGATGGCTTACATTTCCTTTTTCCTGGGCGTCTTGTTGCTGCAACCGAAGTTTGAGAGGGTACTTGTATTGTCATAAGGCTTTTACCAGAGTGATGGCCATTCCAATGCCCTTCTTGATTAATGAAGTCAAATCGTTATATAACCCGCTGTCTAACAGAGGGTTAGATATATATTCTTACACTAAGTAGTAAAACTAAGTTTATAGTGTATTATGCGCATATTGTTTCTATTGATAATGTTAAACAGTTGTGGATGTACGTAACGCGGACATGGAAGCGATGTGCCATGTATTCAAACGCTATATTGAATACATGGAAGTCGACCAGACGGTGTCTTTTTCTCGGGTAGATACTCAGTTGGAGCAAGTGAAGACCGTATCGACCAACTACTCGTGGCATCTGGCTTATTGGGGCGATGAGCTGTACAAAAACCTCCATTCGCGTCTCAGACTGGGGATTAATCTTTGGAACAGTCAGGGAGCCCAAAACTTCTGCGAGTCGGCCAAAGCCAGCCATAACCGTGTTGATATTGTGACGAATCAGGGCTCACAGTACGACATCCTCCTTATTTCTTTGCCAATTACGCCCTTGCCTTGCGATGTGGTCAGTCAGTCGATTGCGTTTCGTCCTAAGGTTAACCACCTTGCGCTTGAATGCTGGAGCGATAAACAAATACAGATCTCTATCGATAGTTTGTCGGTAGCCAATTCAACTGGGCCGAATGATGCTGAAAACAAACCTTATGTGTTTGGCAACTTGATGCTGACGCACGATGAACTGACCAGTGTGCGTTACTTTCTTGAGATGAAAACCTTTCAAGAGGTGGCTTTACTTCGCGGTTGTAAAGAGACAGAAGAAGCCCGACGAATATATATCATCAAATGCAAACTTGACTGTGAATCTCAGCCTGATTCGGTCTTCTTTAGAAAATTGGTGGAACATGGAGTGACGGTCGCGTGTCTGGACAGTTTCATCATGTATCGTTAACGGTTGGTGATTTAGTCGCTAGCCAAGATTTCTATGCATTGCTTGGTTATCAGCTTGAACGAAGTTATCAGGATGAGCAGGTCACCATTCATATGCTGGAAAACCAAGGCTCGAGAATCGAGCTTTTTCACTTTTGTGGGGACGTTTCAGCCCCAGTTCCTGAATCTTTGATCGCGTTAAAAAGAGTGGGCATCACCCACTTTGCTTTGCGAGTCAATGATCTTGAAGCCTTTCATAGAAAATTATCGGAAGTCACTAACATTACTACTATTTACAACGCTAGGCTAGGTAGTTTCCGTTACTTTTTCTGTTCAGACCCCGATGGAAATCAATTAGAACTTATAGAGGAGTAAAACAGAATGTCACTTACTTGGAAGCAGCGCTCCAGTGCTGTGCTTGGTAATGCCATGGAGTTTTATGATATCGCTGTATTCGCATCGATATCTATGTACATTTCCCAGCTATTTGCCACCCAAGGCATTGAGCACTAAGAGCTGGTGGTGTGGGGAGTCTTTGCCCTACGTTTTTTGATCCGGCCCTTTGGCGGTGTCGTCATTGGTCGCTATGCCGACACATATGGCCGTAAACGGGCATTGGTTTTTTGTAACCTATTGACGGGTTTAGCAACTGTCTCGATGGCGTTTGTCCCCGTGGATAGCGTCGGGCAGTACATTGTGGTTGTATTCTTGTTCTTCCAAATGATTCAAGCATTTAGCTTCGGTGGTGAATACCCAACCCTAATCAATTACCTTCTCTACGATGCGAAGAAGTCAGAACGTTCACGTGTGAGCAGTTTGATTGTCGCGAGCTCCATTGTGGGTGTGATCATTTCCCTTCTTATCGTTGCAGCTTTAGAACACTACTTAACCACAGAAGAGATGAGTGATTGGGGATGGCGAGTACCACTGTTAGTGGGTGTAGCAAATATCATTGTAAGCTTATATTTACGTCTTTCTCTACCTGAATTGCCTAAAGCAGAAGCGGTGGCCAGTAAGTCTAGTTGTCAGATCATTGCCAAAGTGTTGTGTATTTCCATTCTTGGTGCTGTGGTGTTCTATGTACAGAACCTAGCTAGCGGTATTTTGGGCAAAGCCATGGGTATCGAAAATCTTGCGTTGATAAATTCATCGTTACTTGTTTTGTTGTTGCTCGTATTTTCTTTTCTCGTCGACAAATGTTCTTCGCCACAACAAGCGTTTAAATTTGGGGCGATGTTTATGCTGTTTACGGCGATACCTTTGTTTGTGCTGCTTGATTCCAGAGAATTTATCTGGCAAGCCATAGCTGTGTTAGGTATCAGTGCGTTGGCTGCGATCATTTTGGGTAACTTAGCTGCGCTGTTATGGCAGCAATCAGCCAACCAAACTACCGGGTTAGGAATTGGTTATAACATTGCATTATCGATCTTTGGTGGTCTCACGCCGCTGATAGTGACAGAAGCGATGTTGTTAAGTTCTGCTTATGTTGGCTTATATGTTGCTATTGCGACCTTACCTGGATTAGCTGTATTGGTCCGCTTTAATGCAGGCGCTGACCAAAAATCAGTTCAGATGGTTTAGTAATTGGGTCAAAACATGTCGCTCAAGAAAGTCATACTTTATATTCAGCGGCTTTCTTGAGTTTTTTGTGTTGCTCAAGTAACCAATAAACCTCCTCAAGGATAAGTCAGAGTACAACTTTTCTTTGAGTGATGAGAATGGGTAAGAGACATTTTTATCCATACATTCTGTTTTTAATTAATCATGAATAAAAGGAATAGGTTAATATCTAAGCTTTCCTTATGTGGGTCTAAAATAGAGTGATATGTTTATTGTCAATTAGTGATTAACAAGCTCTCGATATGGACATCTCATTTGAAATATTAACCTTACTTTTTTTGGTCGCCACTGCGGCTGGTTTTATTGATGCTATGGCAGGTGGGGGAGGATTACTCACCTTACCTGCTTTGCTTGCGGCGGGCGTTCCACCAACTCAGGCATTGGCGACCAATAAGCTGCAAAGCTCATTTGGCAGTTTCTCAGCGAGTTGGTACTTTGTTCGCAACGGTATTGTGAGCCTCAAAGAAATGCGCCTTGCTATTGGCTGTACTTTTATAGGCGCTGCGATTGGTGCTGAAGCTGTACAGTATGTTGATGCCGGTATTCTGACCAGTTTAATTCCCATTTTACTCTTGGCTATTTCCTTGTATTTCCTGTTCATGCCTAAAGCTAAAGCACACTCGGGTGAAGCAAAGATATCAGAGGCGATGTTTGCCTTATGTGTGGGTGGCGGTGTGGGGTTTTATGATGGATTTTTTGGCCCCGGAACCGGCTCCATCTTTACAGTGTGCTTTGTGGTGATTGGGCAATTTTCTTTGGTGGCGGCGACTGCTCGAACCAAGGTGCTCAACTTTACCTCTAATATTGCTGCGCTGCTGTTTTTTATAATTGCTGGCTTGCCTATTTGGCAACTTGGTTTAGTCATGGCCGTTGGCGGTTTTATCGGGGCACGTCTTGGTGCGAAAGTGGTGGTAACAAAAGGGCAAAAATGGATTCGACCTTTGGTGATCACTATGTCTATGGTGATGGCACTTAAACTGCTTTGGCAACAGCATCACCAATGGTTGCTATCAATGTTTTAACTCGGGGCGATTGATACACGTTTTGTCTGACACAAATATGGATGGGGCGGATAAGATGCGCCAGTTCAGCAAAACGAAAACAATACTTTTCTGAGATGCTTAAGGTTTTTATAATGGAGTTAGGTATAAGCGCGGGCGCGGTTCCACCCAGAGCAAGCTGAGCGGCGGCAGTATAAGCGTCCATTTCCATAATTGGTGTGATATTGAACTTATCGAGGGTTTGTCGCTGATAACTGTTGGATGGATTGGTTAAATCATTGGTAATGATGGTGTCTGGCAGCTTATTTAATGGCTTATTATACACGATCGCAAAAGGCTCATCAGCTAAGTGGAACGTGAGTAGGCCATGATGGGCGGGCATTAATCCAGCGCATAGGCCCAATGTGGCTTTACCCGATTTGACATGTTCCACAATTCGCGGTGTGTGGTTGGTAGTTATGGTCAAAAAGGCATCGTGTTTTAAGTAATCCGCGATGGTTTTACCAAGATATCCTGCAATCAGAGACTTGGAGCTATCTAGAGTTATCCATGAAGTATCTTGCAGCGTTTGCTGTTCATAAATAAGGCCGCGCAGCTCGTTAAATGAAGGGCCAATGCTGTCGATCAAAGCTTGTCCATCTGCGGTGAGCTTTATTGAACGACCGCAAGGCTCAATCAGCTTTTTATCCAGTTTCTTTTCTAAATTGGCAATCCGCTTACTGACTGCTGACTGGCTGATATACAGCAAACTTCCCGTACGACTCATGGTTTTGGCTTTGCTCAAAACCAGCAAAGTTTCAATGCCTTCAAGTAACATAACTAATGTTGAAAAATAGGAATGAATAACTCAATGTAGCCTAATTAGACTGAAGTTGATACTAAAGACTTAAACCGCCTATGTGAATAAAGTCGTCTTTGTATCACTCTGGTATATCAATAGACTTTTTCAACTATATGTCGTTTATTTATTTCAATTATTTATTGAGATCCGTATCACAACAAGTAAAGGTTTTTCAACTGCTTATTTAGACAAAAACACTGACTTGATCGGCGTTATTTTTCTCTGCTTGTCTTTTTACCTGTGTATTTTGCTTAATGGCTATTCAATGTGTCGCTAGTGGCTGTTTTTGTGCAAGTGTGCTGTGTTTTTGGCCAGTGATATATTGCCAATGGATTCATATGAACATAGGAAGTAGCAATGGCATCACAAACCTCATCGAGCAAACGAATTACCGCTCGTATTGGGCACATCAAAAGCATCCACTCTGATAACAATCATCTAAGCATCGATTTTGAAGGCAACCCGAGTCAAGAGCCTGTGCTTGCCCCCATAGGTAGGCCTTTTACTCGTGCTCAAATCAATATGGCAATAGATAACCAACTTGATTGCCGAATTGAATTTATGAAGGGCGATCTATCGGCCCCTATTGTCAGGGATATCTATTTCTCATTGATGGCAAAAGATGAGCTAATCATAAGTGCTGAACGCGTGATACTCGAAGGCAAAGAAGAAGTCGTCATAGGCTCTGGTTCAGCCAAAACTAAACTCAGTGGAAACGATGGTCGCATTACCACTAAAGCCGACTATATAACCACCAATGCTGAGAAATCGAACAAGATCCGAGGCGAAAAAATTACCTTAAATTAGGTCGGTTTAGCGAATCAAGGAGTAATCATGTCTGTTACTATCAATGCAAACGGACTAAGTATTGTTCATAAGGGCTCTGGTGGTGAGGCAAATGCAACCTTACCTGACGTCTGTTTGACGACCATTGGGCCCGCTGTTGTGCCTATTCCTTACGGCAACAATGCCAAATCAGCGGATTTGGTTGATGGCACAACCACAGTTACCGCTGACGGTGGTAACAGTATTGCGCTTAAAGGCAGTAAGTTTGCCAAAAGTACTGGTGATGCTGACGGCGATCAAAAAGGTGTCTCTTCTGGCACCATAGAGGCAGAAGCCGAGTTTATTTCCGCCTCGCCCAATGTGCTTATTGAAGGTAAAGGTGTTGCTCGCTTGTCTGACCAAATGACGATGAACAAAGCCAACACCATGTGTTTGGGCGGTGTGCAAAACCCGCCTGTGACGGTAACTGAGGAAGACGAAGGTACCTATACCGTTTATGTAAAAGCCCGCTACCCAGATGGCATTTTGTTAAAAAATGCCGAATTTATCATCACCAAGCCCTCGGGAATGCCTGTGTCTGCTGGCGCTTTTGATATGGCGGGCAAAAGTAAGGTGTCAGGGTTAAAACCTGGGCAAATAAAAATTGTTGCTCAAGAAAGTGTTAATGATTATATCGTCCGACCCGTTCGGATTAATAATCCTTATTATCTTCCTTCTTTCCTAGACGATGAATTTTTTGATTCAGTGTCTAAAGGTCAGCAACTATTTTGGCATCCGAATCGCGTCGCGCCTCCTGTGGAAGGCTGGGGCACTATGGGCAAAAGTCTCACCGCCGATCGCTACTTTGCCGAGATGGTGAAAGCGGAAACCCAATCTCACTTTGCGCTGCGCCATCCAGACTTTAAATATAATCTCTTGGCTGAGTCTTTAGTGGCGGGCATCGAGAGTTTGGCCGATGAAAGCTATGACGCTCTATTAGTCCAAGCTCTGCCTATGGTGGTAGAAGAAGGTGAGCTGTTGTCGGTGCTGTTTCGTCTACCTAAGCATGAAACCACAGATCGCATGTTGGCGTACATGCGCGCAAGGGGTAAAGGTAACCCGCAAACCTTCCTTAAAGAGTACCCGTGGCAGCAAACCAAAAACCTACTTAATAGCGAGATTGAGAGCTTGCTTGGCAAGGTAAAAAGTCGTATCGAGTCGCTGCAACAAGAAGCCAGTCGCCTCAACTATGTCTATCTTTCCGCCGATATTTACGCCAAGCACATCAAAACTATAGACACCTATACCAAGGCATTATCGGATAAATTGGCTCAAGCTTTTACTCGCTTAGAAGATAAGTCGACGCAGTTGATGAGCAATACCTTAGGCGTGTCGGTCATTCAAGCGGCCGACAATATCTACTCCGCTGAAGCAGGCACCATAGAAGTCGTGGTCAATACCCTGCCCAAAATCGACCTTGAGGAGCAAAAGTGGATTAAAGTACGGGCGATATACGACGATTTATGGCAAACCCCTGTTTATGCACAAAACCTTAAAGTCATTATTAATGATTCTGTGCCACACAAAGACAAGCTAGAGCTTAATGCAATGCCACAACCAAGCACAATATCAGACAGTATTGAGCTGGCGCTTGAGACGCAGAAAGCCGAAGGCGGAGTGATGGTGGTGGATGACCTGAAACCAAATAGTCACTCAGTGACTATAGAGTTTGAGGGCGAAGCGGGCATTGAAGATAAAATTGCCAAGCAGCAGCAAAGCATTGAAACCTACTTGGATGGCCTACTTAATACTGTGGCTAACGATATGTCTGGTTTCCAAAAACAGTGGGATGAAGAGGGCGTCTTTTGTTTAGGTGATGGGGTACTGGAAGGCGTACAAGCTTGGGGCGCTGATGTGGTTGAGCTGTTCTCTCCTGAAGTTTGGGGAGACATGGGCCACACCTTAGCTGAAGCGACCACTGACGGTTTTGACAAGCTCTATATCTATGCCAACCAAAAATACACTCAGTTGGAAAAATATACGTTAGACGCTATGACGGACACTCAAGCTCAACTCGCGCAAAGCGAGCTGCCGAGTTGGATCAAACAAGCGGCTTACATTAGTAGCATTGCGCCCAATTTGTTGAAAGCCGCCAGTATTGATCTATACCAGAGTATCGATGAAGCCATTGATGATGTTCAGCTATGGTGGAATGAGGGCTCAGACGACATTACGCGTAAAATTAACTGTATTGCGAGACACAGAAAGGCGATATGGAACCTGCCAACCCTATTTACCAATAACGACATTAAAGCGATTGAAGCTTTTGTTGACCAAGTAGTGATGGAGTTTGATCCAGAATGGGCGATGGAAATTAAACAAAGCGAGTTTTTCCCCAAAGCTTTGGCACTTATCAACGATGATAATAGCATTTTGCCTTACTTCACCTATCTCAATTTGATTATTGAGGCAATTCCGCCTAATTTTTACTTCTACCACGTGGGCAAAGCGGCTGCTTATATTGCCATCGAAATTGTCTTGACGATCGTTATAGGTTTGCTGACAGGACCTGCTGGCGCGGCGGCAAGAATCGCTGCGGTGAGCGCTAAATTAACTTTGGGCGCGACTAAGGTAGGTAAGCTGTCTCATGCAACCAAGGCCCTAACGACCTTTACCAATACGCTTGATGGCTTGGTCGAAATTTTGCCTGATTACGATAAGTTGGCGGGGTATTTGGCACTGCGACCGAAATCTGCAATCAGCAACAATAGAGTCAATCAAACCACCCAAGTAAAAGAGAAGCCACAGCCTCGCAATGGCCAATGCCGACTGTGTAAAAGCGATCAACATAAAACGCCACGCGTGTATCGCGGTGAAATTAATTATGTATAGAGTCAACGCCTTATGAGTACAAAGTTAAATCAAGAAGCCGCCGAATCTGATTTTGTTGACGGTAAGATTGAAAAAAAAGGGTATCGCAAACGCTGGGTTCGCAATGTAAAAAACGATAAGGAGCACCCTTTTAATAATGGGATTCATATGGATACCCATCATTTGATCTCTGCGGAAGCGGTAAAAATGAGTAAGTTAGGTGAAAGCTTGGTTAGTAAAGGGTATGATATCAATCAGTTATCAAATTTGGTCGGGCTGCCGGCCACTTTGCCTGCGGCGTGCCAGCTGCATTGTCAATTGCATCGCGGCGATCATACCTTTAGTCGGCCGGAGGAAAAACCTTATCATCGCTATGTCTCAGGAGAGTTAACAGATCCTGAAATACGGCGAAGTATTAAAGAGTGTTATGGTAAGACAAAAAAAACCGAGACAGATGCGGATATTCATAAACTCTTGGATCCGATTAGTATTAAGATACTAAAAAAAATCAATAGGATTGAAAAGGGGCAGTTTTTTTCATTGCCGCTGACTAAAATTTCTCACTATTTTATTCCTGGCGGGCCTGGCTGTGCTGGTCAATTTGATATTAATCTTGCAGAGCTGTGCCCAGATAATAATTGCGCCCACAGCAGGCTACATTACCAAAGTGAAGAGCAAGACAGAGACGGTGCGGATAAGCGCTATCAAAACAGCGGCGCACGATGGAATAAAAAAACCATTACATACCAAAGTACAAGATGGACACCTAAGGTAGGACAATGAGTCAATACAACAGTCAATACTATATTGTTTTTGAACATTATGATGAAAGCACTTTGTATCTAACCACACACGATAGATCGGATCACCGTGACTATGAGTACACTAAACTTACTGGTGGTGAGCCAATGTTTTTTGTTAATGGCTATCGCGATGAAGATTTAGCGAAAAGAATATCAAGGCCGATTAAGCAGGCGCATATGAGTATTGCTTATCCAGTATTTACCGCTGCAATAAAGCAATCTTTGGGCAATATTGATAATCCATGTTGCCAAGCTTATCCGGCAGTTATTGTTGATGATAATGATAAATTTCATGAGGGCTATTGGGTATTTAATGTTTTTGAAAAAATGGATGTGTTAAACCTTGAAAAATGTCGTATTGATGATTTTGACCCAGATGATACACGGCATACGATAGATGAATATTATTTAGATGACGATAAGCTTAATGCTATGCCAGAAAGTGAGCGTTTAGTCTTTATGCCTAAATACAGCGATTACCCGCATATTATGGTGCATGAAAAAGTGGTTAGGGCATTTAAAAAGCACAATGTGGACACACTTAGATTTGTTAAAGTCTCTGATTGGATGATGGGCATGCAGTTTGTTCCTGCTTAATTGATAGACCTTGCTGAAAAAGGAGGCTAAGCCTCCTTTTGCTATTTGTGGCGCAACCTAAACTCAGATAACAAAAGCACCCGAAAGCATAATAGGGCTAGCTAAGGTAGGACGATGAGTCAATATAACGATCAGTACTATATTGTATTTAAAAGCTATGATGAAAACACTTTGTATCTAACCACACACGATAGATCGGATCACCGCGACTATGAATACACTAAACTTACCGGCGGTGAGCCGATGTTTTTTGTTAATGGCTATCGTGATGAAGATTTAGCGAAAAGAATATCAAGACCGATTAAGCAGGCGCATATGAGTATTGCTTATCCAGTCTTTTCCGATGCAATAAAGCAATCTTTGGGCAATATTAATAATCCATGTTGTCAAGCTTATCCGGCAGTTATTGTTGATGATAATGATAAATATCATGAAGGTTATTGGGTATTTAATATTTTTGAAGATATGGATGTATTAAACCTAGAAAAATGCCGTATTGATGATTTCGATCCTGACGAAGAAGAACAGTCAATATCTGAGTACTATTTAGATGATGATAAATTATCTGCAATACCAGAAAAAGATCGTTTAGTCTTTATGCCAAGATACACAGATTACCCGCATATTATGGTGCATGAAAAAGTGGTTAGGGCATTTAAAAAGCACAATGTGGACACGCTAAATTTTGTAAAGGTTTCTGATTGGGTGATGGGCATGCAGTTTGTACCCGCTTAATTAATAGGCCTTGCTGCAAAAGGAGGCTTAGCCTCCTTTTTCTAATTAATGCTTTGCGGGGTGGTTTTTAGCACTCTATGGCCTAAACCTAATTGACCTTGTATATTGTCGCCCCAACATTTGAGGGAGTCATCGGCTAATAGAGCGCAAGTATGTTTGTCGCCCAGTGATATTTGTTTAGCACTTTGGCCAAGTGCGACTGTGGTTGGGGTGGTTTGACTGTCACGGCTGCCAATACCTAGCTGCCCGTATTGATTGTCTCCCCAACATTGTAGCGTACCATTTTGCAGTATAGCGCAGGCATGCTGTTTACCCAGCGCCAGTTTTTGCACATTTTCGGAGAAGGTTAGACTGGTTGGCTGTGCTTTGTTTGTTTGACTGCCTATTCCCAGTTGACCGGATTGGTTATTACCCCAACATTTGACTTGCTTATTATCCAGTAGCGAGCAAGCAAAGTGCTCACCAGTTGCAATTTCTGATGAAACTCGACCGAGTTCAACCAATTGAGGGAGCATGTAAGATTGATTGTCTTTGGACTGATTGGTTGGAAAACCAATCCCAAGCTGACCGAAATAATTGTTTCCCCAGCACTTTACTTGGCCGGATTGAGTTTGTAGACATGTGAAGTTTTCTCCTACTTGGATATCGCTCAAAGGTGAGGGTTCTACCACATTGGTAGGAGTGAGTTCACGTCGAGTTCGGCCGGTGCCAAGTTGGCCAAAGAAATTATCTCCCCAACATTGCGCGGTATTATTGTCTTTGACTAAGCATGCATGACTGCTACCCATAGATAAAGACATAGCTGGAGTTTGAGCGGGTAATGGTCTTGGAGCAAAGCGCCGATAAGAGCCTGGACCAAGCAAATAACGCATATTATCACCCCAACAAGCAATATTGCCCTGAATTGATAGGGCGCAAGAGTGAGTGCCCGCTAAGCTAAGCTGCTTGGTGTCTTCAGATAGACTGACCATGCTTGGTCTTGTCACTCTGTGAACATCTGATAAGCCGACACCTAGCTGGCCTGAGTAATTGTTTCCCCAACAGTAGAGCTCATTTGAGGTTGATAGCGCGCAGGTATGGCTGCTACCTAAAGAGACGTGTTTCCAAGAAGTTGGCGTTTGCGCCTGTACAGTAGAGATAAAGAAAAAGAGAGTGACGAAAGAGAAAACCTTCATTTTAATCATAAACGCCTTATATTTTTATCCAATCAGTGTATAACCGTTATGCTATGAATTTTGACTGGCTAATACCTAGTACTGTTTTATTGCTTAAAATAAAAATAGGCTAATGTACATGTCATTAGCCTATTCAATCCTATGTTTACATATTAAAATTTAATTAAAGCTTATCGCAGAAACATAAGTTAACACTGCAAATTGGCATTTCACCAGGAGGGCAGTTAATACTGGCTATTGAGCTAGAGGAAGAAAAAAGAGCAACAGCGAGTAATAGGATTGTTTTTTTCATAGTGACCTTCGTTTTTTTCATAGTGACCTTCGTTTTTATACTTATAATGTAGATAAAATATAATGTGTTAAAAATTGTTAATGATCAATTATTTAATAAATAAAACCGATTAATTTAATTAAATGCTTCAGGCTAAACTCTTAGTTGGAAATTAGATTCTACTTGACCTTGGAAATAATAGGTCCTATATCCATTGATAAAATAGCTTGAGCCATTAGCACGTATGATTTCAAAGATTTCCCATCGAGAAGTGCCACTATCTGCAGGTTGAACATTATATCCAGCAGGGCATTGCAGAGATTTTTGTAGCCATAATTCCTCAGTTACTCTGAATACTTTAAAGTAACGACCACTTGCTTCAGTTATACGTGCCCACTGTCCTTTTATGGTGACGTAGTTATCATCCTGGTCTAATAGCCAATCCCAATCACGACCACCATCAGTCGGGCCACAATAGACATAAGTGGTGGTATCAGCAAATACTGATGAGCTTAATAGTAGTAATGAAGACAATAATAGAGATGAAAATTTCATATGACAAACGTTCCTTGTTAATAAAATGTTACAACAAGGTAGGGCATTTTATTTACCTGAGTAAATAAGTCAAGAATATAAAATATGCATAAGATCTCAATTATAAAATAATAAATCACAATACTTTGATGTTTAGCTATAAAAAGAGCGCCTCTATTAACAAATAAGGTGATTAAATTACGCTTATAAAAGATTAAGCTGATTATAACTATTTATGCAAAGTTAACGCTGGATTATTGAATGAATCAATTATGAGTGCCTAATTATTACCTTTTAAGCTAGACCATGCTTTTGCCTTATTTCTTCCCGCTTCTTTTGAGGCATACAATGCTTCGTCAGCTCGGGCTATGACCATATCCACATTGCCGTCGTCTGGGGTAATTTCTGCAACCCCTAAGCTCACGGTGACAGTACGATTTAGTGAAAAGGCGTTTGACTCAATGGCTTCTCTAATCGCTTCGGCAACTTTTAAAGCGCTCTCTTCCGGTGTTTCAGGGAGTAAGATAATAAACTCTTCTCCTCCCCACCTTGCTAATGTGTCTGTATGTCTAACCTTTTTTGAGACGAGTTCGCTGAGCTCTTTAAGGCAATCATCCCCTGCATTGTGTCCAAGCTCATCATTGATTTTTTTGAAGTGATCAATATCGAACAGGATCACGCTGAATGTCGTGTTAAAGCTTGTCGACTTAGCATGTTCAAACTGTATGTTTTCAGTAAAGGTATTTCGGTTTGAAAGCTTGGTTAAAAAATCGGTACTTGATAGGTAAGTTAACTGTTTTTTATGAGTAAATTCGGAGTAAATATTCCAAACGTAGAACAAAGACACGACGATAATCAGGATAAAGTAGGTGGCGTAGTTTTGCAGTAAAGTCCCCAACAAATTGTCTCGAGAGCTACTGATTAGGTAAGCCACATGTTGGTCTTTAAAGTTTTTGATTGAAAGAAAACTGATGATGTAGTCTTTGCCTTGTATAGAAACAGCTTGTGAAAAGCTCTCTTTTTTATCAAACAGAGGCTTAAGTTTGCTGCTGTATGTTTTTGCTTGGTCAATGAGGTTTCGGTGGTTTACATCACGTAAATGTTTTTCAAATACGGCTTTGTCGTAGTAGTAACCATCTGTGAGGACACTCGGGATGTAGTGATCTTTCATATCATCGAACAATTTTGAATCGACGGCATCTTGGCTGATGATAAATTGGAAGTCGTCTTTGGGGTACAGTTCAACAAGCAGGTCAATAATACTGCCCATGGAAAGAGAGACTTCGACACTGCCAAGTGCTTGTTGTCCGTAAGTGATTGGATAGACAAAGCGATAGCCGTTAAAAATGCGCCCTTCTTCAAAGCCCTCAACTATTCTTTGTTGTGTGTTGGCAAGTCTTACAGATTCTCTAATTGAAAACAGGTTGTCACCGTATTTTCCCGGTTTGTGTACACGAAGGAAACTATCGCCATTTGGAAAATGAAAATGAAGCTGCCTGAAATTGTGAGCCCTGAGCAGCTGATAATTATCCTTAAGCAGTTGATACAACTTCATTCTTGCTTGGTCTCGTTTGTTCCCTGTTTCTGCGACGGCGATTTCCAGTAATTGGAGCACTTCTTGATTGTTGACTATCTGCTGATAGATGTAGTGCGAGAATTTTTTATATACGCCAATACTTGAGCGAACTTTTGATTCCATACTCACTGAATAATTATCGAGTATTCGGCGCTTTTGTTCTTTGTATTCTCCGACCAAAATCGCAAAGGAGATAAGGATAAGAGTAATCAAAGTGCCCAAGTGAACACATAATCTCAACCCAAGAGTAGGTCGTAAAGGTGATAGTGATTTCAAACCGCTTCCCCATCAAGCACAATCAATAATGTTTTATTGATAGTTTAGTAGATAATTTGATGTTGGCGGATTTAAGTAGGGAAGTTTAGCCTAGAGAGTATTGTAAAAGGCGCGTATTTGCGCCTTAATATTTGGCTTTAAAGAGATTCTGTGAAGGTCCGAGCAATAACATCACGTTGTTGCTCTGTAGTTAATGAATTAAAACGTACTGCGTAACCTGAAACTCTGATGGTAAGTTGAGGATATTTCTCTGGGTTTGCGACCGCATCTTCTAAGGTTTCACGTTTTAGAACGTTAACATTAAGGTGTTGTCCACCCTCAATACGTGGAGCCGTTTCAATAGTTACCTCACGGCTTTCATACTCACCGAGATCGCTAGTCGCGATCACTTGATCACAAGTATATTCACGCTGTGCGGCAACACATCGCGCTTCGCCTTTCTCTGTATCAAGTAGCCAAATTGAGTTAACTAGCGCGTCATTGGCAGCTTTGGTAATTTGTATCCCTTGGATCATGTCTATCTCCTAAACGAAATAATTGTTTATTGGTGTTTTTTTTCTAAATTCCTATTCTTGATTACTGTATAACGCACTGACGTCTTTTTAGCTTTGATTTTAATCAATGAAATGCCGAGTGTTTTAAATTATTGATAGTATTCAAATTGATTCAAGTGGCTTTATTTTCTCGATGTATGTTTTATTTACTCTTGTTACAAAGGGTAAAGCCTTACTTGGACTTTTATGTTGTCATTTTACTACATTGTTGTTTCTGCTATTGAAATGGAAAAGGGCTTAAAAGTGGTGAATATTTCAAAGGCAAAAGTGGTAAAGCTCAATTGGTCGCTAGTCATAGTGATTGTCATCTTGAGAAGCATAAAGAGATGGTGGCATTGCCTCTTGAAATAAGTAGGACTGCCGCTTTTTAAACACTTTAAGCTCCGCCTTGCTGGTTTTTGTTTTGTGCTGTCTAAGATAAGAGTTAGTTAGGTGTATGAAATATAGATAGAAAAAAGCAAAGAGACTCAAGTGCATTAATTACATAGCTGGGGTTTTGAAACATTGGCACTAAATTTTCATAGCCTAGTTAGGCTTGCAACTCATGAGGATAAAGTTATGCCGTATACATCCTTTTATATTCGTCCCCGCGTTTCTCGTATGCCAGTGCCAAACCGACATGTCACAGGACAAGGACACCATAGGATACCGCAAAAACATTAATGTCATCTTGTTAACCGCTTTGTTCCTTGGACACTTTTTGCGACAATTAGCACAGCATTAACTGGAAAAGGAACAATACAATGGGCCAGCAACTTGCGTGGCATGATGTCATTGGAGCGGAAAAACTGCAGGATTATTTTCAGCAGACCCTAAACTTCGTTGAGTCTGAAAGGGCTTTAGGTAAAGCCGTATATCCCCCCGCCAAAGATGTTTTCAATGCGTTTCGAGCGACTGAATTTGGTGATATAAAGGTCGTCATCCTTGGTCAGGATCCCTATCACGGACCTAAGCAGGCTCATGGTTTGTGCTTTTCTGTTCTTCCTGGAATAAAACCACCTCCTTCCTTAGTAAATATGTACAAAGAGCTATCGCAAGATATTGAGGGGTTTGAGATCCCAACCCATGGGTATCTGCAAAATTGGGCTGAGCAGGGGGTTTTATTGCTTAATACTGTCTTAACCGTAGAGAAAGGTAAAGCGCATTCGCACTCAAAAACAGGCTGGGAAACGTTTACAGACAGAGTCATCGAAGCGATAAACCAACATCAATCAGATGTTATCTTTTTACTCTGGGGATCTCATGCGCAAAAGAAAGGCCGATTTATTGATCGTAAACGTCATCACATTTTAGAAGCGCCACACCCTTCACCTTTGTCTGCACACCGAGGTTTCTTCGGTTGCCGACATTTCTCAAGAGCGAACCACCTTCTCCAGTCCATGGGCAAGTCGGAGATTGATTGGCGATTACCTGTGTCAGTGGATGTGACTGAATAGATAATTTCTTGTTGTTAATTTTCGACTAGGGTCAATATCCGATCAAACGCTTTCTTATACACTTATAGAAAACAAGGTTTAAGAGGTGTCACCATGATGATGGAAAGGATCCACAGAGAACATAGTTATATGGTTCGGCTTCTGGCAGTATTGCAAAAGAAAATAGCTCAAATGCACACAGAGCTGCCAATAAACTACACCTTGGTCAAGGAAATTGTCGACTATATGGCCAATCATTCAGAGCGAGTCCATCACCCTAAAGAAGATATTCTCTATCACTATTATACGGAGCATTATGGTCATAAACAGGAGATGGAAGACTTGGAGCAAGAGCATGAATTATTGTCAGACAAAACTCACGCTTTTCTCAATACGGTTGAAATGATTCTACAAGATGCTGTTGTTCCTCGACATATCTTTGTCGAGCAGCTTGACGAGTTTATCAAAGTACAAAAGCGTCATTTGGAGTTTGAGGAGCGTTCCATTCTACCCTTAATTGAACAAAGCTTTAATCTCCATGACTGGCAGGAAGTCGAAAAGCGTTGGAATGTCGGTGAAGACGATCCTGTTTTTGGTGATACTATCGCCGAAGAATATCAACAGATTGCCCAGCGTGTTCGCCAAGGTGAACGAGAAAGTGTTTAATTAAAATAAAAAGGAGGCACTGGTGTGCCTCCTTAAAGTATCAGTAGTCGAGCTCATCAAAATCATCGAAGCCGATGTCCATGTCTTTCAGTTCTCTCTGTAGCCTTTGCTTATCCTTAATCGCTTCAATTTCGCGCCATTTACGTTTGACTGGTTTAGAGCGTGCTGCTCGAGTTTTTGGAAAATCCATTTCCATGATATCTTCAAAGTTTAAGCCTTCCATAAGCCACCTCTTTAAATGATTTCCCTTGTAGGGGTACAGTTTAAATACCACTCTGTTTGAAGCCTAACCTTGATTGGTTTCGCATTTGTTACGATTAAATTAATTTTTTATGCATTTTAAACTGAGCCTCACAGAAAAATGATGAAAATTTGTTGATTTTTTATCCAAACGGAAAAGATTTAGTGTACAAACTATCACAAGTTAAATGTTAAAGGGGTGTTTAAATATTAAACGACTTGATTTGTGATGAATCTCGATGTTGTGCTACTTGTTTTGTATGCTTGCTATTGTAAATCTTACTAACGAGTGTCTTGGGTGAGTCCTTGGCGTTAAAGGAGTGACAATCATTAAAACAAGGTCATATATCTGTCAGGTTGTCTATTATTTATTGTTGTTAAATTTTAATGCTAATGTTTCTTGTTTGTGTTTTTTTTGTGCTTTTTTGTGTTAGCTAATGGTGATTTTATAGTTAAAAGTAAAACCAGTATGTGCTGTGTTTCATATTGATTTTTGACTGGGTAGATTGCATTATCCGCCAGTCAAAAAATACGTTGCTACGTAAAATGGAAGCATGAGGCGCGTTTTACATATCTGAGTTGCACGATAAACAAACAATAATACTAAGCAAAGTTGACACTTGGTTAGCGACTGGATGGAAGGCAAGGAAGCATAGAGCAGCGAACACTCAATATGAGGAGCTTATGACAGATTTAATTAATTTGATGAATGACCTACTTTGGGGCTCGATTCTGGTTTATTTACTGGTTGGTGTCGGAGTGTACTTTACTGTCAGACTTGGCTTTATCCAATTTAGACATTTCGGTCATATGTTTTCGGTTTTGAAGAATAGCCGTAAAGCCGACAATGCAGGCATTTCATCATTTCAAGCCTTATGTACTAGCCTTGCTGCCCGTGTTGGTACTGGTAATATGGCTGGCGTTGCTGTTGCGTTAACAGCTGGCGGACCTGGTGCCATTTTCTGGATGTGGCTTATCGCTATGTTAGGTATGGCGACATCATTCGCTGAAAGCACGTTAGCACAGTTATACAAAACCAAAGATAATGATGGCAACTACCGCGGTGGTCCTGCTTATTACATGGAAAAAGGCTTAGGAATGCGTTGGATGGGCGTGCTCTTTTCTATTTTCCTTATCATCGCCTTTGGTTTGGTATTTAACGCTGTACAAGCTAACTCTATTGCTGGAGCAATGAATACAGCATTTGGTTGGGACGAAACTTACGTTGGTATTGCCGTAGTAATGCTTTCTGCAGTGATCATTTTTGGTGGTATTAAACGAATTGCACGTGTTGCTGAAATGATCGTTCCAGCTATGGCGCTACTATACTTGTTGCTAGCTCTGTTCGTTGTTTTTGCCAATATCGAAAAACTACCAGCAATACTCAGCTTGATCTTTAAGAGTGCTTTTGGCTTACAAGAGGCTGCGGCCGGTGGTCTTGGCTACGCGATTGCACAGGCGATGATTAATGGTATCAAACGCGGCTTGTTCTCAAATGAAGCTGGTATGGGTTCTGCGCCCAATGCAGCGGCATCTGCGACGCCTTATCCGCCACACCCAGCATCTCAGGGGTATGTACAGATGCTTGGTGTATTTATGGATACCATAGTTATTTGTTCTGCTACCGTGGCTATTATTCTTATGTCTGGTGAATATGTACCTCATGGTGAAATCACAGGCATAGAGCTAACACAGGCAGCGCTGAGCTCGCAGGTTGGTTCTTGGGGCGGAGTTTTTGTTGCGATTGCAATTTTCTTCTTTGCCTTTACTTCCATCATCGCTAACTATTCCTATGCAGAAACAAACCTTATATTCCTTGAGCATAACCATAAGGCAGGTTTGGGTATTTTCCGTATTATTGTTCTGGGTATGGTGATGTTTGGTGCCGTAGCATCTTTGCCTATTGTTTGGTCACTCGCTGATGTATCTATGGGCATGATGGCTATTGTTAACCTAGTCGCGATTCTGCTGCTTTCAGGAATCGTTATCAAACTGGCTAAAGACTATAACCGTCAGCTTAAAGCAGGTAAGGTTCCAACGTTTGATAGTAATGATTTCCCTGAGCTCAAATCACAGTTAGAAGATGGTATTTGGGATAACAGCAAAAAAGAGTCATAGACCTTATCTATGATAACGATACAGAAAGCCATGCAGACATTGCATGGCTTTTTTTGTACTCTGTAGATAATCAAGATAGGAAGGATAGAGTTAAAGTTATGTTAATCGTCGTATCACCTGCAAAAACTTTAGATTATGAGTCACCTTTAGCGACAGAGAAGTATACGCAACCAGAGCTAGTCGAATACTCCAAGCAATTGATCGATGTATGCCGAAAGCTCACGCCTGCTGATGTTGCCAGCTTAATGAAAGTTAGCGACAAGATTGCCGATCTTAATGTCGGACGTTTCCAAGACTGGAATGAGGAATTTACAACGGGTAATGCTCGTCAAGCGATTTTGGCTTTTAAGGGTGATGTGTATACTGGATTAGATGCACAAACACTTTCTGACGATGATTTTGACTATGCCCAAAAGCACTTAAGAATGCTATCTGGATTGTATGGGTTACTTAAACCCCTCGATCTAATGCAGCCTTATCGATTGGAGATGGGCACTAAGCTCGCGAATAGCAAAGGAAGTAATCTCTATCAATTCTGGGGTAATGTGATAACCGATAAGCTAAACGCGGCTATTGTAGATCAGGGTGATAATGTGCTAATAAACTTAGCTTCAAATGAATACTTTAAGGCAGTTAAACCAAAATTACTCGATGCTCAAGTGGTGACGCCGATATTTAAAGACTGTAAAAGTGGCCAGTATAAGGTCATCAGCTTCTATGCTAAAAAGGCACGCGGTATGATGGCAAGATATATTATCGAAAATCGCATTGATAGTGTGGCAAAACTGACAGACTTTGATGTTGCGGGTTATTATTTTGTTGAGCAAGAGTCATCCCCAACAGAGTTGGTCTTTAAGCGAGAAGAGCAATAAAGGTTTTTAGCTATGTATGCTTGGCTCAAAAATTGGATTGTACGTTATGATTCATGGTGTGAGTCTATGGGCCTTGTTGAAGCGAATCGACGCCGCTGTGTTTTTTATCGTAATGACTCTAATGACCAAGCATCTAATTCGACACACAAGGCGCAATGATAATGCGCCTTTTTGATACCCACTGCCATTTTGATTTCGATGTTTTTGCAGATGACTTTGCCTGTCAGCTTGAGTTGGCTCAGACTCAAGGTGTAGAGAGGATAATGATTCCCTCTATTGGCCCATCAAACTGGGATAAGTTGCTTGCAATGTCGGCTGAATATGCGGGTATATATACAGCATTAGGCATGCACCCTTATTTTCTTACCGACAATAGTGTTTATCACCTTACCGATTTACAGAAACAAACAGAGGCCCATCTTAATCACTTTCGAGCGATTGGTGAATGTGGCTTAGATGCTATGGTTGATGTTGACCATGACATACAAGGTAAAGTATTTAATGCACAAATCGCATTGGCAAATGACCTTCAATTACCTTTAATCCTTCACAGCAGAAAAACGCATAATGAAGTCCTTCAGCTGTTAAAACAGCATAAGTTTACTTTTGGAGGTGTGTTGCATGGTTTTTCTGGCAGCTATCAACAGGCGATGCAATTTATCGAACTTGGCTTTTATATTGGTATAGGTGGAGTTATCACTTACCCTCGTGCGAGAAAAACTCGCCAGACGGCAGCGAATTTACCTCTTGAATGGATAGTGCTGGAGACAGATGCTCCAGATATGCCGCTTATGGGGTATCAAGGAAAACCTAATCACCCCGCAATGTTATCTCAAGTCTTGTCTTGTTTGACTCTTCTGCGTGATACAGATGAGCGATCTGTCGCACAAATTACATGGAAAAATGCCAATCGGGTCTTTAAAGTTTGTGAATAGAATCTAAGTACAATGTTATTTATATGATTTAACATACTTCAAATAGAGATCCATGTCACATAAATGAGTGAGCGCATGATGAATCTTATTAGAAACTGTGAAGAATACATTACTTTATGTGTGGCCGGATGAGTATAATTGCCCCCGCTTTATAGCTCCATAATTGTAACACGCCAACAAACAACATATAAGGAAGTCATAAACTATGAGCCTGTTTATGAGCCTAGTCGGTATGCTAGTTCTACTTGCCATTGCAGTAGCGTTATCTAGTAACCGTAAAGCTATTAATTTTAGAACAGTGGGTGGCGCATTCGCTATTCAATTTGCACTCGGTGCATTTATTCTATACATACCTTGGGGTCAGGAATTGCTAAAGGGCTTTTCTGACGGTGTTTCAGATGTTATCGCATATGGTAACAAGGGTTCTGAGTTTATCTTTGGTGGCTTAGTCTCTGGTAAGATGTTTGAAGTTTTCGGTGGTGGCGGTTTCGTCTTCGCTTTCCGTGTTCTTCCTACACTAATCTTCTTCTCTGCATTTATTTCTGTTTTGTACTACATCGGTATTATGCAGTGGGTAATTAAAATCCTTGGTGGTGCTCTACAAAAGGTGTTGGGTACTTCACGTTCAGAGTCTATGTCCGCGGCAGCAAACATTTTTGTCGGTCAAACCGAAGCTCCTCTAGTCGTTCGCCCATTCATTCCTAAAATGACTCAATCAGAGCTATTTGCTGTAATGTGTGGAGGTCTAGCCTCTGTTGCCGGTGGTGTACTTGCTGGCTATGCATCTATGGGGGTTCCGATCGAGTATCTAGTCGCAGCATCCTTTATGGCAGCGCCGGGTGGTTTGCTGTTTGCAAAGATCATCATGCCAGAAACTGATAAGCCTAATGAAAGCTTTGATGGTGATATTGATGGTGCAGAAGACAAGCCTTCTAACGTCATTGATGCCGCCGCTGGTGGTGCAGCTGTAGGTTTACAGTTGGCACTGAATGTTGGTGCCATGCTACTTGCTTTCGTTGGCCTTATTGCGCTTGTTAACGGTATCTTGGGTGGCGTTGGTGGTTGGTTTGGAATGCCTGAGCTGACGCTAGAGTTAATCCTTGGTTATGTTTTCTCTCCACTTGCATTCCTTATTGGCGTTCCATGGGAAGAAGCAACGATTGCGGGATCATTTATTGGTCAAAAATTGGTAGTAAATGAGTTTGTTGCCTATTTAAACTTTGCTCCGCTTTTGGGTGATTCAGCAGAAATCGTGCTGTCTGAGAAAACTAAGGCAATCATTTCATTTGCACTGTGTGGTTTTGCAAATCTGTCTTCGATTGCAATCTTGCTAGGCGGCTTGGGTGGAATTGCACCTCAGCGTCGCTCTGATATCGCTCGTATGGGGATGAAAGCAGTTGCTGCGGGTACACTGTCAAACCTAATGGCTGCAACGATTGCAGGCTTCTGCTTAACCTTATCTGGTATGTAATAAGACCAACTCGTTAAAGTGAATAAAAAACCCGCGATAAAGCGGGTTTTTTATTGGTTAGGCTTCACTGCTTAACTCATTTAGTCGCTTGTTCTTAAGGCTGAAACTAGTTTGAGATCCAAACCGTTTGCGTTTTATAAGTGGCTATCGTTATGGGTTAAGCCCGGGTATTGTGACTATATGAGAGTGTTGTAGCTGGCAGAAAATTTTAGTTTTGCGTTTATAGAAACCACACTCTGACTTTTCCATTAAGCCAAAAATAAACATTGTTCGGAGATAGGAATGAGCGATTTAAAAGACGCGGCTTTAAGGGCGCTTAAATTGATGGATCTTACTACACTAAATGATGATGATACCGATGAAAAAGTCATCAAGCTGTGCCGCGAGGCTAAGTCAAAAGTTGGTAATACGGCAGCGATCTGTATCTATCCTCGCTTTATCCCCGTAGCCAAAAAAACACTTAAAGAACAAGGTACACCCAATATTAAAATTGCGACTGTGACTAACTTCCCGCATGGAAACCCTGATATCAGTATTGCCGTGGCAGAGACTAAAGCTGCAATCGCTTATGGTGCTGATGAAGTTGATGTGGTCTTTCCATATCGTGCACTGATGGCAGGTGACGAAGAAGTAGGCTTTGAACTTGTAAAGCAGTGCAAGCAAGCCTGTGGTGATATTTTGCTCAAAGTGATTATTGAAACCGGTGAACTTAAACAAGAAGCATTGATAAAAAAGGCTTCAGAGATATCAATCAATGCTGGCGCTGACTTTATTAAAACATCGACGGGCAAGGTGCCGGTCAATGCTACGCCTGAATATGCTCGAATGATGTTGGAAGTGATTCGTGATATGAAGGTCGCCTCCACTGTTGGTTTTAAGCCTGCTGGTGGAGTGCGCACTGCGGAAGATGCTGCCGCTTATTTGGCCATGGCGGATGAAATATTGGGTGAACATTGGGTCGATGCACGTCACTACCGCTTCGGAGCCTCGAGTCTTTTGACCAATCTTCTTCATACATTAGAAGTGACAAAAGAAACCGCTGATCCTGCAGCTTATTGAGATCGATAGATCTTAATCTTGTCAATTTAGCGGTAAGTGTTTACTTGCCGCTGCATCTAACTCATCAACCCCCAATGTATGGGAGGCTCTAATGTATTTACCCCAAGAAATCATACGCCGAAAGCGTGATGGTGAGGTGCTGACCTCTGGTGAAATTAATTTTTTTATCCAAGGAATTACCAATAACAGTATTTCTGAAGGCCAAATAGCGGCTTTTGCTATGGCGATTTTTTTTAATGAAATGACGATGCCAGAGCGAATTGCGCTGACTTGTGCAATGCGTGACTCGGGAATGGTCATTGATTGGCACGAACAAGACTTTCCTGGTCCAGTGGTGGACAAGCATTCAACAGGTGGCGTAGGAGATGTGACCTCATTAATGTTGGGTCCTATGGTTGCGGCCTGTGGAGGCTTTGTTCCTATGATTTCGGGAAGAGGACTAGGGCATACAGGAGGAACACTGGATAAGCTAGAGTCTATACCAGGCTACAACATTATGCCATCCAACCAAGTCTTTACTTACGTGACTAGGCAAGCAGGCGTTGCCATCATAGGACAAACCGGAAATTTAGCGCCAGCTGATAAACGTGTCTATGCCACTCGAGATGTCACGGCAACGGTTGATAATATTTCTTTGATCACCGCCTCTATTTTATCGAAAAAGTTAGCAGCTGGATTAGAGTCTCTAGTTATGGATGTCAAAGTAGGAACAGGCGCCTTTATGCCAACCTACGAAGAATCTGAGCATTTGGCGAAATCCATTGTCGGAGTGGCAAATGGTGCAGGTACCAAAACAACCGCTATTTTAACCGATATGAATCAGGTATTGGCCTCATCAGCAGGTAATGCTCTGGAGGTCAGAGAAGCGGTTCGGTTCTTAACCGGTGAATATCAAAACCCCCGTCTTTTAGAAGTGACGCTAGCTCTTGCTGCTGAAATGTTGGTATTGGGAAGGTTAGCTGATAACACTGAGCATGCACGTACCAAGTTAATCGAGGTATTGGAAAATGGTAAAGCAGCGCAATGCTTTGGCCTGATGGTTGAAGGTTTAGGTGGGCCAGTCGATTTTGTCGAAAATTACGATGATTACCTAGAAAAAGCGCCTTTTATCCAAGCTGTATTTGCTGAGAAAACGGGAATTGTTACCGCTATGGATACTCGCGCTATAGGGATGGCTGTGGTTGCTATGGGGGGAGGACGCCGTTTTGCGACAGATAAGATTGACCATGCTGTAGGGTTTGACCATTTTATTCGCTTGGGTGAGCAGGCGTGTTCAGATAAGCCATTAGCTATTATCCATGCTCGAAATGAGCAGCAATGGAAAGAGGCCGCTACATCACTTCAACAAGCTATTACTGTTGGAGGCGAATACACCCCAACTCCTGATGTGTATCGTCAAATTAGAGCTGAAGATATATAGAGCGTGCCTGACTGTATAGATAACGAAAGCTTAAACGCAACTAGAATGCTAAACATTGGAAAAAAAGGATAATCAATTATGGCCACCCCACATATCAACGCTCAGCAAGGCGATTTTTCAGATGTTGTACTTATGCCTGGCGACCCACTTCGTGCTCAATACATAGCTGAAACCTTCCTAAATGATGTTATTCAGGTCTGTGATGTTCGTAATATGCTGGGTTTTACTGGATATTATAAGGGGCGCCGTGTATCTGTGATGGGGCATGGTATGGGTGTTCCCTCTTGCTCGATATATGTCACTGAGCTTATTAAAGATTATGGTGTGAAGAAAATCATTCGAGTTGGCAGTTGCGGGGCGGTAAGTAGTGATATTAAAGTCCGCGATGTCATTATTGGTTTGGGCGCATGTACTGACTCAAAAGTAAATCGTATTCGCTTTAATGACCACGACTTTGCTGCTATCGCCGATTATCACATGGTACGCGCAGCTGAAGATGCGGCAAAAGAGCGCGGCATCGAGCTAAAGGTTGGTAATTTATTCTCTGCCGAGCTGTTCTATACACCGAATCCTAGTATGTTTGATGTAATGGATAAATACGGTATTCTGGGCGTAGAGATGGAGGCTGCTGGGATATATGGGGCGTGCGCAGAATATGGCGCCAAAGCAATGACAATTTGTACGGTTTCCGATCACATCAAAACGGGCGAACAAACCACTTCTGATGAGCGCCAAACAACCTTTAATGAGATGATACTGATAGCACTCGATTCAATTATCTTGTCTGATGGCAAGTAAACTGTGCCATGATAGGGTTGATGTTGAACATCAGCCCTTTAATCTAGTTCTTTTAGAAGTAGATTTTCACCCTTTTGTCTGGGCTTTCTACGCACAACAATGGTCAGAAGTATCCCAGTGATAAAGCTCATGGCGACCATAGTGTACATGTAGCGATCGCTTTTCCTGTAGTAATGGTCAGAGAAAGCGGTAACTTTGCCTGTTTCAAACGTAAGGCGGACAAAACCTATCACCACATTATCGTAAGTAACAGGTTCTACAAGTTGTTGCTTTCCGATCCTTGCTGTCTCCAGCGGGGTATCTAAACCGAGAATCTCTCGTACACTTTTGCTTTTGTCACTCGATGCTAATCGCACACCTTCAGCATCATAAATAGTGGCGTCAAATACTAGATCGTCTTTAGATAGCTGATTGGTGAGCTTTAATAAGCGCTCTTGGTCTTGGCTTGCAATCATCTCTCCTGCAGCCAATGATGCTTGAGACACAAGAACTTTAATTAAAGTATCTAACTGGTTTTTTTGAATATCTTGGTTCGCTTGGCTTATCTTGACGCTATTGATTCCAATAACAAGTAACATACTGATAAGAGAGACGATTGTGAGTACTCTCAAAGCCATTCGAAACGAAAATAGGGAAGATTCCATATTCACCTAAACATAAGATAAGTTTACTATAAAGAATATTGATACTTGCGCAGGCAAATTGCAATAGGTTAAGTTGTGGTTAAGTTTTTCAGGAATAACTCACATGGAAACGTTTAAGACTCTTTCTATTCAAAAACAGGCTTCTTTGTATGCTCGATTACCGGAAGCCAGATTTACTAATCACATGGATAAGGCGAAAGCTAACTGGATTGTTTTTGGTGAGCACTTACTAGCCGAACATTTTGAACGCATCAATACCTTCACAGGGTACCACAATGAGATTGTCGATGTATGGAAAGTCGGGCCTTATCAAGTTGCTCTGGTGCAAGGGGACTTAATGTCTGAGCATGAGACAATATTGCAAACATTATCTCTTGATTATGCGTCTCTTAATGATGTTCCAGACCTGTCTAAACCGGGTTTGATCGTGCTGGATATGGACTCTACCGCCATTCAAATAGAATGCATTGATGAAATTGCAAAATTGGCAGGTGTTGGAGAGCAAGTGTCAAAGCTCACTGAGCGTGCCATGCAGGGTGAACTCGACTTTGAGCAAAGCTTGCGTAGCCGAGTCGCTGCGCTTGCTGGTGCTGATGAATCAATTTTAACCCAAGTTAGGGATGAATTGGCTTTAATGCCTGATCTTGGCGGTTTAATTGGTACGCTTCGACAATTTGGCTGGAAAACGGCAATTGCCTCAGGTGGCTTTACTTACTTTTCAGATCACCTTAAAAAGACAGTGAACTTGGATTATGCGCGCTCCAATCAACTGGAAATTGCCAATGGTAAGCTAACAGGAAACGTTCTAGGTGAGATAGTATCTGCTCAGACTAAAGCCGATATCTTACACGAACTCGCAGAGTTGTATGAGGTAGAAAAACACAATACTGTTGCTGTTGGTGATGGTGCGAACGATCTTATTATGATGGAAGCGGCGGGTTTGGGAGTTGCTTACCATGCTAAGCCTAAAGTAGAAAAAATCGCCCAAGCCGCAGTGCGCTATGCTGGATTGGGTGGCGTGTTATGTATTCTGTCTGCCAGTCTAGCTAAGCAGAAAAAGATAAGTTTTCAGGCTAAGCCATAAAGTCGGTCAATGACAATCAGAGGCGTTGAGTTTAAACGTCTCTGCGAACGAGTAAAAAGCTACTCACTTGGCAAGTGCAGTCTGAGTGTTACTTCTTCAGTGATGTCTGTTATTTCGCTATATCCGACGATACCGGTAATTTCTTTTTCCAGTGTTTTAGCATGATGCATGTTAAGCGGTGCAAGTTCAGTAATATCCTCTTGCAATAGAGCGCTCATCGGCTCGAACACTGGCGCACTACAGATTCGAATCGCATAGAAACGCCCCATTGTTTGAGCTTTTTTAATAAATTTTATTCGCTCTTGTACTGACTCAAATTCACCGATGAGCTTCGACTCCCATGATTGGATTCGGTTACCAAATAAGGTTAACGCCAGATAGATTTCGTGAAACTGTGGCTGTGCGCCGTCGATATGTTTCATTGGCTGGGCAAGTAATGTATTGGTATGTCCTTTGAAAATAGGCTCAAGAGAGAATTTGTCTTCCTTGCCGAGTTTGGCCAGTGGAACTAGATAGGGAGGCAGAGGGAAATTAACACCGATCACTCTAGGTTTGAGAGTTCGTGTTGGTTTTTCAACAAAAATAGGCGCGCTGACGATTTTACCCAGGAGAATATCATGCAGGTCTTCTAATAACTCATTGCTGGGAAGTACTTCCGTTATAGAGTTTAGTTTGTCTTGATTATGTTGAATTAAACTGCCGAAAAAGGCGATGTTTTTCATAGTATGGCTATCTTCGAGAATCACCAGTTGTAATCGTTTCCCTCCAGGTGAGATTCTAATCACCTTATATGGGACTTTACTTAATGAGGAGTTCTTGTCGAGTTTGTCTAGTTCGGTAAAGTTTACCGAGCATGTTTCTCCGGCTTTAAGCGTGCTAGGAGAGGTTAAAGCAATACTGATACCACGTTTGGAAATATCAAGCGTTATGCCAGAGTGTGTTTGTTTATCCTCCCCTGTAAGTACCAAAGGAGAGCGAAATTGAAAGCGTGGTTCTTTGCGGCGTGATTTAGCATCATAGTAAATACAAGCTGGATTATTAGCCGGGTTTCGAGCATGGCAAAAGTTATTGATGGTACTACTGGGGAGCTTGGGCTTTGGAGCGATTAAATAGTCGTCTTTACTTGTCTCTGTCGATAGCTCTTGCAAGATGCCACAATGGGTGAGTGTAATTGCATCCAGAGTGAGCTCCGAAGAATGCTGCGCTAATTCGGAGCTTTCTTCTTCAGTAAGCTTGAACATATGAATTCTAAATACTTTCCAACTGTCTTTCCTTGCTCCTACGTGGCAAAACAGTTGTTGTACCTCAGGCTTTGCCTCTGACAGCATCATAGAAAAAAACAAAGTTTTTTCTTGATGGCCATGTGTGAAGGTATAAAACGTATGGCTTGAATTTTGTTCACCTGCTTTAAGTATGCGTGCTATGCGTTTGGGATTAAAAAGATTGGTTAAGGCTTGTTGATTACGTTCATCATGCCAATAGTGCCATATTGGCTGATTGTTTTCTGTCATCAAGGCAAGCTTTAACTCAGAACCACTGAAAAACAGAGGAAGATTGCAAGTATGTTTTAGAAAAGTGTGTTCATAGCCTCTCGAACGAGCCCGAATGACTTTGTCTTGTGTGTCATGCCGGTTACGTTGGCTATCACTGCTTAGTTTACTATCGATTAACTGCTCAATGACATTAGATTCGTCTAGTTTGAGCAAACGAAGAAACTTGACCGAGTCATTATCGTAGGATTCATCTACACCAACAATTCGGTATTTTATAGGGTTGGTTAATCCTTCGAGATCGGACTCTTTCATCAATTCAGTAAACTTTACAGAGATTTCTGAGCCAGCTTGATAATCGAACGCCGACGGGACTTTAAACTTTGCTCCTGATGGAGAAAGGTCTATGGTTGTGGCATGAACTAGGTCAATAGCGAGTTTAAACTCGATCTGAGAAGATATTTTGAGGCGATTTTCTCGGCGTTTTAAGTCGTAGCCAAGTTTAATCGCTTCAACATCGAATATGCTGGTCTTTTCTTCGGTTTCGTCACCATGCAACTGGCCTCTTTTTTTCATTACACGGAAGTTATTGTGAGTGTTGCACAATGCCTCCCATACTCCTTCCGTATAACCACCATACCTGCGTACATTTTTTTGGTAAGTATTGAATGCGACGTCATCAAGCCAGTGTTTTACGCCATCCAGCTCATACTCTCGGCATTCACCATTAACCCTGCCTCTTAAGTCAACAATTTTAGAGCAAGGCGCCATCACTCGGTTTAATTCCATTTTGACCAAAAGTTTGACAGACGGGGCCTCTCCTTCGGTCATTTGGCTAAGAACGAAGTCAAAATCTTCTGAGTGATAAGCAGGGATGAGTCGCTCTGCTAACGACAATATTTCGGCTTGTTCCATTGGTTATTGATTAATAACCCCTCGCAAAAAATATCTACCTTGATATATAAAACTTTAGTGTTATGTTACAACGAATCAAGGTCTATTGATGACGAATGATAAGGTGAACGGTATTTATTGGGGTCTGAAGTGATATGGCAAAGGTAAAAAGAGCCTACGTATGTAACGACTGTGGGGCGGATTTTCCCAGATGGCAGGGGCAGTGTAATGCTTGTGGTGCTTGGAATACGATCAGCGAAGTTCGGATGGCTGCCTCACCAGTTGGGAATAAACATGACCGGCTTTCAGGTTACGCAGGTAATTCCGGAGAAACTCAGGTTCAAGTATTGTCTGAGATTGATTTGCAAGAGGTCCCTCGTTTTACCAGTGGCTTTAAAGAGCTTGATCGTGTGCTTGGCGGAGGTGTTGTTCCAGGTGCGGCGATACTGATAGGTGGAAACCCAGGTGCGGGTAAATCGACCCTGCTTTTACAAACCATGTGTTATCTCGCTTCTCACATGCCTACACTCTATGTGACAGGAGAAGAGTCTTTACAACAGGTGGCGATGCGTGCCTCGCGCCTTGGTTTACCCAAGGATAATTTAAAGATGCTGTCAGAGACTAACGTGGATAGAATTTGTCAGGTTGCAGAGAAGGAGCAGCCCAAGCTATTGGTGATTGACTCGATTCAAGTGATGCATGTTGCGGATGTACAGTCATCTCCTGGCAGTGTGGCTCAAGTACGGGAGTCGGCGACTGCGTTAACCCGTTACGCTAAACAAAATAATGTCGCCGTGTTTATTGTTGGGCACGTGACCAAAGATGGTACTCTAGCAGGACCGAAAGTTCTGGAGCATATTATCGATTGCTCAGTATTACTTGATGGTGGCACTGACAGCCGTTTCAGAACGCTTCGCAGTCACAAAAATCGTTTTGGCGCAGTGAACGAGCTAGGTGTTTTTGCAATGACAGGACAAGGACTCAAAGAAGTCAGCAATCCTTCGGCAATCTTTCTTTCAAGGGGGGAAGAAGAGACGTCGGGAAGCTCTGTCATGGTGGTTTGGGAAGGCACGCGACCTTTGCTGGTGGAAATACAGGCGCTAGTCGACTATTCCCAATTGGCCAACCCGAGACGTGTTGCTGTTGGCCTTGAGCAAAACCGCCTTTCTCTTTTGCTCGCGGTCCTGCATAAACATGGCGGTTTGCAAATGGCGGATCAAGATGTGTTTGTGAATGTGGTTGGCGGGGTAAAAGTTACCGAAACCAGTGCTGATCTAGCATTAGTTATGGCACTGCTATCAAGCTTTAGAGACAGAGCTCTACCTCGAGATGTGGTGATCTTCGGCGAAGTTGGACTGGCGGGTGAAATACGTCCGGTTCCAAGTGGGCAGGAAAGATTAAACGAAGCATTTAAGCATGGTTTTAAGAAAGCGATTGTACCAGCGGCCAATATGCCCAAGGGAGGAATCGCGGGAATGCAAATCCACGCAGTAAAAAAACTGTCTGATGCTATTGCTGCATTTGAAGAGTTGTAAATGATAGGGTTGAACGTGCTCAACCCTTAGCTCTTATAGCATGTCAACGGCTTTTTCAACGCCAGCTATTAATCTGTCAACATCTTCCAAGTTGTTATAAACAGCAAAAGATGCTCTTATCGTACCTTTAACGCCAAGGGCATCCATTAAAGGGTGAGCGCAGTGGTGGCCAGCCCTGATGGCCACACCTTGCTGATCGAGCAAAGTGGCCACATCTTGGTGATGAACCCCTTCAACCACAAAAGAAATCACGCTCGCTTTTGGCTGAAAGCCGAGTGCTTTCACGCCTTCAATCTTGCTTAGCCTCTGATAAGCTTGCTGAGTGATATTTTGCACATGTTTTTCGACTTCTTGGATGGACAGCGCGCTATACCAGTCAATTGCCCTAGCCAGTGCAATGGCCCCCGCCACGTTTGGCGTGCCCGCTTCAAATTTTCCGGGAAGTGCGCTGTATGTGGTACCTGAAAAAGAGACATGCTCAACCATTTTACCACCGCCGTGCCACGGTGGCATGGCTTCAAGCAACTCTAATTTTCCATAAAGCACGCCAATTCCAGCAGGAGCGAAGATCTTATGGCCTGAAAAAACATAAAAATCAGCACCAAGCTTATTGACATTAATAGGCTCATGGACGATGCCTTGTGCGCCGTCAATAATCACTTTCGCGTCAACTTGCTTTGCCTTAGTAATCACCTCTTCAATCGGCAATCTCGTTCCTGTGACATTGGTGATATGTGCCAGTGCGACAATTTTTGTTTTTTGGGAAAGTAAAGAGTCAAATACCTTCATATCCCACTGACAGTCTGTTGTCATGGGGACTTTTACCACTTTAGCACCGGTTTGCTCAGCTACGATTTGCCAAGGTACGATATTGGCGTGGTGTTCCATCTCACTCACTAAGATTTCATCATCAGGTTCGAGCGTATTACGAGCAAAGGTTTGAGCGATAAGATTGAGCGCTTCAGTTGCTCCCCGCGTCCAGATGATTTCTCTTTCGCTGTTTGCTCCAATAAACTTGGCGATAGTGGAGCGTGCGGATTCAAACTGACCGGTCGCGTGTGCAGTGAGACTATGACTGCCGCGATGAACGTTAGCATTTTGTGCGCGATAGTAGTGAGCAATAGTCTCGATTACGCAATCAGGCTTTTGCGTGGTTGCAGCGCTATCAAGGTATACCAAGGTTTGTTGATTGACGGTTTGCTGCAATGCTGGAAATTGAGTGCGAATAGCCTCCACGTCTATCATGATTCACTGCCACCTAATTTTTGATAGTGTAGAGTAGGAAGAGTAATCATAGGCTCTGCAACTGTCCATGCATGCTTCTTGCCTGATAGATTGATGATAATTTCCATTGCAAACTCAAGGGCAGTGCCAGGACCCTGACTGGTTAATAGATTATGGTTGACGTCGTAGGTCACGCGTTTAGCGCGCCATTTTTCTTTGCTTATATGAGACTCAAAACTTGGATGGCAAGTCATAATCGCATCCGGATACAGATTATGGTGAGCAAGCACTATGGCAGGGGCTGCGCAGATAGCCGCAACTAATTTGCCTTCATACATTTGTTGGCGAACGATTTCAACTAGCAATGTGCTATCACGAAAGACTTCAGAGCCGCCGACGCCTCCGGGTAAAACAATGGCGTCAAACTCGTCGTCGGCAATATCGACCAGTTTGCACTCGGCGGTTAATGTTACGCCGCGCGACGCCTTCATTGCTAACTGACCTTCGAAATCAGCGCTTGCAATAACGGTTTGATAGCCTGCTCGCACCATCATGTCGATGATAGTGATGGCTTCCATCTCTTCTGTACCTGGAGCTATAGGTACCAGTACTTTTTTAGTCATGGTCTTGTTCAATCTGCTTAATTTTTTGAAAGAGCGTTTGGTTGACTGGCGCAGAGATATTATGTGCCTTTGCTCTTTGTAAAAGATAACCTGTGATAAAGTCTATCTCGCTTGGGCGTTTATGGAAAATATCTTGATGCATAGACGAGTAATTGTCAGATGTTGCCTCAATAACCTGATGTACTTTAGTGGTTAGATTTTCGTGAGTCACATCTATATCTTCAGCTTTTAATACTTGGTTTATTTCGTCTATCAGCAAAGTGATGACTTCCTGATATTTAGCGGAGGATAACTCTCCATTTTTAACCTGATCAATCGCAGTCAGCGGATTGATGATGCAGTTTATTGCCAGTTTATGCCAAATTGGAGTGAAAATATCACAGTGCCAACTTGTCTTTGGCAGCGCATGCTCAAACACGGGTTGTAAAAAATCACAACGCTTACCACCGTCGTTATAGCCGCCGAGCTCTGTGTATCCCTTACCTGTATGCAGTACTTGACTCGGTTTTGGGCGAAAAGCGCCATGTGTGGTAGTGGCAATCACCAGTGGATTATTCGGTAATAAAGTGTTAATGGCCTCTGCCGTCCCCATGCCATTGTGCATTAATACCACAATCGTTTGTTGGGCAATGTTTAGAGCTATCTCTTTGATAGCTGGCATGACATTAGGGGCTTTAAGCGTGACCAATAACAGGTCTGCCGATGCAAGTTTGTCTTTATTATTACTGGTAAATTGTATTGCAGGTAAGTGCTCTTGCTGAAGATAAATGGAGTCGCATTGGTGTTGAGACCAAAGTGACACTGAATGGCCAGCGCGGCTTAAACAACATGCCCATAAAGAGCCAATAGCCCCAGGACCAAGAATAACAATCTTCATCTGAATGATAATAGGCGCGAATTTGCCAAGAGAATACGATGATATGAAGGTATTGCCAATAAAAATGGCACGTAAACGTGCCATTTTGAAAGCTGTAGCCTGCTACCTAGCTTAGAACTTATAGGTAACTGATACGTAGTGGCCAACGCCTGAAGATTCGTTTTCTTCATTGCCAAAGGGACTTTTAACACCATCTTCAAAGCCGTATACGTCTTTAAATAGTTTTAGACCATAACCTACAGCAAAGCGGTCTGAATGCCAGTAGATGCCATTGAACATAGCGCTACCAGTACTAGACTGAGAATATTCGTCTTTCATACCAAACTGAAAATCTAGGTAACCTTGGTATGAGATAAAGGAACCATTCTCGAAATGATAGAAAGGTTTGAACCAGTTAGTTGAAAGCTGGTAACCATTCCAATCTTTTTTAGAGTTGTCATAATTTGCATAAAGGTTTAGGCCCATTTTACCAAACCATGGCGCGATGACGTCAGAGCCGACACCGATTTTATACTGTGCTTCTGTTGCGCCGCCGTAAAAGATATTTTCACTGGCAATGTAGACTTCTTGTACAGGGCCAAAAGAGAGATCTTTACCTGCTAATGCATCCAGAGACATACGAGGAGCAAACTTCATAAATAGTTTGTCAGAGCCTGATTTGTCGCTGTCAGAATCACCAGTAATATTGAAATAATCAACGTACCCGTAAAGGTCAAAAATTCCTGAACGACCGCCAAATTCCATCTCTAGGTAGTCATGGGTGGAGTCAGAACCAGGGCCTTTTTCATTAAAGGCTCCCATTAGGTTAAATTGAAGCCATTTGTAATCGTTTTTGTGGATATCACCGTCTGAGTAGTCAGCTGCCATAACAGGGCTAGACATGGCAGTAACAACACCAAGAGCTAAAAGTGATTTACGCATAGTGGGACTCTCTATGTATATTTTGTGTGAAAATGTAGTTATCGTGCCGAGGTATACAATCTTCGCTGTACTTTGGCTGGGCGCATAATAGCGATAAACGCATCATTTAGCAGTGACAAATGATGATATTTTGCACAATTTAGGTGATCTAAGTCACGATTTTAGTGATTGATTTGTTTTTAAATGGAACTAACATGTTTCTAGCAGAAGTGTTGACGGTATCGTTTGCTTCTCGGTTTGTTAAATGAAAATGTGATTTTCTCGTTTTAATCACACGTGAGGCCAAGAATTGATCGAATTGCTACCTGTACCGTAGATATTTTTAAACGAACATATGGTACTAAGTAGTGAATGAATTAATGCTTTTTCCGCTCGGCTCTGTGCTGCTTCCCGGCGGAAAAATGAAACTGAGAATTTTTGAGCCAAGGTATAAGAGGCTTATCAAGCAAGCGTGTCAGGTCGATAACACGTTCGGCATCTGTTTGTATGATTCGAATGCCGAATCCGGAGACCCTGCGTTGTCGGTCGTCGGGACACTTGCTGAGATTGTCGATTTTGAAGTTTTGGACGGTGGGCTACTAGGTGTCACTGTCGTTGGAACAAAGCGCTTTAAGATCATTAAAGTGCGCTCTGAATACGATGGATTAAGGCAAGCCAAAGTTGAATGGCTAGACTCTTGGACCTACTCAAAGATAAAAGTGGAACATCAGCACCTAAGTGAATACCTCAAAGATGTGTACCGCCGCTTTCCTCAATTTTCCGAGCTTCACCCAGAGTGTTATTTCGATGACGCCACTTGGGTGTGCCAGAGATGGTTAGAACTCCTCCCTGTCAATCAAAAAGAAGCAGACCATCTGCTCATGCAGAGCGATTGTCAGCAGGCTATAGAATTTTTGTCTCAGTCGATAGAGTACTAAACTTTAGATAAGATAGAGTCCAATTTTATTGAACTCGAATATGATCACTTTGCTGTCAGTGTTCGTATACCGACTAATACAGCACGTAAAAGGAACTCGGCATGTTATCTAAAGACACTGAGTCATTTGCTAAGCAAGATTGGTGTGAGTGCATGGACAGAGTGAAAGAGCAGGACAAAGACGCTTTTTCTCTGGTCTTCAAGCATTTCGCACCGCGCCTCAAGCAATTTGCTTTTAAGCACATGGGTAACGAGCAAGTCGCGCTTGAATTAGTTCAAGAGACGTTAACGACAGTGTGGCGAAAGAGCCAGCTTTTTGATGGAGCCAAAAGTTCACTATCGACGTGGATATATACAATCGCGCGGAACTTATGCTTCGACACGCTACGCAAGCAGCGAGGACGGGAGGTACACATCCACTCCGAAGATATTTGGCCAGATGACTTTTGTCCGCCAGATCGAATCGAAGACTATACCCCCGAGCATGAGATGCTCAAAGAGCAGGTTGTCAAGTTTTTGAGCGTGTTGCCAGAACCGCAAAGGAAGGTTGTACAAGCCGTGTATCTGGAAGAGCTTGCTCATCAGCAAGTCGCTGACATGTACGATATTCCAGTGGGGACGGTGAAATCGAGACTAAGATTGGCCGTTGAAAAATTGCGCCACTCAATGGAGGTAGAGCGGTTATGAGTTATCATCCTGAACTACACATTCTCAAAGCATATGCGGCAGGAGAACTTAACTCCGTTGACGGGTTTGCTATTGCTACGCATCTAGAGAGCTGTCCAGACTGTAAAGCAAACGTGTTAAAGCACGAGCAATATTTGGGTGAGGAGCTGAGTTCTCTCAAGGGGGAACAAGATCCGAGCTTTGAGTCTATGTTCGCGGACATAGTAGACTCTGAGCAAGACATCCTACCGATGAGGCCGTTCAGAAAGCCTCTATCAGTGCAAGTGCACGGTAAAACCTTTGCTTTGCCGCTTTCTCTTTCTCGGTTTGAAAACAAAATTGGCGAGTGGCGCAGCTACGGCGGCAAAGTATTTAGTGCTCCGGTCGATGTGTGTGACTCAGTCAAAGTGAATCTGTTGTATATCGCGGAGGGGGTAAAAATTCCTCAGCATACTCACAAAGGGGTTGAATCGACCTTGATACTGCACGGAGGTTTTAGTGATGAAGCCGGGCATTATGAGGCGGGAGATTATCTAGTCAAAGATGGGTCAGACAAGCACAGTCCTTACACAAAAGAGGGTGAAGATTGTTTATGCCTTACCGTATTAACTGAGCCTATGATGTTCACCCAAGGAGTGGCAAGAATATTTAACTTGTTTGGCAAGGGAATGTATCCCTAACTTGTGCTAGATAGGAAAGGGCTTGGTGATTAAATCAAGCCTTTTGTCTGTTTGTTCAACCTTGATTTTCTTCGTTATCTATTTGCTGAGCTTTGTTTAGTAAGGCGGTGAAATGATGGCGAAGCGAATACAGCATTATCAGGCTTGGAATCACCATTAAGCAGGTAAGGATAAAGAATGTGGACCAATCGTTTAAATAATCGACCAACTCACCACTGAAAGATGCTAGCGTTGTGCGCCCCAAATTACCTAGTGATGCGAGCAGGGCGTACTGGGTCGCTGAAAATGCTTGGCCAGTGAGAACGGTTAGGAAAGACACAAAGGCAACCGTGGAAAATGCCGTTGTGAAGTTATCGACAATGATGGTTGCCAAGAATAGATGCTCATTTGGTCCCACTGATGCTATCCATGCAAACATTAAGTTGCTCGCCGACATAGTGATACCACCAATCATCAACCCTCGAACAATACCAAACCTTACATTGACCATACTGCCGACCAAGGTGAACAACGTCGTTAGTCCCCAACCTACGAGCTTAGAGTAATAGCCAATCTGCTCATTTGAGAACCCGATTTCCTTGTAAAAAGCAATCGACATTCGGCCAAGGAAAGCTTCGCCGATTTTAAATAAGAACACAAATAACAGCAGTGTGAGAGCGACACGTGTCCCATTGCGCTTGAAGAAATCTAGAAAAGGTTCGATAACGGTAACCGTCAGCCATGCTATCACTCTATTTCCAACTACATTGCTGTGGCGCTCTTCAGCCGCTGCTTGCAATTTCTCTCGATCAGTCGCGGGCTCACCAACTAAAAGAGTAAACAGCATCAACACAGCGACTATGATGGCCATTCCGTAATAAACTCCATTCCAGCCAATGGTGTCTGCGTTGATGAATGCTACATAGCCGGGTAGAGAATATCCTGTCCACCATCCCATTACCGCCATTGCTGAAGCTTGAGGTAGTTTGGAGGAATCTGATTTTGGGAAAGTATCAATACGAAAAGCATCGATAGCAATGTCTTGAGTAGCGGACGAGATTGCTATCGCAAGTGCTAGCATTGATGTGAACAGGAGATTTTCTGCTGGATTAACTCCTGCTATCCCTATGGTGCAGATTAAGACGAGTGATTGACAAAAGAAAATCCAGCTTCTGCGTTGACCTAAGAAGGCATGGAGCAATGGAAGCTTAATTCGGTCAACCAGTGGTGCCCAAAGAAAATTAATAGCATAGACAACAAAGACACTACCAAAATAGCCGATAGCTGCTCGTGTTAGACCAGCGTCTTTTAGCCAGCCAGACATATTTGAACCAATCAGTACCCAAGGAAAACCACTAGAGCAGCCTAACATGAATACCCAGAGCAGTCTTTTGTCTGAATAGCTACGTAGAGTTGTTAGCCACGATTTGGAACAGGAATTGATTGACATGAACTCATCCTAATAGCGTTTAAATGTATACAATCACAAGTAGCTCTCACCCTTTAGGCCGGAGCTAGATACTTAAGCTCTTTAAACCAGCTTAAGTTATAGTGGCTAAAAATATTGCTTAGTCCTCGAAGGGCGAGATGATTATGTTCACTAATAATTTGTTTATCAATAATAAACAGCTCTAACCAGTTAGGTTAGAGCTATAAATTCAAGGCATTAAACTGGCATTAGTGATAATGATGGCAGTTTTAGGTACATCTCGAAAATTGCCTTTTGTCGTTGTGGGCACTTCACTCATTTTCTTTACGGTTTCAAAGCCTCTGGTGACTTTGCCGAACACAGCATAGCCTGCGGAAGGCTTTTGTTTGTCGTCGCTAAAATTCAGGTACTCATTATTGTTATAGTTAATAAAGAATTGTCGAGTGGCAGAGTTTGGATCACGAGTCCTAGCCATGGCTATAGTGGCGACTTCGTTTTTTAGCCCGTTTGACGCTTCATTTTTAATTGGACTGTATGTAGGTACAGGTTTCATGTCTTTGTCTAATCCACCACCTTGAGCCATAAAACCTGGGATAACTCGGTGAAATTGTGTCCCTACATAACTCCCGTCTTTGACATATTTTACAAAATTCGCAACCGTAATTGGTGCTTTTTCTTTATCGAGTTCAACGGTAAATGCGCCTAAAGTGGTTTCAAATACGACTTTAGGACCAGCAAAAGCTAGACTACTAAAAAGCGCCAATGAGGCAATGATTGTCTTCCACATTAAAAGCGCTCCTGCATGTAGTCTTTGAGTTCACGGTCGTTGGCAACTTCTTTTAACACTAAGTTAGTCACATCGTTGAGTACCATACCTATTTCATCATCTGATGCGCTTAGTGCTCCATTTCTTTTTGCGGTCCCTGTGTAGGTTTTCACTAGCTTACCTTTGGGAGTTTCAGCGGTGATTTCGAGTACGACCTTGCCGTCCATTTCATTGGCCATGACCGAGTGTTTAACCGATACGAGAGCTTCTTGTATCTCCACACTTACAGAGTTTTCGCTGTTGACCGTGCTGTTAAAACCTTGGGATTGGAATTGCTCTAATAAGGCATTCTCAATGCTGATGCGAACATTTTGTCTTGAGTGTATTGGTTCAATGTTAGAACGTCCGCTATCTATCAATGCTACGTATTGAGCCGATCGAACATCTTTACTTGTCAGCGTAAAATTTGCATTTTGAACAAGGTTGCTGTTGCTCAGAACAGGCTGAGGCATAAAGTTTAGCTGTTCTTGTTGAGGGGAGGAGCATGCAGTAAGTAACGCCACTGAGGCGGCTAGAACCAGTTTTCTCATCATAATTTCCTTTAACGTAACTCTAATATAGAGACATGATAGTGAACTATTTAGTTGCCTGTAAAATAACAAATTTCTTATTTGAGGCGATAAGTTTGACCTTAGGCTTACCAAACAACTTAGATAACTTTACATCGTAGCCGAGGTGTCGATTGCCGATAACTAATAATTTGCCATCATTGCAAAGAACATGCTTTGCATCACAGAACATTTGCCATGCTATGTGATCCGTTATAGCTTGTTGTTGATGAAAGGGAGGATTGCATAAAACCAGCTCTGCACTATCGATTTGGAACCCATCCAGACAGTTATTGGTGATAGATTCTATTTGTCTATCAGAACCAAGAGCATCGAGTAGATTTTCCTTTGCAGAGGCTGTTGCCATGTAACTTTCGTCTACACATGTAATACTTATATCGGGGTTGTCGAGTCCTAGCTTTACTGATAGCACGCCATTCCCACATCCAAGATCAATGACTCGCTCTGTGGTTAAGCCATTTGGTAAATGCTCGAGCATAAAACGAGCGCCTTGGTCGAGTTTTTCTCCCGAGTAGACATTGGGCAAGTTCTTCAGTTCAAATTTATGCGGCTCAACTTTCCATTTAGTGATGGGATCGACAGCGATAGCGTTAGGAGCATCAGGGGTAGAAAAAACTAGGCGGTGCTTTTTCCAAGCGAGAGAGGTATGAGTGCTTCCTAGATATTTTTCGAACAATTTGAGTGTTGAAGAATGGATTTCTTTGGCTTTATTCACCGCAATGACAGGTACAGCTTTACCCAAACTTAGCCTTAATTGATTCAACTGCCATGTAAGATAGCGATTGTTTCTTGGGATTTGCATTAGGACGTAATCTACGTGAGCGGGGACATTGGCTAGCGTGCTGCATAAAGTGATATTGTTACTTTGATTATCCGCTAGGTTTTGCTGTGTCGCTTGATGTGCAATATGAGAGTCACTCATCAAGGTCACCTGATGGTTAAGTGCAAACCAGCAGCTTAGTGCACCGAAACTATCGTTTAGGATCAAAATATGTTTGCCAGGAGCAATGTCCAATTCTTCCATGTGGTTTATGAGGTATTCATCTCCAGCATCCCACGCTTGAAGTGTTTCATTATTCCTTTTAGGGTGACGATGAAGAGTTAAAGTGCGTTGGTGAAGCGCAAGTTTAGTTTTCATATTTGTAATGGTATGGAAATGTATACGATAAATTGTCGCAGAAGCAGAAGGTAGTTAAAACTAAAACCTTTAGCTTTATGTATAACAAGAGTATCATTCGTGGACAGAAGCAATTCGTATTTAGGTTGACGTAATGGTACATGAAGCAATAGAAGCGAAACTCTCGGACTACTTTGAACCAGCCCACTTTGAGGTAATAAACGAAAGTTATATGCACAATGTGCCAGAAGGTTCAGAAAGTCATTTTAAAGTTATCATTGTCAGTGAGAAATTTACAGGACAGAGGTTGATTGGCCGCCATCGGCAGGTCAACCAAGTTTTGGCAGATGAACTCGCAAATCATATCCACGCACTCTCTATTCACACTTACACAACAGAAGAGTGGAATAAACAAAATCAAGTGGCTCCAGATAGCCCAATGTGTTTGGGCGGATCCAAGTAGTATAGCGTATTATAAAGCTCGTAGTGGCACATGATATTTTTTGATTGTTAATTAATCAACTATTTAACACTAAATATACAAATACACGGCTTGATTAGCTCTATTGCTAAGTGTTTCATACTATGAATAAAATAAAGTATTATGAGGCGTGTGGTTATTGCTGTTTGTGCGGTGGTTCAAACTTATGACCAATATTTAACCTTTTAAACTCAAATCCTTCGAAATATATATCTGATTCCTTTCTTTGGTCATGGCGTATACTTCTAAAAAGATGATAGACTAACGCACCTGATAAATCTCGACTAAATTTGTAGCGAGGTTTTTAATAGGATGTTGCGATTTTGGTGTTTTAACCAGCATCAAAACCGGACACTAATGTCGTGTCTAAAAGTTACGCAATCAATGAATCTTTTTCCCGATAAAAGTAGTGCAAGTGCGTATGATTACAATAAAGAAGGGTTTGGACCTGCCTATCGCAGGAACTCCTACCCAGGTGATTAATGATGGTAAAACCATCAAGAAAGTCGCCTTGCTTGGCGAAGAGTACGTCGGCATGCGTCCTACCATGCATGTTCGCGTAGGTGATGAAGTGAAAAAAGCTCAAGTTCTTTTTGAAGATAAGAAGAACCCAGGCGTGAAATTTACTTCACCAGCAAGTGGTAAAGTGGTCGAGGTTAACCGTGGCGCTAAACGTGTCCTTCAGTCCGTTGTGATTGAAGTGGCAGGTGAAGAGCAGGTTACGTTCGATAAGTTTGAAGCAGGACAAATAGCTGGCATTAGCCGCGATGCGGTTAAAACTCAGCTTGTTGATTCTGGTCTTTGGACCGCTTTGCGTACTCGTCCCTTTAGCAAGGTTCCAGCTATTGAATCTTCTACACAGGCAATTTTTGTTACTGCTATGGATACTAATCCATTGGCGGTTCAGCCTGAGTTGGTCATTAATGAACAGCAGGAAGCATTCGTTGCAGGTCTGGATGTACTTTCAACTTTGACTGATGGCAAAGTTTACGTTTGTAAAGCCGGCACCAGTCTTCCTCGTTCTTCTCAAAGCAATGTTGAGGAACATGTTTTTGACGGCCCCCATCCAGCAGGACTTGTCGGCACTCACATGCATTTCCTGTATCCAGTAAATGCAGAGAATGTTGCTTGGAGTATTAACTATCAGGATGTGATTGCATTCGGTAAGTTGTTCCTAACTGGTGAGCTCTACTCAGAGCGTGTTATTTCTCTTGCTGGCCCCGTTGTAAATAACCCCCGCTTAATTCGCACCGTTCAGGGAGCAAACGTTGCTGACCTAACGGATGGTGAATTAATGCCAGGTGAAGTGCGTATTATCTCAGGCTCAGTTCTATCAGGAACTCAGGCTTCTGGTCCGCACGCTTATCTTGGTCGCTATCATGTACAGATTTCAGTCTTACGTGAAGGCCGCGATAAAGAGCTGTTCGGTTGGGCGACGCCTGGTAAGAATAAGTTCTCGATAACGCGTGCCTATTTAGGCCATATTTTCAAGGGTCAGTTGTTTAACATGACTACAACGACCAATGGTAGTGATCGCTCTATGGTGCCAATTGGCAACTACGAACGTATTATGCCGCTGGATATGGAACCTACTTTACTACTTCGCGACCTATGTGCGGGCGATACTGACAGTGCTCAAGCATTAGGTGCGCTAGAACTGGATGAAGAAGATCTGGCATTGTGTACCTTTGTATGTCCGGGTAAGTATGAGTACGGAGCATTGCTTCGTGAATGCCTAGACACGATCGAGAAGGAAGGGTGATTTTCATGGCTCTGAAAAAGTATCTTGAAGACATTGAACATCATTTTGAGCCTGGTGGTAAGCATGAAAAATGGTTTGCTCTGTACGAAGCTGTTGCGACAGTATTCTATACTCCAGGTCTAATTACGAAGAAAAGTTCGCATGTTCGTGACAGCGTTGACCTAAAACGCATCATGATCATGGTTTGGTTAGCGGTTTTCCCTGCGATGTTCTGGGGAATGTATAACGCTGGTGGCCAAGCTGTAGCGGCCTTAAATCATATGTATGCTGGTGATGAGTTTGCCTCAATTGTTGCTGGCAACTGGCACTACTGGCTGACGGAAATGTTCGGCGGTACTCTTGCTGCCGATGCAGGCTGGGGCAGTAAAATGCTCTTGGGTGCGACTTACTTCCTACCTATTTATGCGACAGTATTTGTTGTTGGTGGTTTCTGGGAAGTACTTTTCTGTATGGTGCGTAAGCACGAAGTTAACGAAGGTTTCTTTGTGACTTCCATTTTGTTCGCACTCATTGTTCCTCCAACGCTTCCTCTGTGGCAAGCAGCCCTTGGTATTACTTTCGGTGTTGTGGTTGCTAAAGAGATCTTTGGTGGTACAGGTCGTAACTTCTTAAACCCTGCGCTTGCTGGTCGTGCGTTCTTATTCTTTGCTTACCCAGCACAAATTTCCGGAGACGTAGTTTGGACTGCTGCTGATGGCTTCTCTGGTGCCACAGCTTTGAGTCAATGGGCTCAAGGTGGTAACGGTGCTTTAATGAATACTGTTACCAGTGCTCCAATTACTTGGATGGATGCGTTTATTGGTAACATTCCAGGTTCTATTGGTGAAGTGTCTACTTTAGCGCTAATGATTGGTGCAGCAATGATCGTATATATGCGCATTGCGTCGTGGAGAATCATCGCTGGTGTCATGATTGGTATGATTGCAACAGCAACATTATTCAATCTAGTCGGCTCAGATACTAACCCAATGTTCAATATGCCATGGCATTGGCACCTAGTTTTGGGTGGCTTTGCATTCGGTATGTTCTTTATGGCGACAGATCCGGTATCTGCTTCGTTCACTAACAATGCTAAATGGTGGTACGGAATACTTATTGGTTTGATGTGTGTGTTGATTCGTGTTGTGAATCCGGCTTACCCAGAAGGGATGATGCTTGCGATTCTATTTGCGAATCTGTTTGCACCTTTGTTCGACCATATAGTTATCGAGAAGAACATCAAGCGGAGATTAGCACGTTATGGCAAGTAATAACGACAGCATTAAAAAGACGCTGGGTGTTGTTATCGGGTTGAGCCTTGTTTGTTCAATCATAGTATCAACAGCCGCTGTAGGTTTGCGAAATCAACAAAAAGCGAACGCTGTTCTGGATAAGCAAACTAAAATTATCGAAGTTGCTGGTATCGATACTGACGGAAAAAAAGTCCCTGAGCTTTTCTCTGAATTTATTGAAGCGCGTTTGGTTGATTTCAAAACTGGTGATTTTGTTGACGGCGACGCTGCAACCTATGACCAGCGTAAAGCAGCTAAAGATCCAGCCTCGTCAATTAAGTTAAGTCCGGACGAAGACCAAGCTAAGATACTTCGACGAGCTAACGTAGGTACTATTTATCTCGTTAAGCAAGACGATACTGTGACTCGTGTTATTTTACCTGTTCATGGTAACGGCTTATGGTCAATGATGTACGCGTTTGTTGCCGTAGAAACAGATGGCAACACAGTGTCAGGGATTACCTATTACGAGCAAGGTGAAACACCTGGACTTGGTGGTGAGGTTGAAAACCCATCATGGAGAGCTCAGTGGGTCGGCAAGAAATTGTTCGATGAAAACCATAAACCCGCAATTAAAGTCGTTAAAGGTGGTGCTCCGGCTGGTTCTGAGCATGGTGTCGATGGTCTATCTGGGGCAACATTAACCAGTAAGGGCGTTCAACACACATTTGACTTCTGGTTAGGAGACATGGGCTTTGGCCCGTTCCTAGCAAAAGTTCGTGACGGAGGTCTGAACTAATGTCTAGTGCACAAAACGTTAAAAAGAGCATTTTAGCGCCTGTATTGGATAACAACCCAATTGCGCTTCAGGTTCTTGGTGTATGTTCTGCGCTTGCAGTAACAACCAAACTGGAAACTGCATTTGTTATGACTCTAGCGGTGACGTTTGTAACTGCTATGTCTAACTTCTTCGTTTCTTCGATTCGTAACCACATCCCAAATAGTGTGCGTATTATTGTCCAAATGGCAATTATCGCCTCTCTTGTTATCGTGGTTGACCAAATACTTAAAGCCTATCTTTACGATATTTCTAAACAGCTTTCGGTATTCGTCGGTCTTATCATAACCAACTGTATCGTAATGGGCCGTGCGGAAGCATTCGCAATGAAATCAGCACCACTACCTTCTTTCATTGATGGTATCGGTAACGGTTTGGGTTATGGCTTCGTTCTTATCACTGTTGGTTTCTTCCGCGAATTGCTTGGCTCAGGCAAGCTATTTGGTATTGAAGTGTTGCCTCTAGTGAGCAATGGTGGTTGGTATCAGCCTAACGGTTTGATGCTACTTGCCCCATCTGCGTTCTTCTTAATCGGCTTCCTGATTTGGGCAATCCGTATTCTTAAGCCAGAACAAGTAGAAGCGAAGGAGTAAGAGAGTCATGGAACATTACATTAGTCTGTTAGTTAAATCGATTTTTATCGAGAACATGGCTTTGTCGTTCTTCTTGGGTATGTGTACTTTCCTTGCCGTATCTAAGAAAGTAAAGACCTCTTTCGGTCTTGGTGTTGCTGTTGTTGTGGTACTGACTATCTCAGTACCCGTCAACAACTTAGTATACAACCTAGTTCTTAAAGAGAATGCCTTGGTTGCTGGGGTTGACCTTAGCTTCCTAAACTTCATTACCTTTATCGGTGTTATCGCGGCTCTAGTACAGATCCTTGAAATGGTGTTGGACCGCTTTTTCCCACCTTTGTATAACGCGCTTGGGATCTTCCTGCCATTGATCACAGTAAACTGTGCGATCTTTGGTGGTGTGTCTTTCATGGTTCAACGTGATTACAACTTTGCAGAGTCTGTCGTTTATGGATTCGGCTCAGGTGTGGGTTGGATGCTAGCGATTGTCGCTCTTGCAGGTATCCGAGAGAAAATGAAGTATTCTGATGTACCTCCCGGATTACGTGGTCTTGGTATCACATTTATATCCGTAGGTCTAATGGCGTTGGGCTTTATGTCTTTCTCTGGTGTTCAACTGTAAGTCGGGTAGACCGCAACAATAAAGGAATAGTCAATGGATATTATTCTTGGTGTAGTGATGTTTACTCTGATTGTACTGGTTTTAGTACTAGTGATTCTTTTCGCTAAATCTAAGCTTGTACCAACAGGTGACATTACAATTTCTGTTAACGATGACCCTTCATTGGCCATTGTTACACAACCAGGTGGTAAATTACTGAGTGCGCTAGCAGGTGCCGGCGTATTCGTATCTTCTGCTTGTGGTGGCGGTGGCTCTTGTGGCCAGTGCCGGGTAAAAATCAAATCAGGCGGTGGTGACATCTTGCCTACCGAGCTTGACCACATTACAAAAGGTGAAGCGCGCGAAGGTGAGCGTTTAGCCTGTCAGGTCGCAATGAAAACTGACATGGATATTGAACTTCCTGAAGAGATTTTTGGTGTTAAAAAGTGGGAGTGTTCTGTTATTTCTAACGATAACAAAGCAACTTTCATTAAAGAGCTAAAGCTTCAGATCCCTGATGGTGAGTCAGTACCTTTCCGTGCTGGTGGATACATTCAGATTGAAGCGCCAGTGCATCACGTTAAGTATGCGGATTTCGATATTCCTGATGAGTATCGTGAGGATTGGGATAAGTTTAATTTGTTCCGTTATGAATCTAAGGTTAATGACGAAACTATTCGTGCTTATTCAATGGCTAACTATCCGGAAGAAGAAGGCATCATTATGCTTAACGTCCGTATTGCTACGCCTCCGCCGAACAATCCTGATGTTCCACCTGGCATTATGTCTTCGTATATCTGGTCACTAAAAGAAGGTGATAAGTGTACAATTTCAGGACCGTTTGGTGAGTTCTTTGCTAAAGATACTGACAATGAAATGGTATTTGTTGGTGGTGGTGCAGGTATGGCTCCAATGCGTTCTCATATCTTTGACCAACTGAAGCGTCTCAAATCTTCACGTAAGATGTCTTTCTGGTACGGTGCTCGTTCTAAGCGAGAAATGTTCTATGTAGAAGACTTCGATGGATTGCAAGCAGAGAACGACAACTTTGTATGGCACTGTGCTCTGTCTGATCCAATGCCCGAAGATAATTGGGATGGCTATACAGGCTTCATTCACAACGTTCTGTATGAAAACTACCTGAAGGACCATGAAGCGCCTGAAGACTGTGAGTATTACATGTGTGGTCCACCAATGATGAATGCTGCTGTTATCGGTATGCTGAAAGACCTTGGTGTAGAGGATGAAAATATCCTCCTCGATGACTTTGGTGGCTAACACTTTAAGTTATTGATATCTATGGCTGGCCTACAAGGTCAGCCATTATTTTTTCCTATGCTGTAATTTAAAAGTGATGATAGAAGATGAATCTTGAGTCCAGATTTATGTACTATTTTCATTTCACCATAAGGAGTCAAACAAGTGAAAAAATGGCTTGTTGTTTTTGCTTCTCTTTTCATTATTGCCGGCTGTCAAAAGCCCGTTGATCAAGTCCATCTTAGTGGCCCTACTATGGGCACGACATACAACATTAAATACATTGTTGCCGAAGACCAGCCCACTCCTGATGTGGTACAGAAAGAAGTAGATCGCTTACTTGAGCAAGTGAATGATCAGATGTCGACCTATCGAACTGATTCTGAATTAAGTCGTTTTAATCAAAGTGAAAGCTCGCAACCTTTTGAAGTTTCGCCGCAAACAGCAACTGTAGTGAAAGAGGCTATCCGTCTTAATAATCTGACATTGGGGGCTTTGGATGTCACCGTTGGTCCACTGGTGAACCTATGGGGCTTTGGGCCTGAAGCACGCCCTGAAGTGGTGCCAAGCAACGATGAGCTTAAAAAACGCAAAGCAGAAACGGGAATTGAGCACTTAAGTGTAAAAGGTAATGCGTTGTCGAAAGATATTCCAAACTTGTATGTTGACCTTTCAACCATTGCAAAAGGCTGGGGTGTTGATGTGGTAGCGGATTATATTGAGTCGCAAGGCATACTAAATTACATGGTTGAAGTCGGCGGTGAGATGCGTCTCAAAGGCTTAAATCGCGAAGGGGTTAAGTGGCGAATAGCGATAGAAAAGCCCACGGTTGATGAGCGAGCCATACAGGAAATCATCGAGCCAGGAGATATGGCGATTGCCACGTCAGGTGATTATCGTAATTACTTCGAAAAAGAAGGTGTGAGATACTCCCATATAATTAATCCACAAACTGGGAAACCCATTAATCATAAAGTTGTTTCTGTTACTGTACTCGATAAATCCTCTATGACGGCTGATGGTCTAGCAACGGGCTTAATGGTGCTTGGAGAGGATAGAGGTATGAAGGTCGCCAACGACAAAAGTATACCCGTATTTATGATTGTAAAATCGAGTGATGGCTTCATAGAACTGGCGTCAGACGCGTATAAGCCATATATTAATAAATAATAATTAGTGAGTATGTTGTTATGAGTACATTTCTGATCACCTTTGGTGTGTTTATCGCCTTTATAATGGCGATGTCTGTCGGCTATATCTTTCAAAAGAAAGTGGTGAAAGGCAGCTGCGGTGGGCTAGGGGCTGTCGGTGTAGATAAAGTATGTAATTGTCCTGAACCTTGCGATGCACGTAAAAAACGCGAAGCAAGAGAAGCGCTCAGAGCTGAAAAGCTGGCCGCATGGGAAAAAGACCGCATAGCATAAAATATTTAAGCTCGGCATTTTGTCGGGCGTAAATATTCCAGATCTGACTTAACTATCCTCAAACTTTGTCGTAAAAGACCTCCTTCTCCGCTTTCATGAGTCTGTATATACGGCTTATTCATCATAATTACATGACTTATAATACTTATTTTTAAAATAAGTCAGTAGTCTATTTTGTCGTCTTTATCTTCCTCGTTATTTAGCTTTAAAGGCCAGTGTTGAATCTTGTTCAATAGAAGAAATGTCCCAAAGCGTATTCGTTCGCTGTCGTCGAGACCGCCGGTATAAAGTCAAAGAGCCAATAGCAGGGACTTCCTGTACCGTCGATCACTACGTTAAAAGACGTCTTCAAGATTTACCTGTGAGTGGGCGGTCTTGTACGATTGAGGTTGAGCTGACTCAAACTAGAGACAAAGAAAGACGACGGTTGATTGAAGAGACTGAATATGTGGCTAAAGGTGGTCGTTATACCGCTCGATTTTGCAATTTCATCAGTGGCTTATGTCGCCACATGAGCATACATAACGTCTCTCAACATTTAGGAATTCGCTGGGAAACAGTAAAAAATATCGATAGGGAATATTTGCGTTCAAGCAAAATTAGAGAAACGACTCGCAAGCCACCTAGCACACATCTCATCTCAAAAGTCGGTTATCAAACCTGCATAAAATGCAAACGAGACAGAACCGACTATGTCGATAGTTAAGTTTCTGCCGACTCAGAGCCCTACATTGCCTGCACCTGCCAAATCCCATTTATTGACCGATAATCTTTAAGCAAGGTTTTGTCTAAAAAGCCTTTCATCTCCTCCCGACTGCTCCAGCGAACCACTTTCTTTAAGTTCGGATCGTAATAGTACAGATACCCACTAGGGCTAAAAATACCTTTCGCTTTTGTAGAGACAACAGCAATCGCATGAGAGCCACTATTCGCTCTCACCTGCACCACATAATAACGTGTTGTATCACTTAGCTTGTTAAACTCAGCTTTCAATCCTATCAAATCAATATTGTCAGTGGATCTCACTACCTTAATATTGCGAACTCTCATTAACATGATTTTCTTTGTTTTCTGAGAAGTTAAGGAATCAATAGCGGGTGTTCTCGCCATGACTAATGCCACTGATTCATTAGGATGGTTTTGCATAAAATTCGTTTGCGTTAACAGCATTTGTATATTTTTCTGCGCCTTTAACTGCTCCGTACACTCAAGTTGTGCTTGTTGCTGACAATGAGATTGATAGAATGCATCGTTCTCGGTCGCTGCGTGAGCGGTGGCGCACCACAATTCGCCGTAATTTGTCCCCCGCATCATTTGGCCTAGCCATGCCGTTGTTAAAGATTTGCAAATATCCGGTTGATACCGATTTGCTTCATACAATGTTATACTCATTATAGTCCTAGCCCTTTTTTGTATTCTGTCGATACAGACCACCATGGGTTTACCCGTGGATGAATGCTCCAAATCACGATCGCGAAGCGGTTACTTTGGGTTAAAGTTCTAGCTTTAGCGTTGGCCTTTCCAGGGGAGTCTACATTAATTGTCTATGGGTTCTATTTCGCCCAATCAATATGAATATAGTTGAGTTTTGGTGTTTATTCACAATAACCAGGCCATTGCGTTTCTTGGGGTAATTAACCAAAAGATTAATTTATTCGTAAGCATCAGCTCAGCCCCTGCCACTCTTTGGATTAAGAAGAAAAATTGACCTCATGTACTTGCTTGTCATTGTGCTTGCGGGTCGTTACACCTAGTCACAGCACAACCAGGTTTTGTCGCAAAGTTTTGCGTTGTCGGTTAAGATTTGCTCAATATCTGTAGTGGACCGCAAACAAAATCACTCGGACCTGATTACATCCGAGTTTTTGGACCCGAATTAAGTAAGAATAAAAGGGTAAGCCGACCCGAGAGCAAGTGACTCGGACCCACTTTATTTGATAACTGAATTCATAAGTTTTTGTGCCTACGACAACTCATTCTATAGAGATAGGATCAAGAGGGAATCTGGTTCCGCATAATTTTTCGATTCTTACCCTGTTTGTAATCCTCCTTATAAGCAGTTGCCATTTCAGCGATCTGACCGCGACATTTTAAGATATCTTGATATGCGGGGAGTAATTCACGACCACAAATATTTAAGATCATTTCCATTCGCTGAAAATCTACAGGACTCGATTTACCTTCTCCAATTATTTCGTCAAGGTATTGGACAGAAATGCGTTACTAAAAATTGAACATTAGCAATTCATGAATAACTTTTTATAAGGCAAATATTGCCAGTTAATACGACTTCGTGCAGTGCGCACTTTGCGCCCTTATGTTTAATGCCGCTTACGTCTATTCTAAATCGCAAATAATAAACTCTTTCAATTTAGAGAGAGTTAACTGTGAAGTATCATGAAATGACTAAAAGCTATGTTTTTCGTGAGTTTGAATGCGGACTATCTGTCGAACAGGCAGCGATGCTTTGTTTGAAAAGTGTGAGGACTTTCCAAGAGTGGGACAAAGGAAAAGAAATCCCAAAAGAGTGTAGAAGATTGAAGCGCAATCAATGTCGTCTAGAATTGTCTTATAATAAAGAGTAGCATGGCTTCAGAATGCGTAAATGCCAATTAGAACTACCTACAGGGCAACTAGTAACACCACAGCAAATTTTAGCAGGAATTACATTGCTAGAGATTAATTCATAGCTATAAATTGAAACATCTACAAAGTTAATATAAATGGCAAGGGCAATATCAAAAATTAGATAGTTAATGATTTAAATGAGGCGTTCCGCCTCATTTTTTAAGATGCCAAAGCTAGTTCATTATGTGTGATAAGGAAGTCACTGAGGCAGGGAGGGGTAGTCGCGTATTGGGATAAGGCAGACAAAATGTTGCCATCATTCACCATTAATTTAGGTTTAACATTTAAATTTACTAAATTACTTTGTTTGTTATTTAGTTCATAACTCAATTTATCTAAAAATATTCTCATGAACTGAATAATGTATTTACCGCGACAAGAACTAGCTCCACCGTTATCTCTCAGAGCATTGGTAGCTGTGCCAAGTTCTGCATCATTTACTTCACCTGAGTTAGGGAACATTTTACCTAATTTGCCCAAGTCATACTTTGGAATAATACTGTCGAGTTCAATATCCACAAAGTCGGTGATCTTAGTGCTGTTTAAATTAAGTGAAATCGAATCATCTTTTTCACCGAGTTTAATTTGCAGCATTATCCACGCATTCAAGCAAATAATCTCATTTTCTAACTTTTTATAAGTAGAATTAAACATTTCAAGGATTTCATCATAATCCTTTTTACTATTTACCGAACATATTCCGTATTCATCACTCAGTATCTTACGAAAAGTAGCATCATTTACATAAAAATTCTCAACAGAGTGGCATGGAGTAAAGTAAATATTTCTTTGTGTAATGTCAGAAAAATCGAAATCTCGATCAGCGAAATATAGTATATTAACTCCTTTTAGATTAGCATTACTCTCGACAGTTTTTTTCAAAGAAAAAAGATTACCTTTACCTTTACAAGGAACATTTCGTCTAGTTTTACTTTTAAAAACTGAATCGATGCGAGCACCGTAGTATTTAGCATCTTCGCCTTCAAATACACATATTATTGCATCGGGTTCAGATGAGTGAGCCTTTAAGAGTCTAATCAAACCAACAACAGGGAGATTTGCCATCCCTTTCATCATTTCTTTTCTATTTGACATTTACACCTCGCAATAAGTAACGTTGAGGCTGTCAGTAAGAGAATCCAAGCTGTTTTGGAATATGAATGGGGAATGTGTAGCCGCCAACATATATCCACACTTATCGGAATGAAGAATATCCGGTAACAACTCAGTCTGCCATTCAATAGAGAGTGAAAGTTCTGGCTCATCAAAGAGAATAGCGTAGCTACTATTTTTCTCTAGATACAGTTTTGAAAAGATTGAAACTAATTGCTTTTCACCGGAAGATAAGTTGTCCAACTCTACTTCTGATTCTGAGCGATTATTTATAATCGTTATTTCTACTTTACTTTCGTTATAGATAAAGGTTTTATTGACCAAATATTTATTAGATACGTAGACAAACTCTTTTATTGCGTCATCCAACTCTTTTTGCTCAAAATACACATCAATTAGATTACTAAGAATAAATACCAGAGGATGATAGCGTTCTTGTTCAATGGTTTTATTTTCAACAAGCTCCAATATTCTGTTTTTTGTCTCACTGGAAATACTATCTCCAACGCGATCAAGAACAATTTTCAATGCTTCAGTGTTTTTGATTTTTTTGAACTGTTCTGCTGTGGCAACATAATCTGTGGTTAGCTGGGTCAACATTCGACCATTTAGATTTGTATACAAACTAACAGCAGAATCTCTTAATTCATTTCTGACATTTTTAAATCGCTGTTTAACATCGCTCATTCCGAAGTTTATCAATGAATCACTAAAATCATTCTCATAGGAACCTAAATTAGAAAGGTCTTCTTCTACACGTCTATATGTAGGTAGGTATAATATCTTTAAATCAAAATGTTTATCAACATATTCATTCCACATCTTATAACGAGAGTTTAATGTAATTTGTGAGTTGTAATGCGTATATCCAACTCTACACGCATCATACATTTCACGGCTACTCATTGGTATTTTATACATATACCCTTTAGAACGAATATAGTTTGCAAATGAAGAGAATGATAGCGACGCTGCACGTTTGGTAAGCTCGAGCACAATCTCGCGCGGAATGTATCTACTAATTTCTCTTAGTTGAGGTTCAAAAAATACTTCATCAAGATTTAGTTCTTCAACTTCTTCTTTTGTAATAGTTAAAGGCTCAGATCCATAAAACTTAATTTCAATTTTTCCAAAACAAATGTTGTTGAGCTTCTCAAACTGTTTATTCAGTACATAGTACATACAGTTTAGTAGAGTCGTTTTACCAGAACCGTTATCTCCGACTAGAATCTTGACGTTACCGTTCATGTCTAAGCTAATGTTTCTCTCGTTGTGGAGACCAAGTATTCTGAAATGCTCTATTACGGGGTCTATTTGATGAAGTTCCATAGTGTTCCTATTGGTATTAACTGACGTATACAACGAGATGATAAACCGAACACCCACTTAAATGAAAGTGGTTTGTATGAATATGTGTGCATAATATTGATATTGTTAATATTAGATTTTCACCCCGTATTACATCTCGGGTATTAACAGCCAACAGCATGAGAAGAATGGATAACTTGTAATAAGGCAAAAGCCCATAAACAGGATGTTAATAAGCAAAGGGGCTAACACACTTTGGGGCAAAACCTTCTCAGAGCGAAAGACAAACGACGACAAAAAAGCATCGGGAAGTTTGCAACTTTATTTTCACAATTGGCTTTTGGTAGCCATGATAGAAGCGGGTTTCGGGGTAGACAGTTTTTATTTTTATTGTTCAGCGACAGTGCATAAACAACGTCTTCTGCCTTGGTGTACCAGTAAAATTACAATATACTGTGTTTATATACAGTTTTTGGGTTTTGTCGATTCATGGAGCAAGGCAAAATAAGGAAAATTATCCATATTGATATGGATTGCTTTTACGCTGCGGTAGAGATGCGTGACAATCCAAGCTATCGCTCTCTACCTTTGGCTGTGGGAGGTAGGGAAAAGCAAAGGGGAGTGATATCGACCTGTAATTATGAGGCGAGAAAGTACGGAGTTAAAAGTGCTATGCCAACGGGGAAAGCCTTGACCCTATGCCCGAATCTTGTAGTGATTCCGGGTCGAATGCAGGTTTATAAGCAAGTTTCGCAGCATATCCGACGAATTTTTTCTCGCTATACTTCTCTGATTGAGCCTTTGTCCTTAGATGAAGCCTATTTAGATGTGACCGACTGTCCGCTTTATAAAGGTTCAGCAACGCTCATTGCCGAGGCTATTAGACGTGATATTGCGAAAGAACTTAATCTGACCGCATCAGCAGGCATTGCACCGATTAAATTTTTGGCAAAAGTGGCTTCAGATCTAAATAAGCCCAATGGACAATATGTAATACCGCCAAGTCATGTACAACATGAAGTGGATAAATTGCCACTGGAAAAAATCCCAGGTGTTGGAAAAGTGAGCTTAGCTAAGCTCAACAAAGCGGGCTTATATACTTGCTCGGATATCAAAAACAGTGATTATCGCAATTTACTGTTAGGCTTTGGTCGTCTCGGCGCTTCTTTATGGACGAAAAGCCACGGCATTGACAACCGGCCTGTTATTGTCGAGAGAGAGCGTAAATCTGTAGGGGTGGAAAGCACATTGACTCAAAATATTATGACATTTGATCAGTGTTGGCAGGTTATTGAAAGTAAACTGTTTCCTGAACTTGAAATAAGGCTCAGCAAAGTTTCTCCTGAAAAAATGATATTAAAGCAAGGTATTAAGCTTAAGTTTGCTGATTTTCAACAAACTACTATAGAACATCTGCATTCACAGCTGGATCTTGGCGATTTTAAAGGCTTGCTTCGCGATATTCTCAAGCGGCAAAAAGGTCGCGAGATTCGCCTACTTGGCCTAAATGTGATGCTCAAACCCGAAGAAGGATCTCAGCAACTAAGCTTTTTCTAAACTTTTCTTCCTCGATACGACTTCATCAAGAACTTGTTGGTAGGCACAATGGCCAAGCTTGCCAAACCCCGTCAATTTCTTGGCTTTTATCTTGGTAAAGCAAGGAGTTGGAATGCCACAAAGAAATTTAGTTTTCACACTATCCGATAATACTTCTGATGTGAGATTTTCTAATTCTTGTAACCAATTATTCAATTCTGATGTTGGTATATTTGAGTTTACCTTCTCTGGCCAAGGTTTGGTCTCTTCTTTACACACACTACAGTGACCGCATTGTTGCGGCGCATTGGGATCAGAAAAGTAAGATGCTAAAGCGTAACTTAAACACTGATTTGATTTAAACAGTTTAAGCAGAGTGTGAATTCGTTCGATATCGCAAGACTCTTTGTCTTTAAACAAAGACCATAGTTTCTGAGCTATCTTCTCTTTGTCATCGCTAATATCATCAACTCGATACACTTCGGTCATTAGCTTACTTTCGAGGTCAATCCATCCTTGCTGATGAAAATAATCCAGTGCGGCTATCGCTCGGTTTCTTTCACCTTGATAGGTATTCCATAAATGATCAAAGTCTACTTGATTCCATATTTTAGCGCTGGAAACACTATCAAACAGCGCTTGAGTAAATGTTCGCCTTTCACCATTAAAGCGGCTTATGATGTCATTTTTAGTTATTAGAAACTTAAACCGATATTGTGCAAAATAGGTATACTGAGCGCAGATAAGCCCATGTAATTCCATATAAACCAGTAAGGTTTTGAGAGGTAATGGGCGAATGTTACTTTCACTAGACAACCTGGAAACGACGATCTCCCATTGGGGAGCAGAGGAGGAGGCTTGCTTAATGATATTGAGGATTTCGCCATATTCAGGCGTATCACCATAAATATAATTTTCTAAAGTACAAAGTCCTTCCTCGTTGGCAAGCAATACGCACTGTGAAGAAAGACCATCTCTGCCTGCTCGGCCAATTTCCTGAGCATAGTTTTCTATAGATTTGGGCAAATCGAAATGAATAACTCGGCGAATATCCGCTTTGTCTACCCCCATTCCAAAGGCGATGGTCGCGACGATACAATCTGTGTGACCTGCCATAAAGGCGTGTTGAATGTTTTCTCTTTGTTCACTCTCAAGGCCAGCATGATAGGCTACAGCATTGATGCCCCTGGAGAGCAGCATCTTGGCCAACGTTTCGGCAGTATTTTGCTGAGTGACATAAATAATGGTGGAGAGTGTAGGCGTTTGATTGAGCAACGAGAGTAACACCGTTTCCTTTTGGTTTACTTGGCATGGCAGTACTGACAATTCGAGATTTTGCCGATAAAAGCCAGTGACAGTAATATCATTTTTTTCAATCGCGAACTTATTGCTCATATCATCCAGTACTGCTTGAGTGGCTGTTGCAGTGAGAAGCAACACCTGAGGTATGGAAAGTTGCTGCTGAATTTGAGGGAGCTTTAGATAATCAGGTCGAAAGTTATGTCCCCACTCTGAGATGCAGTGTGCTTCGTCAACAACTAGTAGAGATATGGATTGTTGAGATAAAAAATGACGAAAACGTTCATTCTTCATTCGCTCTACCGACACCATCAAAATACGGATCTCACCAGTTTGAACACCACTCATTGTGGCCTGAACGTCTTCTTTAGTCTGACCAGAATGAAGTGAGGCTGCTTTGATCCCTTTACTTTTAAGAAAAGTAAGCTGGTCTTTCATTAGCGCGAGCAATGGAGAGATCACAAGGGTGAGATTAGGAAGACACAAAGCAGAAAGCTGGTAGCAGAGGGACTTTCCTGAGCCCGTTGGAAAGATAGCTGCACATGACTTTCCGCTCAATACCTTATCTATGACTTGGTATTGTCCTTCTCTTAATTGCTCAAAACCAAAGCACTGTTGCAGTTTTTGGTAGATGATTTGTTGGTTATTTGAAGTCTGCATTTTTGCTATCGGTATGACTTGGGCTCATGAAATAGTATTCTAAAGAGATTATCAGTTGAGGAATATGATTTTAGTATGAATAAGTTTGAGCTACTGCAAACAATATTACTCGAGATGGAAAAGTCGCTCGTCATTGCTCAAAGCGCAACCCAAAGAGCGATTGAATCGGCAACAGATGAAGAGACGGTTCCTGAGCATAAATATGACACTTTGGCATTAGAGGCTTCTTATTTGGCACATGGGCAAGCCATGAGAGTTGAAGAGTGTGAGCGCGAACTGAGCGTGATGAAACAGATGCAATTACCGAAAAATGCCGAATCAGTGATGCTTGGCTGTTTAGTTTCGCTTTTTGACGATGATGACCAAGCTCAATACTTTTTTATTGCACCATGTTCAGGCGGACTGAAAATTGACTATCAAGCAAAGCGAGTCATGTTAGTCACACTTAGTTCACCATTAGGAAAGGCATTAAACGGTAAGTTAGTGGGAGATGACGTGGACTATCAAGTTGGACCAAAGAGTTTCTATTATCAAATCGATACAATAATTTGACGTAAGCAGGTGAATTGTTTGCTAGGGTTTGGAAGTATTTAATAAAGCGAGATAAAAATGAAACAAGTACTTTGGATGATCCCTTTACTTATGGTGGTAAACCAAGTGGTAGCTGATCAGTGCAGTGTCGATCTAAAAAATGATATTCGATTGAATAATGAAAGGTTGGAAATACATCAGCCAGACGGTAACACTGCGGTGCTAGATTCGAACAATCGATTGTTGATTCAAGGAGAAGAAGTCACTCTTAAATCTGAACAAACACAAGCAATATCCGACTATCGTGCTCATTTAAATGATTATCTACCACAAGCTAAGCAAATAGCTCGTGATGGGCTTGCACTGGCCAATGATATTATCGATGATGTTGCAAAAAGCTTTGATACGCCTAAAGCTTTTGAAGGAGTTAAAGCTTCGATGCAAGAGTTTTACGCCAATATTGAACAAAGGTATTACAAAGAAGGAGATTTGATTTTACCCGCAGACAGTTTTTCTTCTTTGAGTGAAACTTGGAACCAAGACTTGGAAGAGGCTAAAAAGCTTTTTAATAAAGAGTTTATATCCAGCGCCTTTACAGCCATGTCTGAGAAAATGAAAGCTGAAGATGGCCTTAATCTTACTCAAATGGCTGACACTATGAGTGAGCTTAAAGAGCGTATCTCTGCAAGGTTGAAAAAGCATGCTGGTGAAGTTGAGCAACAAAGCCAAGAGTTTTGTGATTCTTTGGGGGAACTTGCAGAAGAAGAGCAAGAGCTGCACCAGATTATTCCTCAGCTTCAAGATTACCAAGTGTTTACTATTTAGATACTTATTTAATAGCCTTGCTTACTTTTAGATAGAGCGCATTGAGCGCTCTTTCCTTCTGTACCTTCACTCTTTTGTCTTTTTATCAGAGACCCATTGACTAGCTGATTATTTGTGTAAACAAATATTTACGATCTGTGATGTTATTTTTTGCTGAGTAACTGCTGACTAGCGCCTGATACCACTAGAGAGAAATCAGTGATTGTAATATTGTACTAGCCAACTAGTTTGTGAATGCAGTATTTTTAGTTTTATGGTAGCAAAAGATAATAGTAAATCTCGGGAACACTTTGGCTCTCGATTGGGTTTTATTTTAGCGGCAGCAGGTGCCGCGGTCGGATTGGGTAATATTTGGGGATTTCCGACTCAAGCGGCGAGCAATGGTGGAGGAGCGTTTTTACTGGTCTACCTAGTCATGATTTTGGTTGTCGCTTTTCCCATGCTTGTGGTTGAGATGGCGATTGGTCGCCATGGACAAGCCAACCCTGTGGATAGTATGCGAGCTCTGACACCTAATTTAGCGATGAAAAAATTTGGTGCTATGGTTGGCTGGATTGGTCTGAGTGTCCCTAGTATGGTACTTGCCTTTTACAGCATTGTTGGCGGTTGGCTTATCTGCTTTCTCCTTGGTGCTATCACTGAAATTCTAGGTCTAGAGTCTGCGACGAAATGGCTTCAAGGGTTTAGTATAGAGCGCAATTTATTTGGCACTCTTGCTTTTTATGTACTGACGATTTTGATCGTCCAAGGCGGTGTAAAGCAAGGTATTGAGAAATGGTCAACGCGTCTGATGCCCGCACTATTTGTTCTGTTTGGACTACTTTTTGTTTACATCATGACTCAGAGTGGAGCGACAGAAGGGTTAAAGCATTATTTGGTTCCCGACTTTAGTAAGGTGATGGATGGCAAATTGATCTTGGCAGCTATGGGCCAAGGTTTCTTCTCCTTGACCATAGGTGGTTGTTCTATGTTGATTTATGGCTCCTACCTGAGTAAGAAAGAAAACCTACCCAAGATGGCGATGCATGTCACTCTTGTTGATACTTCTGTGGCTTTTATTGCAGGATTGGTGGTTATGCCTGCGATGTTTGTTGCTATGTACAAAGGAGTTCAGATCTATGCAGAAGATGGGACGTTACTTAGCTCAGACACCTTAGTGTTTACTGTTCTACCTTTAATGTTTGATAGCCTAGGACTGTTAGGCCAGTTATTTGCTATTGTATTTTTCACACTACTGACGATCGCCGCTTTAACTTCATCCATCTCAATGCTGGAGTGTCCAGTAGCTCTAGTGAGTGAAAGACTGGGTACCAAACGCAGTTCGACCAGCTGGATTTTGGGAGGCTTGATTGCGCTATTTAGTACAGTGATCGTGTTCAATTTTGGTAACCTCTTTGGTCTCGTTGCCACATTGGCGACTCAATATGTTCAGCCAGTAGCTGCACTTTTATTTTGTGTATTTGGTGGCTGGGTTTGGAATCGAAGTTCGAAAATCAAAGAATTAGAGCAAGGATGTCCAGATTTTACTCTCGGTTGGTTCGGAAAACTTTGGCCTGTATACGTTAAGTTTGTTTGTCCTGTACTAGTTGCTACGGTTATTTGGGCATCATTTAGCTAAATAAAATGGCTAGCAACGCCTCATTTGGTATGAGGTGTTGCTAGTTGGGTTGAGTAATTTGTCCTGTGGTGAGTGGCTCAAGATCAGCGTCTGAGACCTCATCAATAAAATCGCCTACCACTTGCTCTACTTGCTGATCGTCTTCTTCAAAATAGGCGAGGTGGAAGATGGCATCACCTTCATTGACCAGTGGCAAGGTTTGTTGCCCGATGACAATCCCCCCTTTACGCGCTTTTAAAGCGATTTCACTGTGGCCTAAGGGCGCACTAATATAGGCGAGCACTTGCCCTCGAGTGACCTTTTCTCCGAGCGTAACCATAGTTCTCAAAATGCCATTACTTTCCGCTCTAAGCCAGTTGGTCGATTTGGCTATTACTGATGTTGGTAAAGTCTTTCTGCTTTTTCGCAGCATTCCTATTGCTTGCATCACGCGCTTAACCCCCAAAAAACCAGCATTTATACATATGGGTTCAAAGCGCAGCGCCTCTCCAGCTTCATAGGTAAGCACAGGAATATTGAGTTGTTCTGCTTCACTGCGCAGTGAACCGGGCCGTAATGGGGCATCAATAATAACCGGAGTTGCGAAAGCTTGTGCAATACGCAGTGTCTCAGCATTAGTCAGGTTGGCACGAATTTGCGGTAAATTAGTCCGGTGAATTGAGCCTGTATGCAGATCAAGGATGTAATCGCAACGCTTCGCTACTTGAGAGAAGAAAGTGTGAGCCATACGAGAGGCGAGAGAGCCTTTTTCACTACCGGGAAAGCAGCGGTTAAGATCTCGCCTGTCGGGAAGGTAACGTGATTTGTGAATGAAACCAAAAACGTTAACTATAGGGACCGCAATGAGTGTACCTTTGAGTTTATCGATCTCTATGGTGTCTATTAGCTGGCGAACAATTTCAACGCCATTCAGCTCATCGCCATGGATGGCAGCGTTAACCATAAGTACAGGACCAGCCAATCTTCCATGAATTATTTCTACTGGGAAGGATAGAGGAGAGTGCGTATAGAGTTTGGCAGCCTCCAATTCAATGACTTTTCTCTCGCCGGGTAATATTGATTGACCGAGAAACTCAAATACGTGATTTTTTTTAGCCTTTGCCACGAGTTTGTGTCCTTTTGCTTGCTGCGTTTTTTTGGATAAATTCAATGATCATTCCAGCAATGTCTTTTCCAGTTGCAGCTTCGATACCTTCTAAGCCCGGAGAGGAGTTAACTTCCATAACCAATGGCCCTCGAGAAGATCTCAATAGATCGACACCAGCAACATTTAGTCCCATTATTTTAGCTGCTGCAACAGCAGTTCGGCGCTCTTGTGGAGTAATTTTTGTTAAAGATGCACTGCCACCGCGATGCAAATTAGAGCGAAACTCTCCTTCTGCCCCTTGGCGTTTCATGGACGCAATCACTTTATCTCCGAGAACAAAGCAGCGTACATCGGCCCCTTCGGCTTCTTTGATGTACTCCTGCACCATAATGTTTGCTTTGAGGCCCATAAAAGCTTCAATCACACTTTCAGCCGCTTTACGTGTCTCTGCCAGCACTACACCTATGCCTTGAGTACCTTCGAGTAGCTTGATAACAACAGGAGTTCCGCCCACCATCTCTAAGAGATCTTTAACATCATCAGGCTTACTGGCAAAACCTGTGATTGGCATCCCTACACCTTTACGCGATAACAGCTGCATTGAACGAAGTTTGTCGCGCGAGCGAGTGATAGCAACGGATTCGTTGACAGGGTAGACACCCATCATTTCAAACTGACGCAGAACAGCTGTACCATAGAAAGTGACCGAAGCACCGATTCTTGGGATCACGGCATTGAATCCAGAAAGTTCTTCCCCTTTGAAATGGATCTGAGGCTTGTCTGAGTTGATATTCATGTAACAACGCAGGGCATCAATCACTTTGACTTCATGTCCTCTATCTTGTGCCGCTTCTATTAAACGTTGAGTAGAATACAACTTAGCATTACGTGATAGGATACCTATTTTCATTGGCTGCTGTCCTCAAAGGGGATTAAATATGACTGGTTTGGATCAACGACAATTCGTTTTCCCATAGCTGTTCTTCCTAGAAGCATGCGAAATGACATATTTTCACGATTGGTGAGAGTGATTTCTATCGGCCAAGTTTCTCCTCCCAGTGAACACATTGACTCAATAACGTAGCGCGACTCTTCATGTCCTCCTGAATCTCTGACGACTCGCTCATCAATAATAGCGGCTTCACAAATGATTTCTTCTTCGGTGTTGCGTTGTATAGGATGAATCCAAAACCGAACCCAAGGCGCATTGTGCTTCTCAAATTTTTCCATTTTAAAGGTGTGAAGGCATGAAGTGCGTGCCCCCGTATCCACTTTGGCATTTATTTGGGCTATTCCAAGTTCAGGCAGACTCAGTGTCTCTCGCCAACCAAGCACCATTTTTTCTTTGATCACTATTCTAACCCTAACCACGATTTGAGTACCCATGTTAACAAGTTGTTTTTTATGATAAAAATATTGTTAAGAATGGCTATCTGTCTGTTCTAACTAAGGGGCTATCCTAGCAATATAGGAGAGATTGGACGAACAGAAAAGCTCATCGTGACGACAAATAATATTTATCGGTGGGAATAGGATAAATGATGTGTTGAAGGGGAGATACGATAGGTTGCACACATACAGAGGCGCTTTGTTTACCCCTGTAGTGCACTATTAATTGAAGTTGACGGGATCACCTTTTTTCTGGAATGGCTTCGAGCAAAGCCACCATTTGTTCCCAATAAAGAGCAACAGTGTCAATTTTGACTTTCTCATCAGGAGAATGAGGAAATTTGATGGTTGGGCCGAATGAGACCATATCCATATTAGGGTAAGGCTTTTTGAATAACCCACACTCTAAGCCCGCGTGTATTACCATAATGTTTGGCTTGTGACCGTATATGCCTTGATACATCTCGCGGAAGATTGACATGATTTCTGAGTCGGGATCTGGTTTCCACCCCGGGTAGGCACCGGAAAATTCAATGTCTGCATTAGCAAGTTCAGCAACTGAACTCAACATACTTTCGACTTGACTACGTCCTGAATCAATTAAAGAACGCACCAGACAAAGTATCTTGATGGTGTTTTCTTGCGTGCTGATTACACCCACATTAAGAGAGGTCTCAACGACGCCTTCGATGTCATCACTCATGCGAATGACGCCATTCGGGCATGCATTAAGTGCTGCTATAAAGCGTTGCTGATCGGCGATTGCAATCACTTCTTGGCTCGATTCAACGTTTTGATTTAGTGAAATGATGCTAGGTTCAGTATTTCCCAACTCTTGCTGTATTTGGTTTGTATACGCTTCAAATAAGTCTGACAATTTAGATTCATTGTCAGTTGGGATCGCAATGGTCACAAAAGCTTCGCGCGGAATAGCATTACGCAGTGTTCCACCGCGAAATTCAATTAAGCGTAGGTCGAGCTCTTGGGCGTGGCCTGCGAGAAAACGAGCGATGAGTTTATTGGCATTACCACGCCCTGTATGTATGTCACAGCCAGAGTGACCGCCTTTTAGCCCCTTCAATGTCAGTTGGCGAATTGTGTAGCCACTTGGAACGGCTTCACGCTGAATATCGAAGGAGATTTCACCATCTACACCGCCAGCGCAGCCCATATAAACTTCGCCTTCCTGCTCGGAGTCGGTATTGAGTAATATTTCACCTTCTAGCCATCCCGCCTCAAGCCCGAAGGCTCCTGTCATACCCGCTTCTTCATCGATAGTCAGTAAAACTTCTAGTGGTCCATGTTTTATGTCATCGGAAGCCAGTACAGCTAAGCACGATGCCATCCCCATGCCATTGTCAGCACCGAGAGTTGTACCTTTCGCTGTTACCCATTCGCCATCAATATATGGTTGGATTGGATCTTTAGCAAAATCGTGATCTGTGTCCTCATTTTTCTGCGGCACCATGTCGATGTGAGCTTGAAGTACCACGCCTTTTTTATGTTCCATTCCCGGAGTTGCGGGCTTTTTGATAAAAACATTACCCACAGGATCTCGCCGGACATCTAGATTTTGTTCTTTTGCCCAGTTGACTATGTACTGGGCCAATGCTTCTTCATGCTTAGAAGGATGAGGAATTGAGCAAATTTTATCGAAAAACTGCCATACGACGCTTGGTGATAAGCCGCTAACTTCAGAATGAAATTCAGACACAGGTGACTCCTTTACTGTGATAGTGCCAAGACTTGGGCATGTAATGCTAAAAGCTCGTTGGCATACATGGCTCTGGTTGGCGCACGAATTAGAACATTTGAGAATATCATTCATTACTACAACCTAGTAGTAAAAGTGAACAAAAAACCGTTTTATCATGATTATTGTCAGAATCATTGATATGATATTAATTGCTCATTATGGGAAGTTTATAACTGATATTGATGTAATTTAATTACAATTTCTATGCGTGAAACTCTTATTTTATTAAGTTTTTGTGACTTTAATCTTTAACTATTGTAATAAAGTTTCTTTTTGATATAGTCAGAAACTAACTTCTGCAGTGAAGATAAAATGCTCAAGGGAAGAGTCCACTTTGCCGCCTCCAAGAAACTGAGAAAGCAATCTAGATTGTTTTTTAATTGAGTTAGAAGGTGATGGTTATGAAAGGTTTACCAAGTGCAAAACTCTGGATAAGCAACTCTATTTACATTGGCGATTTTGTCTATTCATCTAGTTTTAGTTATTTAACTTAGACAGAGATTCCTGAATGAAGTTTATATACCCCCTATAAATTAGAATTTTGTCTCAGTGCTCTTGTAACTGATATGAATCAACCGCCACTCAAATTGAGTGGCGTTTTTTTATTACTCTATGAACTTAAAGATGTTTTTGATTTAGTGATATTGTGCCACATTATTTGAGCTGAAATTTTATAGATAGATTGCTTTCTTACAGATGAAATCTGTCTGGAATTTGAAAATATTAAACTCTATAATTCCGCCAATCGATTACGCAACCGTTTACTTTTTCATCTTTGGAATTCGATTATGCTCGAAAAAATTTTTAAGCTCAGTGAACACGGCACAAGTGTAAAAACTGAGATCATTGCCGGTCTAACAACATTCTTGACCATGGCTTACATTATCTTTGTTAATCCGGCAATTTTAGCGGATGCGGGCATGGATCATGGTGCGGTATTTGTAGCGACCTGTTTAGCAGCTGCGATCGGTTGCTTTATCATGGGGTTTGTTGCTAATTACCCTATCGCACAAGCACCGGGTATGGGGCTGAATGCTTTCTTTACTTATGCTGTTGTGCTTGGTATGGGGTACACTTGGCAAGTTGCATTAGCCGCAGTATTTGTGTCTGGTTTACTGTTTATTCTTCTAAGTGTGTTTAAGATTCGTGAGTGGATAATTCATTCTATTCCATTGTCATTACGAACGGGCATCTCTGCGGGTATTGGGCTTTTTCTTGCTTTTATCGCGTTAAAAAATGCTGGCATAGTGGTTGATAATCCAGCTACTTTAGTATCCTTAGGCGCTATTACATCATTGCCTGCGGTATTGGCATCAATAGGCTTTTTCCTAACCATTGCTTTAGTCAATCGTGGCATCAAAGGTGCGGTTATGATTGCTATCTTAGCGGTGACGGGCTTGGGTTTGGCATTTGGTGATGTTCAATGGGCGGGTATTATGTCCACACCGCCGAGTATCGCACCTACTTTTCTGCAACTGGATTTCTCTGCCGTATTTGAAGTGGGTATGATTTCAGTTGTCTTCGCTTTTTTGTTTGTCGACCTATTTGACACCGCTGGTACCTTGGTGGGTGTTACGCAAAAAGCGGGCTTAATGGATAAAGATGGCAAAATCCCTCGTTTAAGCAAAGCGCTGTTGGCTGACTCAACCGCGACGTCTGTTGGGGCTTTGCTTGGAACATCCAACACCACATCTTACATTGAGAGCGTTTCGGGTGTGTCAGCTGGTGGCCGTACGGGCTTAACTGCTGTTGTTGTTGGTATTTTATTCTTACTTGCTTTATTCTTTTCTCCTTTGGCGGGAATGATTCCAGCCTATGCGACGGCTGGTGCGCTATTTTACGTAGCAATCTTGATGCTATCAGGGTTAGCAAATATCGATTGGCAGGATTTAACTGAAGCGGCTCCTGTTGTTGTGACATGTTTATTGATGCCGTTAACTTTCTCAATCGCTGAAGGTATCTCGTTGGGCTTTATTGCTTATGCTGCAATAAAGTTATGCAGCGGAAAAGGTCGAGATGTTTCTCTTAGTGTTTGGGTTATGTCATTAGTCTTTATCATCAAGTACATGGTTGCTTAGCGCTTTTCATACTTGCTAGTCGGAATCCGTCTATGCAGTGGCAAGTTTAATTATTGGGTTATTACAATGACTAAGAAGTTCATTATTACGTGGGATCAAATGCACGCTTACTGCCGGGAACTTGCTGAGAAGCAAATGCCAGCAGAACAGTGGAAAGGGATATGGGCTGTGAGTCGAGGTGGTCTTGTTCCCGGAGCGATTTTAGCTCGTGAATTGGGTATTCGTTATGTCGATACCATTTGCATTTCCAGTTACGATCATGATCACCAACGCGACATGAGTGTTCTCAAAGCGCCTGAAGGTGATGGTGAAGGTTATTTAATCGTAGAAGATCTGGTAGATAGTGGTGATACGGCGCGTAAGTTACGTGAACTTTATCCAAAAGCGAAACTTATTGCAGTTTGTGCCAAACCTTCCGGTGCGCTTTTACTTGATGATTATGTGGTAGATATTGAGCAAGAAACATGGATAGAACAACCTTGGGACATGTCGATTCAGTACATTGAACCAATAAACCGCAAGCAAAAATAATTTGATTAAAACCAGAGTCCTTGTCTTGCTGTGCAAGACACGGAGATAATGGAATCGAATCAGACTAAAATGGCCCCTAGTGGGTCATTTTTGGTTTGTCTTTTCTGCTGCGCTTATTTTGATTTTCAGCTGAATGTGAACTTGTATGTTAAACAGCAAGCCAGATCTGATTTTTAATCCAATCCATGTATACAATACAGAAAACTTAATAACTAGGCCATGTCATGTCTGAAGAAGTGAGCAAAAACCTCTCAGAAACTCTGTTTACCAACCATAAGCAAGCGAAGGAAACCTCTTCGCTTACTCAATATATGCCAAGCAGCCAGAAAATATTAGACGATAAACGTCACAGAGAGGGGGCTAAGTGGTATAGGAATATCAATCGATTGCAATGGGCATGGCAAGGTTTAGATCCGATTGAAGCAGATGAAGTGTTATCCAAGATAGCATCCTCTAAGCATTCAAGAACTTATGATGAATGGCTCGATACTGTGATGGGATATCACAGTGGTAACTGGACCTATGAGTGGACTAAGTTGGGTATGTCACACACCCTTCGCTCTAATGAACTTAAGGGCGAGGAGGCTGCTGATGCACTTTTTAATGCTTCTTTGTGTTTTAGTATTGCTGGCTACCCTCATTTAAAAAACGATAACCTAGCTTCCCAAGCTCAAGTATTGGCGAGTAACGCATATTCTGAAGCGGCAAAAAAGACTCAGTATATAGTTAAGAAATTAGAAATTCCTTATCAGAACAAGCGCATTATTGCTCACTTACACCTCACCAGTACGGATAAGCCTCAACCTGTTGTCATGGTCAGCGCTGGATTAGATAGCCTGCAAACGGATTTGTGGAGACTGTTTCGTAATCATTTAGCGGCGAAAAATATTGCCATGCTGACGGTTGATATGCCGTCTATCGGTCATAATAGCCATTGGAGCCTGACTGAAGACACTTCGTGTTTGCATCAAGCAGTACTTAATGAATTGTTTAATATTCCTTGGGTCGATCACCATAAGGTCGGATTATTGGGCTTTCGTTTCGGTGGTAATGCTATGGTCAGGCTTGCATTTGTGGAGCAAGATAAACTGAAAGCCTGTGTCAGCTTGGGTGCACCGATTCATGATGTGCTGTCCTCGCCTGAGAAGCTGAAAAAAATGCCGAAAATGTATCTTGATATACTGGCCTCTCGACTAGGAAAAAATGCGGTCGATATCAATAGCTTATCCGGTCAGCTAATGGCTTGGTCATTAAAGGTTCAAGGCATACTATCAAGTCGTAAAACCAAAGTGCCTATTTTAGCGATGAGTTTAGAAAATGATCCTGTGTCTCCACATAGTGATAATCGCTTAGTTGCGTTATTTAGCGACTATGGGAAAGCAAAGAAAATTAGTGCGAAAACAATTACACAGGGGTATGAGGAATCACTCGATTTAGCCATCAAGTGGTTGGAGGACGAGCTAATTAGATGACAAATCACATAAATTAGTCAACACTTATATATGGGTAATACCCTAACTAAGTAGTCCTGATTTTTGCTCGTCATAATTACAACAGATATTGAATATGGAGATTCATTATGTCTGAACAGTCGAAGAATCCAACCCATTACCGTTTATTATCTACGCTAAAAGCCATTGGTCCCTATTTACGAGAAGCGCAGTGTGAGCAAGGCAAATACTTGTTTGACTGCCTTTCTGTGTGTGTGAACGACAAAAAATCACCTGAAGAGAGAGAGTTTTGGGGGTGGTGGTTAGAGCTGGAACAAGAGGGAGAGGCGTTCGAAGCAAAATACCGAGTCGGTTTATATGACGCTAAAGGTGATTGGATGGATGAGAAGCTGCCCAAAAAAGCGATAGCGGAAGTTAGCCGCACTCAGGAAGGCTTTCACCAGAAACTTATTGAAACACTGGCAACACAATTTGGCATGACGCTTGATTTTCATAAAGAGTCTGCAGAGTTCGGTTAGATAAGTTCCTGTATATATTTCCTAGACTAAAAAAAGGCGCTGATTAGCGCCTTTTGTGCTTGTTAATTGCTGCGTTGATTGTTAAAACATCTAGTTCAAGAACATCCAGCAATGACATCCATATTCATTGCAAGCGGGTGGACGAAGGTTTTTATTTTTATAGCAGATCGATAATGAATCAAAAATGCGTGAAGGCTACGAGCTGTCAAACCGTAGTTATTAAGCTCGGGACCAGTGTCCTTACTGGCGGTACGTTAGCATTAGATAGAGCTCACATGGTTGAACTGGCAAGGCAGTGCTCAGAGCTTAAGAAGCAAGGCCATTCTGTGGTTATGGTTTCATCAGGTGCAATAGCTGCTGGAAGAGAGCATTTAGGTTACCCAGCACTAGCTAACTCAATGGCAAACAAACAGCTTCTCGCAGCTGTTGGTCAGAGCCAACTTATTCAAACTTGGGAAGCATTGTTTGGCCTCTATAACATTAAAATAGGGCAAATGTTGCTTACTCGTGCAGACTTAGAAGATCGTGAACGTTTCCTTAATGCTCGCGATACTATTAGTGCGTTGGTGGATAACAATATTATTCCTATTGTTAATGAAAACGATGCAGTTGCGACAAGTGAAATTAAAGTGGGTGATAATGATAACCTCTCTGCATTAGTAGGCATTTTGTGTAGTGCCGATAAGCTCTTATTGCTCACTGATCAAAAAGGACTGTTTACTGCTGATCCCCGCAAAGACCCCCAAGCTGAATTGATCAAAGAAGTAAAAACCATTGATGATACCTTGAGAAAGATTGCCGGAGATAGTGGAACTTCATTGGGAACCGGAGGTATGGCTACCAAGCTGCAAGCAGCGGACATTGCTCGTCGTGCTGGAATCGAAGTGATTATTGCAGCAGGCAGTGCACCAAATGTTGTATTTGACTCTCTTAGTGAGCAGCCACAAGGAACTCGTTTTCTGCCAATAGAAGAGGCATTAGAAAGTCGTAAACGTTGGATCTTGGCCGGTCCCTCTGCTTCTGGTGACATCGTAATAGACGATGGTGCAGTAAAAGCAGTGTTGTCGCAAGGAAGTAGCCTATTGGCTAAAGGTGTCACTCGCATCAGTGGTGAGTTCGGACGAGGAGAAGTAGTGAGAATTACTGATCAAAAAGGAGTGCTCATTGCTCGTGGTATTTCGAGCTACTCTAGTCTCGATATGGCTCGCATCATAGGTAAACACAGCAAAGATATTTTAGGGATTTTGGGTTATGACTACGGCAGTGAGGTGCTGCATCGTGATGATATGGTCATAATTCAGGAATAATTGAGGTAATGAGATTGGAACTGATTTCTATAGGTAAGGCTGCAAAGCAAGCTACATTTCAACTAGCTAACGCATCGACAGCACAAAAAAATCATGCTTTGGCGATAATTGCCGATGAATTGGAAGCCAACTGTGCCCGCATTCTTGAAGCCAATGCCAAGGATATTGAGCTTGGGAGAGAGTCGGGGATGAGTGAGGCATTACTTGACCGCCTTTTACTTGATGAAACTCGTTTAGCCTCTATCGCTGATGATGTTCGAAATGTGATAAAGCTTGATGATCCTATCGGGAGCGAAATAGAGAGTAAAGTCCTCGAAAATGGCATGTCGCTGGCTCGCCGCCGAGTACCGCTGGGGGTAGTGGGTGTGATTTATGAAGCGCGCCCAAATGTAACCATAGATATTGCTTCTTTATGTTTAAAAACGGGTAATGCCAGCATCCTTCGGGGTGGTAAAGAGACGTTTTTCTCCAATATGGAGTTGGTCAAGGTTATCCAATCTGCATTGGAGAGGGCTGATCTTCCAGCAGCTTCGGTACAATATATTGAAAAGCCAGATAGGGAGTTAGTTTCTCAGCTTTTAAAGCTCGACGATTATGTTGATATGATTATTCCGCGTGGTGGTGCTGGTTTACACAAAATGTGCAAAGAGAACAGTACGATACCCGTAATAATCGGTGGCTTTGGTATTAGCCATATCTTTGTCGATGAAAGTGCGGACTTGGAAAAGTCAGTTAATGTGATTGAAAATGCAAAAGTTCAACGCCCATCGGCTTGTAACGCACTCGATACTTTGCTGGTTCATCAGGATATAGCCGCCGATTTGCTGATAAAACTGAAAACTCGCATGCAAAACAAAGTAACTTTTGTTGCAGAGCCAGCCGCGAAAGCATTGCTAGGCGATGCAGAAAACGTTCGTGATAGTGCAGAAGGAGACTTTGATACCGAATGGTTAAGTCACACTCTGGGTGTAAAAGTTGTATCAGATATAGCACAAGCGATTGACCATATGCGAGAGCATAATGCCAGTCATTCAGATGCAATCATGACAAATAGCTTAGAAAGTGCAGAGCGATTCATAAACTCTGTCGATTCAGCCGCGGTCTATGTTAATGCATCAACCCGATTCACTGATGGTGCACAATTTGGCCTTGGAGCTGAGGTAGCTGTATCGACGCAGAAACTGCATGCTAGAGGCCCTATGGGACTTGAAGAGCTAACCAGTTATAAATGGGTTGGTAAAGCTAACTATCTAGTACGAGCTTAATTAGTGTTTAATTGATGGTTATATTTTTAGTTGTTTTGTGCTCAACACAGTGCAGCTCAACATTTTGATCATCTTTAGGATAAAAAAGGGGCGATAATGCCCCTTTTACTTTTCTTCACTTTAGCAAATCCGTTACACTAGCAACGATATATTAAAATAGCTTTGTTGATGGAATTAGCTCGTCAATGAAAGGGTATTTCAGTATATTATGGAGGTGATATGCATTGTCCTTTTTGCGCAGAGAATGACACCAAAGTGATCGATTCTCGTTTGGTGGCTGATGGCCATCAAGTTCGTCGTCGCAGGCAGTGTTTAGCCTGTAGTGAGCGTTTTACCACTTTTGAAACCGCTGAGTTGGTAATGCCTCGAGTAATTAAATCAAATGGAAACCGTGAGCCCTTCGATGAAAATAAAATGATTGGTGGGCTTCAGCGTGCGTTAGAAAAGCGTCCCGTGAGTGCAGATTCGGTTGAACTCTCAATAAGTATGATTAAGTCACAACTTCGAGCGACAGGTGAGCGAGAAGTTTCCAGTGAGATGATTGGTAATTTAGTGATGGATCAACTTAAAGAGCTCGACAAAGTTGCTTATATTCGTTTTGCTTCCGTTTATCGAAGTTTTGAAGATATTCGAGAATTCGGTGAAGAAATAGCGCGTCTGGAAGATTGACGGTTAGCAGTATAATGTCTGAATTCTCTTCTCTAGATTATAAAATGATGTCGCGTGCCATTAATTTGGCTAAAGGCGGCATCTATACTACGCCACCCAACCCAAACGTAGGGTGTGTTATTACCCGTGATGACGCCATTGTTGGCGAAGGTTTTCACTATCGTGCAGGCGAACCCCATGCTGAAGTTAATGCACTTAATATGGCAGGGGACAAAGCCGTTGGTTCAACTGTTTATGTCACACTCGAACCTTGCTCTCATTACGGTAGAACCCCTCCTTGTGCATCTGCTTTGATTCAGGCTAGAGTGGCAAAGGTTATTTGTGCGATGGAAGACCCTAATCCCAAAGTTGAAGGCATTAACATGCTTCGAGATGCTGGTATTGAAGTGCAAGTTGGTCTTTTAAAAAGCGATGCAGAGGCTTTGAATCCCGCCTTTATTAAAAGGATGCAAACTGGGCTTCCTTTTGTGCAATTGAAAATGGCAGCCAGCATTGATGGTCAAACCGCTTTATCAAATGGCGAAAGCAAGTGGATTACTTCTGCGCAAGCTCGAAGCGATGTACAGAAATATCGCGCTCAATCTGATGCTATTTTATCAACCAGCAAGACGGTGATTGAGGATAATGCTTCTCTCAATGTGCGTTGGTCTGAGCTACCTGAAACGGTCAAAAGCCAACTTGCCGAGAATGAAGTGCGTCAACCTAAACGAGTTATTTTAGACAGGCAAAACCTGCTTACGTCCGAGCTTAAGCTTTTCTCAACCAAAGGGCCGCGTATTATTGTGTCTCAGCAGGGTGATCTCAGTCCTCATCTTGCTCCTAGTGGTCAAATTGATTTAGTTCCCACATTTGCTGATTTGGCATCAAACTTTGGAATTAATCACCTTTGGGTAGAGGCGGGAGCCACCCTAGCTACCAGCTTAATTAAGCAAGGGATAGTGGATGAGTTAGTGTTGTACTTGTCGCCGAAACTCATGGGCAGTGATGGTAGAGGCTTGCTTGGTGCGCTTGGTTTACAGTCGATGCAAGAAACAATAGAACTTAATTTCCGCGATATAACGCAGATTGGTCCTGATATTCGTATTATTGCTAAAGTAGAAAACAAAGAATCATAGTTATGTTTACAGGAATTATAGAAGCGGTTGGTACATTGACTGCAATCACTCCTCAAGGTGAAGACATTAGTGTAACGGTTGAAGCCGGCAAGCTTGATATGTCTGATGTGAAACTTGGCGATAGTATTGCTACTAACGGGGTTTGCCTGACAGTCGTTGATTGTAGCTCGACCGGCTACACTGCTGATTTATCTTTGGAAACGCTCAATAAAACGGCTTTTACTGACTATCAGGTGGGGAGTAAGGTCAACTTGGAAAAGGCCATGCTACCCACGACTCGATTTGGTGGTCATATCGTCTCTGGACATGTTGATGGCGTAGGGGAAATTGTCGAGCGTAACCAAGTAGGTAGGGCGATCGAATTTTGGGTTTCAATGCCTCAAGAATTGTCTAAATATCTAGCCGAAAAAGGTTCTATTACCGTTGATGGCATTAGCTTAACGGTTAATGCCTTGCGAAAGAATGCGTTTAAGCTGACGATAGTGCCTCATACCGGAGATGAAACGACCATTAAAGACTTTCATGTTGGACGTAAAGTTAATCTAGAAGTTGATGTACTGGCTCGTTATATGGAGCGTCTGTTAACAAGTCAATCCTCACAACCAGAATCACGCTTAACCATGGAGTTTCTCCAGCAAAACGGTTTCGCTTAATGAATAGTTTGCAGTACATGCTGCACTTCTAATAATGATAATAGAGTTCAGAGCCCAAAATACAGGAATCCAGTAATGCCAATTAGTACTCCGCAGGAAATCATAGAAGACATTCGTCTAGGTAAGATGGTTATTTTGATGGATGATGAAGATCGCGAGAATGAAGGCGATCTTATCATGGCGGCAGAGCATGTAACCCCTGAAGCCATAAATTTTATGGCGACTCACGGCAGAGGGCTCATCTGCCTGACCATGACTAAGGAACGCTGTGAGCATTTGGGTCTTCCACCCATGGTTCAGGATAATAATGCCCAGTTTACGACAAACTTTACCGTTTCTATTGAAGCTGCTGAGGGCGTTACCACTGGTATCTCTGCCGCTGACAGAGCCAAAACCGTTCAAGCTGCGGTTGCCATTGATGCCAAAGCTGCTGACTTAGTACAACCAGGGCATATTTTTCCACTTGCGGCACAGGAAGGTGGCGTGCTCACTCGGGCTGGCCATACAGAAGCTGGATGTGATCTTGCGAGGTTAGCAGGGCTTGAGCCAGCAGGAGTGATTGTCGAAATTCTTAACCAAGATGGCACTATGGCTCGTCGTCCTGACTTGGAAGTGTTTGCTGAAAAGCATGCTATTAAGCTTGGGACTATTGCTGATCTTATCGAGTATCGTAATAACACAGAGACGACGATAGAGCGTGTTGCACAGTGTCAATTGCCTACTGAGTATGGTGAGTTTGAATTGGTCACTTATCGAGACACTATTGATAACCAAGTGCATTATGCCCTGTGTAAAGGTGAGATAAGCGAGCATGTACCTCTAGTTCGAGTACATCTTCAAGATACGTTTACAGATTTACTACGCAGTGATAGAAATGTTGAGCGTAGCTGGACTTTAGATAAAGCCATGAAGCGGATTGGCAAAGAAGGTGGTGTGTTAGTCATTCTTGGCAATGAAGAATCGAGCGATCTTCTTATCCATCGCGTGAAAATGTTTGAAGCTCAGGATAAGGGGCAAGCTCCGACTTTGGCCAAAAAGCAAGGTACTTCTCGACGTGTTGGTGTTGGATCGCAGATTTTGGCTGATATCGGTGTTCGCGATATGCGTCTTCTTTCTTCGACAAATAAGAAGTATCACGCACTGGGTGGATTTGGCCTAAATGTAGTTGAGTACGTTTGCGAATAACGCATGAGTTCGTATCACCGTTAATATGATAATCGCCGTTAGCGGTATTTTCTGTGACTGTTTTTCTCATTGAGTAGAGACAAATTTCTATTAGATATTGATCACAGGTTTGTGCTAAAATCCGGCGATTCTCACTTGATGAACATAGTTAAAGGAAAGCTTATGAAAGTGATCGAGGGTGGCTTCCCAGCGCCAAACGCAAAAATTGCTATCGTTATTTCTCGTTTCAACAGTTTTATTAACGAAAGTCTATTGTCTGGTGCAATCGATACTTTAAAGCGTCATGGGCAAGTTAGTGATGACAACATCACTGTCGTACGTTGTCCCGGAGCGGTAGAGCTTCCTTTAGTTGCGCAACGTGTGGCTAAAACGGGTAAGTTTGATGCTATTGTGTCACTAGGTACAGTGATCCGTGGCGGTACGCCTCATTTTGAATATGTTTGCAGTGAGTGTAACAAGGGTTTGGCTCAAGTGTCGTTGGAATATAGCCTTCCAGTTGCATTTGGTGTCTTGACTGTTGATACCATAGACCAAGCTATTGAGCGCGCAGGAACCAAGGCTGGTAATAAAGGTGCAGAGGCTGCACTAAGCGCACTTGAAATGATTAACGTTTTATCTGAAATCGATTCCTAATGGGGGCCAGTGTGAAACCAGCCGCACGTCGTAATGCACGTCGATTCGCTCTGCAAGCGATCTACTCATGGCAAATTACTAAAGAAAATGTTGCCACTATTGAAGAGCAGTTTTTATCTGGTGGTAAGTATGATGAAGAAGAGCATCATGCAGCAGAACCTGCGTTGATAGCGCCAGATACTGATGTCGCATACTTCCGTGATTTATTAACCGGTGTGGTGTTAAGTCACACAGAACTGGACAGTAAAATTCGCCCTTATACGGCTCGTCCAATGCAAGATTTGGATATGATGGAGCTTGCTTTGCTTCGTCTGGCTATGTATGAAATGACTCGTCGTGAAGATGTACCATATAAAGTGGTTATTAATGAAGCTATTGAGTTGGCAAAAGTTTTTGCAGCTGAAGATAGCCACAAATTTGTGAATGGTGTGCTGGATAAAGCAGCACCACATGTTCGTAAAAAGTAGGATAAATAGCCCTAAAAGGTCAGCAAATGCTGACCTTTTTTATATCACACGTTACATTGAATATTATGTTTGGTGAATTTAATCTTATTGAGAAATATTTTGTAGGTCGTCAGTCTCGTCGTAAAGATGTGTTGCTAGCGGCCGGGGATGATTGCGCTCTACTCAAAGTGCCAGAAGGCATGTCTTTGGCGGTCAGCACAGATACACTAGTTGCAGGAACACATTTCCTCAAAGAGGCTAACCCCGCTTGGGTAGCCCACAAAGCTTTGGCTGCAAATATAAGTGATTTAGCGGCTATGGGAGCGACACCGGCTTGGGTATCATTAGCTTTGACTCTACCAAAGCCCAATGAGTCTTGGCTAGCGCCGTTTTGCAATTCTTTTTTTAAGCTTGCAGATTATTTTGATATCCATTTAATTGGCGGAGATACAACCAAAGGCCCGTTGAGTTTAACGCTCACAGTGCAAGGCTTTGTTGACGCAGAAAAGGCACTCCGAAGAGATGGCGCACGAGTTGGTGATTGGATCTATGTGACGGGAGAGTTGGGAGACAGTCAGGCCGGTTTGGATGTAATTCTTAATAAAGAGCTGCGTAATAAACCATTTGCTGAGCAACTTGAACAAGCACACTATTTATCAACTCCGCGCGTTTTGGCAGGGCAAGCGCTTCTAGGGATAGCAAGCTCGGCGATTGATATTTCTGATGGCTTAGCAGCTGATTTGAAACATATTCTTAGGTGCTCTGATGTTGGCGCTCACCTTGAACTTAGCGAGCTTCCCGTTTCTAGTCAATTGATTCAGTTTATCGGCAGCGTGGATAAAGCTCAGCAATACGCACTCACAAGTGGTGAAGAATATGAGTTATGCTTCACAGTCCCGGAGCAGTATAAAGGAGCGATTGACGCTGCGTTAGCACATTGTGGTTGTCAGGTGAGTTGTATTGGACAAATTCGTCCCAAGGGACAGTTTTTGCTATCAAATAAAGGGCAACCTCTTGACTGGCCTCAGCAAGGCTTCGATCATTTTCAATAGAATTAATAGTATGACAAACCCCTTACTTCTTATATCACTTAAAAACCCTTGGCACCTTCTGGCAACTGGATTTGGTAGCGGTTTATCCCCCTATATGCCAGGCACTGTCGGAACACTGGCTGCTATTCCTTTTTACCTTCTGTTAGCTCAACTACCTTTACCTGCTTACATGATTACCCTAGTGGTGGCATCCATAGCCGGAATTAAAATATGCCAAATAACTTCAGATAGTATGGGTGTCCATGATCATGGAGCTATCGTATGGGATGAATTTGTCGGGTTTTGGATTACCATGCTGGTTGTCCCTTTATTTCACCTTTCTGTCACTGACTGGAAGTGGCTATTGACTGGTTTTGCACTGTTTAGATTTTTTGACATGCTAAAGCCATGGCCTATCAACTGGCTGGATAATCATGTCCATGGCGGTTTTGGTATTATGCTTGACGATATTGTCGCTGGTGTTATGGCGTTTGCCTCGCTTTACCTCGTTGGAAGGCTAGCTGGCTGGGTATAATCGCTACTACTTTTTTGAAGGCTTGAACGACAGGGATTAACCCTGTCGTGATTTATTTCAGCTTCTCAAGGTCAGCTTCTATTTCGGCTATTTTGCTTGAAACGACCTTTTCAAGGTGGCGCAGATCTGAAAGGATTTTTTCCTTAGTGTCTACTTTTGCTAGTTTTTGGGGTTTAGTGATGGTATTCAACTCATCAATAATAAGCGTTAGGTTACGATTTATTTCCGTCACTTCCTTATACTTATTGCTTCCTCCATCCACCAACACATTTTTAACTTGTCTCGGGTATTTGAATTTGACGCTTTTTGCGAATAGTTCGCCTTTTTGCTTACGAAAGTAAATTTTTAATACGTCTTTGTGTGCCTCTTGCCTGAGGGAGTAACGTTCAATTTGTTTAGGTTCTTGAATTCCTAACGCTGTGAGGTGTTGAAACATAGGCGACCTCTTGTGGTGAATTTAACGACCTTTATCCATGTGTACACTGACAACATAATGACCAACAACACATAATGTAGCAGTCGAAGTTGACTTGAGATAGTTGATTTCTCGTACGCCTGTGTAACTTGTGGGCGAGATCGCCTAAGGAGTCAGCTTGTTGACACTTTCTATGAGCTGCTGTTGAAGATCGAGTTCTTCTTCTTCAGTAAGCTTAATACCTTGAGCATTAGTAATAATAAATAAATCCTCGGCTCGTTCACCGATTGTTGTAATTTTAGCGCCATGGAGATGCAGGTTTAGGTCAGCAAAGGTTGCACCAACAATTGCCAGTAAACCCGGAGTATCAAGCGCTACGAATTCAAGTAGAGTACGCTTCTTACCTTTTGTTGGCAGAAACTCAACTCGGGTTTTTACTTTGAAATGTTGTAAGTTACGATGAGGACGGCGCGTTCTTATTTTGTTTGAGCGTCCGTTACCCAAAGTGCGCACTAACTGCTTTATGATAGCATCATGGCGGCTCTCGTCTATGACCTTGCCGTGTTGATCAAGTACCATAAAGGTATCGAGCACATACCCATCTTTGCTTGTCATGACTTGCGCATCATGTACGTTTAAGTTTCTTCTATCTAATGTGGCGACTATGGATGCAAAGAGCGCATGTTGATCACGGCTATAGACAAATACTTCTGTACCACCACGAGTGGCCTTTTTGGATATAAGGATAAGAGGTTGAGAGTGATCGCTGTGGCGCAGAATGTGAGTACTGTGCCAGGCAATTTGCTTGTGTGAATGTCTGAGAAAGTAATCGGCTTTAAATCGTTGCCATAGCACCTCAATATCTCTGGCGCTGAACCCTTCCTTTCTTAAAAGGGCTGAGGCGAGTTGTTGGTTGTGACGTATTCTTTCTCTCACATCGACTGGGTTCTCAAGTCCTCGACGTAGTGCCCTTTGAGTAGAATAGAATAACTCTGCTAGTAAGGTTCGCTTCCAACTGTTCCAGAGGGCAGGGTTGGTTGCACAAATATCGGCAACAGTTAAGCAAACTAGGTATTCTAAATATTCTTCATCTCTTACCTGTTTAGCGAATTCGTTGATAACATCAGGGTCATAAATATCGCGCCTTTGAGCGGTTACAGACATTAACAAATGGTATCTGACCAACCAAGAAACGAGTTTAGCTTCATGATTTGATAGACCATGGCTGATACAAAACTCATACGCTTCTTCCGCCCCTATTTCAGAATGATCGCCGCCACGGCCTTTGGCTATGTCATGAAAAATAGCGGCTATTATAAGTAGCTCTTTTTTTTGTATCCGAGGAAAAACTTCGCAGCAAATAGGGTGCTTTTGATGATTTTCTGGCTGGCTAAAAGTATGAATGTGTTTTAGAAGGCGGACGCTGTGTTCATCAACCGTGTAAACGTGGAATAAGTCAAACTGCATTTGGCCAACAATTTGACTCCATTGTGGCAAGTATGTTGCCAATACACCGAGCTTGTGCATCAAAACAAATGCTCGAGTAAGAGAGTTTGGGTGGCGACAAAGTTCGATAAACTTTTCTCTGGCTGCTGGAATCGTGTGAAGAAACTTATTCAACCGTCTTCGAGCGGTTCTTAGTTGACGAAGTGTTGAGGGCGCCACACTTTCAATGGTTGAATCATTAGCTATATGCAAAAACATATCAAGAATGGTTTCTGGGCGAGATTGAAACAGCGCGGGTTTACGGGCTTCAATCAGAGGGCCACGTCTTTGAAAGTCCTGACTCAGTATTTCAGGGTCGTGCTCAATACCATTATTTAAAATCGCTTGGTCAAATAGTTTGAGTAACATTTTATTGAGTTCAGCTACACGTCTAAGTGTGCGATAGAACTCTTTCATCATCATTTCAACGCCGCGGTTGCCTTCTCCCGAATAACCAAGGCTCTCGGCAACTTGTACTTGATGAGCGAACGTTAAGCGATTGTCGTATCTTTTTAGCTGCAGGTGCAGAGCAAAACGTACCCGCCATAGGTAATTTTGGCATTCTAAGAGCTCGCGATATTCCGCATCAGTCAAAAAGCCATATTGACTCATTTCAAGTAATGAAGTGGCGCCAAAATGCCTTCTTGCGATCCAGCCTAAGGTATGAATATCACGCAATCCCCCAGGTGTTGACTTTATATCGGGCTCTAAATTATAGGTTGTATCATGGTAGCGAGAATGACGGTCTCGCTGCTCTTGAACCTTTGCTTTATAAAAGGTTTCAGTGGGCCAAAATGACTCTGAATGAATCTCAAGTTGCAGTTTATCAAAGGTTTCTTCACAGCCGCAAAGCCATCGCGATTCCTGAAGGTTAGTCGCGACAGTCAAGTCTTCTCTACCAATTGATGAGCATTCACTTATGGTTCTTACTGCGTGCCCAACTTCGAGTTTCAGATCCCACAAAAAAGTAATAAAGCGGCTTATTTTTGCATTCAGGCTTTCAGGCAAAACATGGGTTGAGCTGATCAATATATCAATGTCGGAAAGAGGGTGCAGTTCACCTCTACCGTAACCACCTACAGCAACCAGACAAATATCAGGTTCTTTAGTAAAGCCGAAATATTGCCAAAGCCTTTTAAGCACTCCATCCATGTAGTTTGCACGGCCCAAGACAAGCTCTGATATCGAGTTATGCGAGGTGAATAGATCTTTTTGGTCGTCAGCAAACTTCTTAAGTTGAGACTTAAGTTTTGCAACTGATATTTCATCGTCCTGTAAGCTAGAAGGCGATTGATAAGACATAGGCAAGTCTGTGCTAGGCATCCGTATATAACAATCTATCAAAATGTAGAAGATAAAAAAATATCCTCGTTTAGCGAGGATATTTTAGGGTGGAACTAAGCATTATTCATAATTCGTGGAATAGTATCATCACTGCGCAGCGTCAGGATTTCACACCCTGTGTCTGTGACCAAAACAGTGTGCTCATACTGAGCTGATTTTTTGCCATCCCCTGTGTAGACAGTCCAATCGTCTTGCGCATCAACACTCACACCAAATTTGCCAGCGTTAATCATAGGTTCAATGGTAAAGCACATTCCTTTTTGCAACACTCGACGATCATTATTTTTGTAATGAACGATTTGTGGTTCCTCGTGGAATTCATTGCCTATTCCGTGGCCACAGAAGTCTTTTACGATAGAAAACTTATTTCTAGGATTCTTTTTGTTATTTTCTTTGATGTATTTTTCAATCGCTGTGCCTATGTCACCGACAGTTGCGCCAGGTTTTACCTTACGTATGCCAATATACAAAGCTTCTTGGGTAACCATACACAGACGTTTGTCTGCTGGGGATACGTCCCCGACGAGAAACATTTTAGAGGTGTCACCGTGGTAACCCTGAGGGCGCACGCTTAGGTCTGCGTTTTCGTCGTTTGGAACAATAACGGTAATATCAACGTTAATAATATCGCCATTTTTAAGTACGGCAGGTTTCAACTGGCCGTTACTACCGATTTCATCTTCCGATGCTGGAATACCATGGCAAACAATGTGGTTGATAGATGTACAGATAGATTTAGGAAATCCGTGATAATCAAGAGGTGCAGAGTAAGCCCCTTTCTCAATCCCATAGTCATGACAAATTTTATTCAATTCATCCGTGGTGACACCTTCCTTGATATGAGGCTCGATCATTTCTAGGATTTCGGCGGCTAATGCACCAGCGATGCGCATACGCTCAATTTCTGCAGAGGTTTTTATCTTGATGGACATCGTTCTTCTCTAATTTAATCAGTAGCACTTATCTGTGCGAATGAGCGCATTCTATCAGGAAGCTAGGCTAATGAGAATGATTCTTCATGTGTGAGGTTAAGTGAGACACTCAAAGCTATGGTCTAATTAACTCCATAGAGTGACTTTTTACTAGCCAAGATGGATGAAAATATGGTATAAAGCGCGCCGGAAATGTTGTCTGTTCTCTCCTTATTTGGCGAAGCTGATGACTTCCATAAAACATTTATCTTTAAATCACACACAATCCGTCACATATTCCGGGGTGCTGGGCAATGAGCTTGGTCGGAGTTATGGGGATTGTGGAGGCCTAACCCCATAGAGGAATTTAAAATGGCAACTGTATCAATGCGCGATATGCTAAAAGCTGGTGTTCACTTTGGTCACCAGACTCGTTACTGGAACCCAAAAATGAAGCCATTCATCTTTGGTGCTCGTAACCGTGTACATATCATCAACCTAGAAAAAACTGTACCTATGTTTAACGACGCTCTAGCTGAGCTAGGTAAAGTCGGTGAGAAAAAAGGTAAGGTTCTATTTGTAGGTACTAAGCGCGCTGCATCTGAAGCTGTTAAAGAAGCTGCTATTGCAAGCAACCAGTATTATGTTAACAACCGCTGGCTTGGTGGTATGCTAACAAACTACAAAACTGTTCGTCAGTCTATCAAGCGTCTAAAAGAGCTAGAAACTCAGTCTCAAGACGGTACTTTTGACAAGTTGACTAAGAAAGAAGCTCTAATGCGTACTCGTGAAATGGAGAAGCTAGAGAAGTCTCTTGGTGGTATCAAAGACATGGGTGGTCTACCAGATGCGTTGTTCGTAATTGATGCAGATCACGAGCACATTGCAGTTAAAGAAGCAAACAACCTAGGTATCCCAGTTTACGCTGTAGTTGATACTAACTCTAACCCAGACGGCGTAGATTTCGTTATCCCTGGTAACGATGATGCTATCCGTGCGGTACAGCTATACCTAAACGCTGCTGCTTCTGCAGTAACTGAAGGTCGTAACAAAGACGTAGCTGCAGCTGCTGAAAAAGACGGTTTCGTAGAAGCTGAATAATAGCGGCTTTGAGCCATACTTAGCCAACGTGAGCTAATGCACAGGTTGGCAAAGTTATCATTATCAGCAGGGGCTAACATGTTAGGCCCCTGTTTTTTACCAAATCCAGATTAAACTGAGGAATAGAGAATGGCTGTAACTGCTGCTCTAGTTAAAGAACTGCGCGACCGTACTGGCGCAGGCATGATGGAATGTAAGAAAGCGCTTGTTGAAACTGACGGCGATATCGAACTGGCAATTGACAACATGCGTAAGTCAGGTGCTGCAAAAGCTGCTAAGAAAGCAGGTAATGTAGCGGCTGAAGGCGCGATCATCATTAAACAAGACAACGGCGTAGCTGTACTTCTTGAAGTAAACTGCCAAACTGACTTCGTAGCAAAAGATGCTAACTTTACAGCATTTGCTGAAGAAGTGGCAGCTCATGCGCTTTCTACTAAAGCGACGGCAGAAGAACTACAAGCTAAGTTCGAAGATACTCGCGTTGCTCTAGTTGCTAAAATTGGTGAAAACATCAACATCCGTCGCGTTCAATACGTTGAAGGTGCTGCAATTGCTTCTTACCGTCACGGTGAGAAAATTGGTGTAGTTGTTGCTGGTGAAGGCGACGCTGAAACACTTAAGCATGTTGCTATGCACGTAGCGGCTTCTCGTCCTGAGTATGTTAACCCTGAAGATGTACCAGCTAACGTTGTTGAGAAAGAAAAAGCCGTTCAAGTAGAAATCGCTATGAACGAAGGCAAACCAGCTGAAATTGCAGAGAAGATGGTTGTTGGCCGCATGAAGAAGTTCACAGGTGAGATTTCTCTAACTGGTCAAGCTTTTGTTATGGAGCCAAAGAAATCTGTTGGTGAAATCCTAAAAGAGCGTGGTGCTTCTGTTGCTAACTTTGTCCGCCTAGAAGTGGGTGAAGGTATCGAAAAAGGCGAAGAAATGAGCTTTGCTGAAGAAGTTGCAGCTGCTCAAAAAGGTTAACCCTTAGGTGTGCTAAAACTTTAGACCGTAGCCTAGGCTGCGGTCTTTTTACGAATGGCAGTTATGCGGTTAATTGTGATGAATAGGTAAGTGATGTGACTCACATCATTTTAATGATGGCTTGCTTGGCTATTCATGACTGTTAATTAATAACTCTCTTTGGAAGGTAAACTCCATGACGACAAACCCTAAACCAGCGTATCAACGTATTCTGTTAAAACTGAGTGGTGAAGCTCTTCAAGGTGAAGAGGGTTTTGGTATCGACCCTGCGATTCTTGATCGTATGGCTCAAGAAGTGAAAGAACTGGTAGAGCTTGGAGTGCAAGTAGGGGTGGTGATCGGAGGAGGCAATCTTTTCCGAGGTGCAGGGCTTGCTGAAGCTGGGATGAACCGTGTTGTGGGTGATCATATGGGGATGCTTGCAACCGTAATGAACGGCCTTGCCATGCGAGACGCTCTACATCGTGCTTATGTTAATGCTCGTGTTATGTCTGCCATACCTCTGAAAGGCGTCTGTGACGATTACAACTGGGCTGATGCTATTCGTGAATTGCGTCAAGGGCGAGTGGTTATATTCTCAGCCGGTACTGGGAATCCATTTTTTACGACTGACTCTGCTGCCTGTTTACGTGGCATAGAAATTGAGGCCGATGTGGTTTTAAAAGCGACTAAAGTTGACGGTGTATTTACCGCTGACCCTGTAGCTAATCCTGATGCAGAGTTGTATGATAAGCTGGCATATTCAGAAGTTCTTGATAAAGAACTAAAAGTGATGGATTTAGCAGCATTTACATTAGCTCGTGATCACAAAATGCCTATTCGTGTCTTCAACATGAATAAGCCTGGTGCACTTCGCCGAGTGGTTATGGGTGAAGCTGAAGGTACTTTGATTAGTACTGCTGAATAACTCATTCAACCCTAGTATGGTAATTTTATACTAGGGTATTGCCTTTTAAAGAATCCTGTTTAGGCTTTCTTCTAAAAAGAATGACACATTTAAGGTGATATCGTGATTAATGAAATCAAACAAGACGCTCAAGAGCGTATGGAAAAAAGCGTAGAAGCGCTAAAAAATAACCTTTCGAAAGTTCGTACAGGTCGCGCTCATCCGAGCCTACTCTCTGGAATCTCAGTCGAGTACTATGGTGCTCCAACACCACTAAACCAAGTTGCTAATGTTGTTGCTGAAGATGCTCGAACTCTAGCCATTACTGTTTTTGATAAAGAGCTTGCACCCAAGGTGGAAAAAGCCATCATGATGTCAGATCTAGGACTCAATCCGATGTCAGCCGGAACCATCATCCGTGTACCACTTCCACCGTTGACAGAAGAGCGACGTAAGGACCTGGTTAAAATCGTACGTGGTGAAGCTGAGGGCGGACGAGTGGCTATTCGTAATATTCGTCGTGATGCCAATGGTGAACTAAAGTCCTTGCTCAAAGACAAAGAAATTTCTGAAGATGAAGATCGCAAAGCGCAAGATGAGATTCAAAAAATCACTGATGCAGCGGTTAAAAAAGTAGACGAAGCGCTCGCATCAAAAGAAAAAGAACTTATGGAAGTTTAATTTCATTCACACTCGAAATATAAAAAACGCTGTGCTCGCAGTACAGCGTTTTTTTATGCTACTCTTTGTCACCTGCTGATAACCATGAATCCTTGTATGCATAACATTCAACTATCTTCAGAACTACTTCCCAAGCATATTGCTATCATTATGGATGGTAATGGTCGCTGGGCAAAAACGCAGGGAAAACCCCGCGTGTTCGGCCATAAAAATGGTGTGTCTGCGGTAAGAAAAACTATTTCTACATCTGCAAAATTAGGTATTAAAGCCATTACTTTGTTTGCGTTTAGCAGTGAAAACTGGCGCAGACCAGAGGACGAAGTCGGTGTGTTAATGGAGTTATTCATCACCGTTTTGTCTACGGAAGTTAAGAAGCTTCATAAGAACAATCTACGTCTGCGTGTTATCGGTGATAAAAGTCGATTTAACCCAAGGTTACAAACAAAGATAGCTCAAGCCGAAGCTCTGACTGAAAATAACACTGGAATGGTTATTAACATAGCCGCTAATTACGGCGGTAAATGGGATATTGTCGAGGCGACGAAAAGTATTTCTGCGAAAGTAGCACGTGGTGAAATTGATGCTAGTGACGTTAATGAAGAGCTGATTACGTCTCATCTGACCATGGCGGATCTCCCAGAAGTTGACTTATTAATACGAACAAGTGGCGAATGTCGTATCAGTAACTTCATGCTTTGGCAGATGGCTTATGCGGAAATGTATTTTACGCCGACATATTGGCCGGAGTTCAATGAAGATAGTTTAATTGAAGCAATTACATGGTTTGTTAATCGGGAGAGGCGCTTTGGTTGCACCGACGAACAGGTTGAAGAACTGATCGAAAGCGATTAAGGGTTTAAGTTTGAAACAACGAATTATCACAGCTCTAATTCTTGCCCCTGCTGTTATTCTTGGTATTTTCAAGTTACCGTTAGCTATATTCATGCTAGCTGTAGCGACAGTAACTGTAATCGGTTATTGGGAGTGGACCCAATTTGTTGAGTCCAAAACACGCCTTTTGGCATTGACTCCGAGTATTTTTATTAGCGCTATTTCCTTAGCTTTTATTCCTTTTGATGCCAGAAGTCTAAGTTTGATGACTGACGTGCATATCGCTGTGCTTTCAGTTGGAAGTATTTGGTGGATTATTTCTAGCGGCTTAGTACTGTCTTTTCCTCGTTCAGCCAAGCTTTGGCAACATTCCAATGTGCTCAGGCATGTATTTGGTGTTTTGACTCTTTTACCGTTTTTTTGGAGCATCTTATTACTCAGGGCTGAAGGGATATACGAGGATAGCTACCACGGTGCTAAACTCGTGCTCTTTGTATGCTTTATTGTCTGGGCTGCAGATAGCGGCGCTTATTTTTGCGGTAAGAGCTTTGGTCGCCGAAAAATGGCTCCTCATGTTAGCCCGAACAAAACCATTGAAGGCCTGATCGGAGGAATTGCGACTGCAATTTTTGTCGGCTGGGGAACGGCTGTTTGGTTTGATATTGAGTTTAGCAGTTCCTTCTCTATGGTGTTCATTACATTAATCACAGTGGTAATCAGTGTACTAGGTGACCTTGTCGAGAGTATGTTTAAACGAGTTTCAGGCATAAAAGATAGCGGTAATATTCTACCTGGGCATGGTGGAATATTGGATAGGGTCGATAGTTTGACAGCCGCTTTTCCTGTATTCGCACTTCTTTATTTCATTTTCTAATTACATCGGCAGGTCGTGCCCTGCCTTATGGATTTTACTGGTTTCTTTATGCGTAAGTTGACAATTTTAGGTGCAACAGGTTCGATTGGTCATAGCACTTTAAAAGTCGTTGAGCACAATCCATCTGAGTTTGATATTGTTGCATTGGTTGCGGGAACAAACGTCGATAAAATGCGCCAACTATGTCAAAAATGGCAGCCTAAATATGCTGTGATGGCCTGTGAAGAGTCGGCTGGTACATTGAGCTCCCACATCCAAAGGTTAAAACTCCCTACACAAGTACTATCTGGACCCGAGGCTATTACTCATGTTGCTTCTTTTGATGAAGTCGACACAGTTATGTCTGCGATTGTTGGTGCTGTTGGCCTTGTTCCAACCATGGCTGCTGTTAAAGCGGGTAAACGTGTTTTATTGGCTAACAAAGAAGCGTTAGTCATGTCTGGTAAATTGTTCATGGACGCAGTGAAAGAATACAACGCAGAGCTTATGCCTGTCGATAGTGAGCATAATGCAATTTTCCAGTGCCTCCCCGAGTCTATTCAGACTCATTTAGGGGATTGTGATTTAGTCCAGCATGGAATTCAGCACATTACACTTACAGGTTCTGGAGGTCCATTTCGTTACTCTGACCTTAGTGCATTGTCACAAGTCACTCCTGAACAAGCGATAGTACATCCTAATTGGTCTATGGGACCTAAAATTTCAGTCGATTCGGCCAGTATGATGAACAAAGGCTTAGAGTACATAGAAGCTAAATGGCTTTTTAATACCAGTCGAGAACAGCTCAAGGTTCTAATCCATCCTCAATCAGTGATTCATTCTATGGTGCAGTATAAAGATGGTTCTTTACTTGCACAGATGGGCAATCCCGATATGGCAACCCCTATATCTTATACCCTCTCTTATCCTGATAGAGTTCCAGCTGGTGTACCGCCCCTTGATTTCGCTCAAATCAGCCAGTTGACCTTTCTTGAACCCGACTACCAGAGATACCCATGCTTGAAGCTTGCGATAGACGCTTGCTACGAAGGACAACATGCAACGACGGCGCTTAATGCAGCTAATGAAATTGCCGTTGATTCGTTTCTTTCACACAAGTTAAAGTTTACCGATATTGCTGTCGTTAATGAGCGAGTCGCACATTTTATTTGTGGCAAGAGCAGCGAAGCAGATTGTAATAGCTTGGAAAGTATCATTGAGCTAGATAGAATGGCACGAGCCTTAGCTGTCGAGACAATTAAAGAGTGTTCAGCATGACAGATATCTTATGGAATTTTGCCTCCTTTCTTATTGCCCTTGGCATCTTAGTTGCGGTACATGAGTACGGGCACTTCTGGGTAGCGCGCCGTTGTGGTGTGAAAGTAGAAAAATTCTCCATTGGTTTTGGTAAATCAATTTGGAGCAAAACTGGTCAAGATGGCACTGAGTATAGCCTTTCAATAATACCATTGGGCGGTTATGTTAAAATGCTCGATGGCCGAGTAGATGACGTTCTACCAGAGCAAAAGGGACAAGCATTTGATACTCAGCCTTTGTGGAAAAGGACGTCGATAGTAGCTGCTGGCCCCGCATTTAACTTTTTGTTTGCTGTATTTGCGTATTGGCTTGTTTTTTTAATAGGTGTGCCTGCTGTTAAGCCTGTTATTGGTCAAATTGAACCCGATTCAATTGCTGCTCGAGCTGGTTTAGAATCGAATTTGGAACTTAAATCTGTCTCTGGCGTCAAAACACCGGATTGGGAATCGGTAAATATGGGGTTGATTTCCCACATCGGTGATAACCAAGTGACTTTAACGGTTGCGCCGGCTAATGAGTATGGTGCCGAAGAGGTAAAAACATTAGATTTGACGGATTGGAGCTTTGATCCAGAAGTTGAATCAGCCATGTCCTCCTTGGGCTTTAAGCCTTTTACACCCGAGGTTTCAACTCGCTTATCCTCAGTTACCTCTGGGGGAGCTGGCGATGCTGCAGGTTTGCAACCCGAAGACAAATTATTATGGGCTAATGATCTTGCTCTAAGTGATTGGAAGCAGGTGGTTGATTTGGTGCAGAATCATCCCAATCAGGTGATTGATCTAACCGTTGAACGTAATGGTGAGACCATAGATTTGACCTTAGTACCAGAAAACCGAACTCTGTCTAATGGTAGGGTTATAGGGTTTGCTGGTATTGCCCCTCAAGTCGCAGAATGGCCTGAAAACTATCGCTTCGACTTACAATTTGGTGTATTTGAGTCAGTCGGAAAAGCAATTGAAAAAACAGGGCAGGTGATAGGTCTGACTATCAGTATGTTGAAAAAATTAATTGTTGGAGATGTGGGTTTAAATAATCTCAGTGGGCCTATTTCAATTGCAAAAGGTGCGGGTACGACAGCTGATTACGGCTTGGTATATTTTCTTGGTTTCTTAGCTTTGATTAGTGTTAATTTAGGTATTATCAACCTTGTGCCCCTACCCATGTTAGACGGCGGACACTTAATGTTTTTTGCCGTTGAAGCGGTGACCAGACGTCCAGTTCCTGAGCGGGTTCAAGATATGGGCTACCGTATTGGCGGAGCGATTATTTTTTCTCTCATGGCATTGGCAATATTTAATGATTTTGCTCGTTTATAGTCGGGCAAAGGTTGTAATAAGGAATAACTAAAACAAATATGGCGATGAATAAAATTCTGTTTGCAACGCTATTGGCAACGAGCGTCGCTGCAAATGGAGCCGAAAACTTTGTTGTAGAAGATATCCAAATCGATGGATTACAGCGTGTTGCACTTGGTGCAGCTTTGTTAAAGATGCCAGTTCGTGTCGGAGATACGGTCGATGCTCAAGATGTATCTGAAATTATAAGGGCACTATACGCATCAGGAAATTTCGAAGATATCAAAGTATTACGGGATGGTAATCAACTCCTTGTACAGGTAAAAGAGCGTCCTACCATTGCCAGCATTTCATTTTCTGGTAACAAAGCAATAAAAGAGGAACAGTTACAACAGAATCTTGATGCATCAGGAGTTAGAGTTGGTGAAGCTCTTGATCGAACGACTTTGTCAAATATTGAGAAGGGCCTAGAAGACTTCTACTATAGCGTCGGAAAATATAATGCGACAGTAAAAGCTGTTGTGACCCCTTTGCCCCGTAATCGTTCGGATCTTAAATTTGTATTCTCGGAAGGTGTATCAGCCAAAATACAGCAAATTAACTTTTTAGGTAATAAGGCATTTTCTGATGAGGATCTACTCAGCAGATTTAACCTGAATGTTGATGTGTCTTGGTGGAATTTTTTATCAGACGATAAGTACCAAAAACAAGTTCTGGCAGGCGATCTTGAGGCTTTAAAGTCTTACTATCTAGATCGTGGTTACCTAAAATTTAAGCTTGATTCGACACAGGTTGCGATTTCTCCCGACAAAAAAGGCGTTTATATCACACTCGCCGTGAATGAAGGACTGCCTTACACAGTTAAGGATGTCAAATTTCGCGGTGAGTTGATAGGAAGAGAAGCAGAGTTTGAAGCTCTGGTACCTTTTGTCAGCGGAGATGTTTATAACGGTTCTAAAGTAACGAGTTTGGAAGAAGGGGTTAAGCGCGTGCTTGGTGAGGCGGGATATGCGTACCCTAAAGTTCGTACTATCCCTGAGTTTGACGATGAGAATCAACAGGTTTCTTTAGTTGTCAACGTCGAAGCGGGTAAGCGAATTTATGTCCGTGATATACGCTTTGTTGGCAACAATGCGACCAAAGATGAAGTCTTGCGACGAGAAATGCGTCAAATGGAAGGTGGCTGGTTAAACTCGAAGTCGATTGAAACGGGCAAAAAACGCCTTAATCGCTTAGGCTATTTTGAAACCGTCGATGTACAGACAGTTCGAGTACCGGGAAGCGATGATCAGGTTGACCTCGTTTACAATGTTAAAGAAGCAAACTCAGGTAGTGTCAATTTTGGTATCGGTTATGGTACCGAATCGGGTGTGAGCTTCCAAGTTGGTTTACAGCAAGATAACTTTTTAGGTTCAGGTAATCGAGTTGGCATTAGTGCAATGATGAACGATTACCAGCAGAACGTAAGTCTTGATTATAACGATCCTTATTGGAATCTAGATGGTGTTAGCCTAGGTGGGAAAATATTCTACAACACCTTCGAAGCTTCAGATGCTGGGATTATCGACTATACCAATGAAAGTTATGGCACAAGTTTGACTTGGGGCTTTCCTATCAATGAATTGACTAAGTTACAGTTTGGTGTGGGGTACACTCATAACAAGATTGGTAATGTTCCAACTTATGATCAGGCTCAGCTGTTTGCAGAAAGTATCGGTCAACCAGATGGTGATATTTTAACCAATGATTTTGATATCACTACCGCTTGGATTAGAAGTAACCTTAACCGAGGTTTCTTTCCAACCGCAGGTAATTACCAGCGGGCATCGGCAAAAGTGACAGTACCAGGTTCAGATGCTCAATATTTTAAACTTGATTATGAAGTACGACAGTATTTCCCATTAACGAAACAACATGATTTTACTTTGCTCATGCGCGGTAGACTTGGCTACGGTAATGGGTATGGCAAAACCGATGGGAATGATAATCTCTTCCCATTTTATGAAAACTATTATGCAGGTGGCTTTACGTCTTTACGAGGCTTTAGCTCACGCTCTGCAGGACCTAAAGCAGTTTATACGAACACATCTGGAGCGTGCGGAAACAATGGCTGCGTTGATGTGACAGACGACTCTGTGGGTGGTAATGCTATAGCGACAGCAAGTATGGAGCTAATTGTCCCGACACCATTTGCATCTGATGAGGCTAGGAGTCAAATTCGTACTAGCTTATTTATTGATGCAGCCAGTGTCTGGGATACTGAGTTTAGATATCGCGAAGGGGTAAGTGATCCTATGTATGATGATTACTCAGATCCTACAAATTATCGAGCGTCATATGGTGCGGCCCTGCAATGGATGTCACCAATGGGGCCTTTGGTATTTTCGGTAGCAAAACCGATAGAGATTTACGAAGGTGATGATGAAGAGTTCTTCACTTTCACAATTGGAAGAACCTTCTAAATATTGAGGAATATAAAGTGAAAAAAATGATTAAAGTAGCTGGTCTTAGCCTAATGTTATTGACGTCTTCGTTTGTTGCTAATGCGGCAGGAAGCACACAAAAGATTGGTTATATCAATACAGCTCAAGTCTTCCAGGCTCTTCCTCAACGCGAAGTCGTACTGCAAAAAATGCAGGAAGAGTTTAAAGATAAAGCAGACGAGCTGAAGTCAATCCAAGCTGAAGCTAAAACAAAAATTGAGAAGTTGAAGCGTGATGGTGAGCTGCTTGGTCCTGAAGAAGTTGAAAAACTGCGTGTAGAAATTGCTCAACTAGACAGTAAATACAAAATTAAAGGGCAAGCTCTAGAAAAAGCATCAGCTCGCCGCGAAGCAGAAGAAAAGCAGAAGCTATTTAAGGTAATTCAGGACGCTGTGAAGAAAGTTGCAGAAAAAGAAGGTTACGATATCGTTGTAGATATTCAAACCATGCAATACGGTAAACCTGAATATAATATTTCTGAAAAAGTCATTAAAACATTTAAGTAACTGACTATGGCAACTCTTACTTTAGCCGAACTGGCAACAATAACTGGTGGAGAACTATACGGTGACGAGCAAGCGCTTGTTAGTATGGTTTCCCCAATGGAAAAAGCGCAGGAAGGAGATGTTACTTTCCTGTCTAACCCTAAATACGCAAAGCACCTTGCAGACTGCAACGCGACAGTCGTTATGGTAAAAGATGCGCAACGAGAAATGTGTGCAGGGAATGTCTTGGTGGTCGAAGACCCATATGTTGCCTTTGCTAAAGTTGCTCAAGCCTTAGATACAACACCAGCATCAGCTGAAGGCATAGCATCATCCGCCATTATTGCTGATGATGTGGACATTGCTGAAGACGTATCGATTGGCGCGAATGCTGTGATAGAAAGTGGCGTTCGCCTAGCTGAAAATGTAGTGATTGGTGCAGGTTGTTTTATTGGGAAAGATGCTCAAATTGGCGCCAACACTCAATTATGGTCAAACGTGAGTATCTATCACCAAGTGGTTATCGGTTCTGACTGCCTTATACATGCTAACACTGTCATCGGTGCTGATGGCTTTGGTTATGCGAATGAAAAAGGTGAATGGATAAAAATTCCTCAGCTTGGAACGGTTAAAATTGGTAATCGGGTCGAAATAGGATCGTGTACCACAATAGATCGTGGTGCTTTAGAAGATACCATTATCGAAGATAATGTGATCATCGATAACCAGATGCAGATAGCGCATAATGTACACATCGGATATGGCACAGCTATGGCTGGTGGTACTATTGTTGCTGGCAGTACTACCATAGGTAAGTATTGCATGATTGGTGGTGCAAGCGTATTAAACGGCCATATTGAAATTGCTGACGGTGTCACTATTACCGGTATGGGGATGGTGATGCGCAGTATTGATGAAAAGGGAATGTACTCTTCAGGTATTCCGTTGCAACCCAATAAAGAATGGCGCAAAACGGCGGCTCGAGTCCATCGTATCGATGATATGAACAAACGACTCAAGGCTGTTGAAAAGCAGTTAGAAACTGAACAAGATGCTTAAGCGCTAATAGATTCTAAAAGGCTCGCTTTGCGGGTCTTTTAAAATTTTAATGATAGTTAGCTGATACTACTTTCTATAAGAGCGCATGCCTAGCTTATCAAGATGACTCGGTTATAATGCCTGCCAGTTAATTTAGCATTTAATATAGGAAAATGACTTTGACTACTGAAAACAAAACGATGAACATCACTGAAATCCAAGAACTCTTGCCTCATCGTTACCCTTTTCTGCTGATTGATCGTGTGATTGATTTCCAAGAGGAAAAATATCTGACTGCAATTAAAAATGTCTCAGTGAACGAGCCTCAGTTTACCGGTCATTTCCCTCAGCTGCCTGTGTTTCCAGGGGTTTTAATTCTAGAGGCTATGGCTCAAGCGACTGGATTACTTGCGTTTAAATCTTTTGGCGCCCCTTCGGAGAATGAGCTGTACTACTTTGCGAGTGTAGATGGTGCTAAGTTCCGTAAGCCTGTGACTCCGGGTGATCAGCTTGTAATCGAAGTTGAGTTTGTTAAAGAGCGCCGCGGAATTGCTGCTTTTAACGGTGTTGCAAAAGTGGATGGTGAAGTAGTTTGTTCCGCTGAGCTAAAGTGCGCACGTCGAGAATTTTAATATGATTCATGAAACAGCTAAGGTTCATCCATCTGCTGTCCTTGAAGGTGATGTAAGCATCGCTGCTAACGTCACCGTAGGGCCTTTTACCTATATCTCAGGCAAGATTGAAATTGGTGAAGGGACAGAGATAATGTCCCATGTGGTGATCAAAGGTCACACTAAGATAGGCAAAGATAATCGTGTTTTTCCTCATGCGGTTATCGGTGAAGAAAATCAGGATAAGAAATATGGTGGTGAAGCAACGACGGTTGTAATTGGTGACCGTAATGTGATTCGCGAAGCGGTTCAAATCCATCGTGGTAC